>JADGEY010000007.1:0-21321 GCA_016744185.1 Emcibacteraceae bacterium | reverse complement strand
ACCCAGAGGAGAATGATAAGCGGAACGCCAACTTTAAGAAAGTCGCTAAATTTATAATTCCCTGGCCCCATGATAAGCAGGTTTGTCTGATAGCCCATCGGCGTTGCAAATGAACAGTTGGCGGCAAAAATAACCGCCGTTACAAAAATCATGGGATTAACCCCTAAGCTATGAGAAATCTGAACGGCTATAGGGGTGAAAAGAACGGCGGTGGCATTATTGCTGAGCACGTTTGTTAAAATAGCGACCATCAGAAAAAAGGCTGATAATATTACAGAGACAGAAGCCCCCGCCAAAAGCTCAAGCATTTTATCCGCAAGGTAGGACGCTCCCCCCGTCATTTGTAACGAGATGCCCATGGCAAGGGCAGCGCCAATCAGAAGGAAAATTCGGCTATCAATAGACCGCAAAGCTTGCCTGATATTAAGGCAGCCCGATAGGATCATAAAAAAGGCACCAATTGTTGCTGCAATGGGAATGGGAATAAGCCCCGTAGAGGCTGTACAGACGACCCCAAAAAAAATAGCCAGCGCAACCCAAACCGTGGATTTTGTGGGAACTTCGCTCATCGACCATTCCATAAGAAGAACATCTTTATTCATTCTAAGGGCGTGCATTTGTTTTTGCGTTCCAACAACCAGAAGAATATCGCTCGCCTGAAGCCTAATGTCATTAATAGAGGTTCTAATCATGCGGGAACGCCGCTGAATGCCTAGAATTTTACAGCCGCCTTGTAGTAAGAAGCCCACTCTTTCTAGCGTGTTTCCGTTCAAACGAGAGGCAGGGGTAACGATAACTTCTGCAAATTGTTGGCTCTTTTTATTTTTATCATTCTCTTCATATTCTTCATCGTCGCTGGTCATTAGAACGCCTTGCAATAGGCTGGGGTCTTTGCCAATTTTTTCGGCAAGCGTCCGTCTAGTGGTTGCAATAATCAAGGCATCGCCTCTGGCAAGGGTAATATCATCAAAAGGCGGAAGAAATTCTTGTCCTCGGTGTTTTACCAGCCTAACGGTTACCCCTGCAAGGTCAGGAAACATTCCTGCGATAGATTTTTTGCCAATTAAACTGTTTCCTGCGGCAAGATCAATTTGAATAATAAACTGCTTGCCTGATAATTTAACAATATTGTCTTTTTCCGTATTCTCCTCGGGCAAGAGTTTGGGGGCAATAAAAATAATATAAAGAAAGCCTATCCCCATCATAAACAACCCCGGAACGGTAAAATCAAAAAATCCGATCGCTTGCCCGCCGTTTGCCTCATATGATGCAGAAACAAGCAGGTTGGTACTAGAGCCGATAACGGTCGTCATACCGCCTAATATAGCAACAAAGCTAAGCGGCATAAGAACAAGAGTAGCAGAACGCCCAAGTTTATCAGCAAGAGTGATGATAATGGGAATAAAGATAACAACAACAGGCGTATTATTTAGAAAAGCACTAATAATCATGACTGTAATTAGGGTTAGAATAATGGTGGCAATGGGATAGTTACTGCCAATTTTAACGAGCGTCTGAGCAGGGCTTTCCAGTGCGCCCGTCTGAACCATTCCTTGCCCAATAACCAATAAAGCTAGAATAGAGATAAGCGCAGGATCGGCAAAACCTGCAAGCATTACCTTAAGACCAAGAAGATTCTGACCAAGATCGCTTTCAACAGGCATGAAATGAAAAAGCAGCATTAAACTACAAAGAATTCCAAGAGAGGTGATCTCTAGCGGAATATGGTCCATTGCATAGAAAATAATCGCAACAAAAATAAACCCAAATGTAAGCCACATTTGAAGAGGTTGTTCAAATAATTCCATATATTTCCCTAAATCATTAACCATACCTATAATAACAGGTAATTTTTAACCTGCAAAGTGAAATGATATTAAAAAAAGCCGAACTCGTTATTTTACAAAGAGTTCGGCTTTTCTATATTTCTCAGTCAAGAAAATTTGTAGGTAATGTAGAAGATTCACGAATCAATAAAATAGTAATTCTGCGGTTTTCAGGTCTGTTAGGGCTATCAGGCAAAAGAGGGTCAATGCCTGCTTTCCCTAAAATTTCAGCGTAACGATCAGGTGAAATATTAGTTGTTGCAAGCACGCGCCGCGCTGCATTGGCTCTATCAGAGCTAAGTTCCCAGTTGCTATATATTCTATTGCGAGAGGGTACGCCGTCCGTATGTCCTGATATGGAAATTCTATTGGGAAGTCTCTCAATTGTAACGCCCACATGTTTGATCATTTTGCGTGCATATTCATATAGATTTGCTGAACTTGGCTTAAACATTGATCTTTGATCTTTATCAACAATTTGAATTCTCATGCCGTCTTCTGTGATATCAATCATGATCTGATCTTGCATCTGGCTAAGCTCGGGGCTTTCTTGGATAGAAGCTTTGATTTCTTCTGCAAGAGATTCAAATGCGCTTTGCTCCTTGGCTGCCATGGCATCTTCTAACGTTTTTTCTTCTGAATTTTCTGTGCTTTTAGTATTTGTGTCTTTAACAATTTTTTGTTTTACTTGAGGGATAGATATTGTAACTGCACTAGCCTGAGAGCCGTCTGGATTCATAGAGACACCGCCCAGCACACCGTCATTTCCAGATGCGTCACTTGTGCTTGCATTGGTTGGAGTGAAATATTCGGCAAGACCTGCTTTTTGCTCTTCCGTTGTTGCATTTAAAAGCCATAACAACATAAAAAATGCCATCATTGCGGTCACAAAATCTGCATAAGCCACTTTCCACGCACCGCCATGTGCGCCGCCAGAGACTTTTTTAATTCTTTTGATAATTATTGGACGTTTTTCATCCGCCATATTAAAAATCCATTATTATTATTCTCATTATGAGTGTTATAATGATGGATTAAGGTTAATAAGGCGTTAGGATTAGAGAGAAAGATATAATTTTATTAATCTATAAATCGGTATATCTATTCACTTCTACGGTGAAGCCTGCATCATTAAGCTCTTTTAATATTTCTAATAGATTTTGTCTGTCGCGTGTCTCTAACGTAATATTTGAATATGTTTCTTTCGCAGGGAGTTCTGTGAAAAGCCTATGGTGAGAGACATCAATAATATTACCGCCTTTTGTGCCAATGATACCAGAAATAATAGCAAGCGCACCTGGTACATCTTTTAACTCAATACGCAGCTTTGTAATCCTGCCGTCTCTAACAAGCCCTCGCATTAAAATAGAGGCAAGAAGGCGAGTATCAATATTGCCGCCGCTTAAAATTAAAGCTGTTTTCTTTCCTTTAAAAATTTCAGGGTATTTTAATGCAGCAGCAAGAGGAATTGCGCCTGCACCTTCTGGTACAGTCTTTTCGATATTCATCATTAAGCAAATTGCAATTTCTATATCTGTCTCATTAATAAGAAGAATATCATCGACAAGCTTTTGGGCAATTTTTAATGTTTTTGCGCCAATATCTTTAACCGCAATCCCTTCTGCAAGGGTTGAGCCTTGATCGTTAAAATCATAATTATTTAAGGCACGGTGAAGAGAGGGAAATCTTTCCGCCTGCACGCCAATAATCTTGATATTAGGATTTAAAGCTTTTACCGCAACCGCTATGCCAGAAATAAGGCCGCCGCCGCCAACAGGAACAAGAATAATATCTAAATCAGGGACATCTTCCATAATTTCAAGACCAATTGTTCCTTGCCCTGCAATGACATATTCATCATTAAAAGGATGGACTAAAGTTATGCTCTCCTTTAAGGCTGTATCCGCAGCATATTGCGCTGTATCATCAAATGAATTTCCTGTTACAATAACTTTTGCCCCATATTCTTCTGTCTGAGTAACCTTTATAAAAGGGGTGTTCTTTGGCATGCAAATTGTTGCAGGAATTCCAAGGCGGTTAGCATGAAAAGCAACGCCCTGTGCATGGTTGCCTGCGCTTGCTGCAATAACGCCCGCTTTTTTTTGTGCGTCTGTTAAATTTGATAATTTATTGAGAGCGCCCCTCTCTTTAAAGGAGGCTGTGAATTGTAAATTCTCAAATTTGATATAAATTTCAGCGCCGGTAATTTTTGATAGAGTAATCGAATGAGTGATGGGCGTGCGAATAACAGCATCTTTTAATGTTTCGGCGGCTTGTTTGATTAATTCCAAAGAAACTTCAGTCATTATATTTCTCTCATAATTTTAAGATATAAGAGATCATATAGGTCTAAATGAAGAAAAAGTCTATCCTATATATTGTTATAGGGATATAAATCAGCAGAATATGCCGTAACAAACATTAAAACCGTATTTTAATATGAAATACACCATAGTTTCAAGAAAAAATAAAATTCCTAAAAGGGGAAAGATAAGGCGTTTTAAAATATAGAAAATACCATTTTTAGTCATATGAGGGCTTTTAATTCTATGTCCCCTAACAGTGTGTGGCTTATTTTTTTTTATAGACATGTTCAAAAGTAACTTTTGTTATTTTTTAAAGAGGTCTAATATGCCATAAAAAGAATGAGCTGAATAGTGAGTATGGACAAATTGGAAATTATTTATAACCAAATAGGGGCAAAAGGATGGAATGATCTTTTGAAAAAAGCTCATTGTTCATCTTTTCAGCAAGATTGGTCTTATGGGGCTGTTCTTAGGCAGTCTGGCGCACAGGTTAATAGAATTATCTTTTACAAAAATGATGTTCCTATTGCGATGGTTCAAATTATAGAGCGTCGGTTTTTAAAATTTTTTGAGGTCGGGGCTATACAGCGAGGCCCCGTCTTTATTGGGCAGGTCTCTAGAGTAGATCAAGATGCAGTTTTAAAGAAAATTTTAAAAGAATATCCCAGAAAATTTAAAAAATTTATGATTATAATGCCAGAGAGCCTTGACGAAACTATTGATGAAGATGCGAGTAAGGAAGAGACGATAGCTCAAGAAAAAATATTATTGCAGGAAAAAAGAAGGCAAGTTTATACAGGCTATACAACTCTTAATATAGACCTTACAAGGTCAGAAAAAGAATTATGGGACGGTTTGGATGCAAAAAACCGCAATATGATTAGAAAAGCACAAAAACATAATTTAAAAATAGTTGTTGGGGGCTATGATCAAAAAAATATAGATTTCATTCTACAGCAAGAAGTAGCTCAACAAAAAAAGGTTGGCTATAATGGACTTCCCGTTAGCTTCATTGAACAATATGCAAAACTTTCGGGTGAGAAAAATAAAGTAATCACTGTATTTGCTTATGCGCAGAATGCAAAAAAAACAGATATGCCCCTTGCAGGTGCAATATTTTTAACCCATGGTTGCGGCGCAACTTATCATGTGGGCTGGAACGGAGAGAAGGGTCGTGCTTTAAAGGCAATGAACCTAATTCTTTGGGAGGCACTCGTTTTTTTAAAATCTCGGAATTTTCATTTTTTGGATATGGGCGGTATTAACACTGACAAAGCTATAGGCATTGCTCGTTTTAAATTGGGTTTTGGCGGCAGGGTTAAAAAACTATTAGGCAGCTATCTTTAAAGCCCTGTTATATCTCATATTAATTAGTAAAATTCTTCCTCTTAAGTCTTACTTAATATCCTTTAACTATAAATATAGAAAATATTAGTGGATTAGTAAGTATGATTCGAATAATGGATAAATCGCAATAAGCAAGAGGTATAATAAATGCTAATTATTATTGGTATAATTCTCACAATGGGAATGGTTTTTGGCGGCTATGTTATTGCTGGGGGCAAAATGGCACCAATTTTGAAAGCTCTTCCTTTGGAAGGCATGATGATTGGCGGCGCAGGTCTTGGATCGTTTTTCGTGGGAAATGGCGGCTCTACCTTGAAAAAAGCGGGCAGCGGTCTTGGAAAGGCCTTTAAAGGCCCGAAATGGAAAGCAGAAGATTATACGGCTTTATTGAGTCTGCTTTTTATTCTAACAAAGCTTATTAAAAGTAAGGGCGTTATTGCCCTTGAAGCTCATATTGAAAACCCTCATGACAGCAAAATTTTCCAAAATTTTCCAAAAGTCGCAGCTGATCATCATGTTGTAGAATTTATTTGTGATTATTTGAGAATGACAACAATGAATTTTGATGATCCTCATCAGGTAGAAGATGTTCTTTTGAAGGATTTGGAAAAACATCATCATGAAGAAAGTGAAGGAGCGCACGCCCTCGCTATTCTAGGAGAAGCTTTTCCCGCTCTTGGGATTGTAGCCGCGGTTTTGGGTATTGTAAAAACCATGGGATCGATTGACCAGCCTGTGGAAATTTTAGGGGCTATGATTGGCGGCGCTCTTGTTGGGACTTTCCTTGGGATTTTGATTTCTTATACGATTGCCTCCCCTCTTGCGAGCAGGTTGCAGCAGATTGTAGATGAAGAAGGGCATTTCTTTGATGTTATCAGAGATATTATTATTGCCCATCTGCATGGTCATGCGCCGCAAATTTCAGTAGAAATTGGGCGTAAGTCAGTTCCAGGGATATATCAGCCAACATTTTATGAACTAGACGAAGCTCTTAATGAACTTCCAAATGATTTAGCGCAATAATTTTCTACTTTATATTTTAGGGATAGATGGAAAAACTTTGTTGTTTTTTATCGTCCCTTTACTGTATCATCTGCATATAATTAATTGAAATTATTAAAGGGAGGTATCTTTATGAAACAATATATTATCTTATATCTAGGGGGAGCTAAAGCTCCGACTAAAGAAGAAGGCGAAGCCGGAAAGGATAAGTGGCAAGCATGGCTTGTAGGGTTAGGGGACGCTGTGATTAATCCAGGAACGCCAATGATGAATCCTAAAAAAGTGACGATTAATACGGTAGAAGATGCCGTAGGGATCAGTGCTATGACAGGATATACGACCGTGCAAGCAGAGACCATGGAAGAAGCTTTGAAAATGGCTCAGGGCTGCCCATATGTTGAAATGGACGGCGGCGCGCTGACTGTTGCAGAATTAATGCAGATGCCATGTTAATAGAAAGGTTTTTATCATAAGAAGGCGTTTGTACTATGCCTTCCTTATGATCTTAAGTTTTATGAAAGCAGTTTTGCGGCATCTTTTGCAAAATAGGTTAAAATACCTGTTGCCCCTGCTCGCTTGAAGGCGGTAAGGCTTTCAACTATGGCGGCATCTAGGTCAAGCCAGCCTTTTTCTGCTGCGGCATGGAGCATGGAATATTCACCGCTGACTTGATAAGCAAAAGTTGGAAAAGAAAATTCATCACTGATCATGCGGATAATATCTAAGTAAGGCATTCCTGGTTTAATGATAATGCTGTCAGCGCCTTCGCTAATGTCAAGAGCAACTTCTCTGATCGCTTCTTTAGAATTTGCATAGTCCATTTGGTAAGTTTTTTTATTGATATAAATATCAGAATCTGTGCCAACAGCATCACGGAATGGACCATAAAATGCAGAAGCATATTTAGCAGCATAAGCCATGATCTGGATATTATTTAAGTTTTTTTCTTCTAAAATTTGACGAATCGCACCTATTCGCCCATCCATCATATCAGAAGGAGCAAGCACGTCACAGCCTGCCTCTGCTTGAATATGAGCTTGATATTGTAATATTTCAATCGTGCGGTCATTATGAACGTCACCTTCTGCAATAACGCCGTCATGACCATGCGTGGTATAAGGATCTAGGGCAACGTCACTAATAATGCCAAGCTGGGGAACAGATTTTTTTAAAGCTCGAATAGTGCGGCAAATAAGATTGGTTGGATTTGCTGCTTCTTCTCCGTCGGGCGTTTTTAAATCTTGTTCAATATTGGGAAATAATGCGATAGCGGGAATTCCAAGATCGTAAATTTTTTTAGCTTCTTCGACAATAGCACTCACGCTGTAACGATAAATATTAGGCATAGAATCTACCGTAATTTGACTGTCACTTCCATCATGAACAAACATTGGATAGATAAGATCATTGGTGGTTAAGTGATTTTCACGCTGTAATCTTCTTGACCAATGAGAAGAACGGTTTCGGCGTAAGCGGCTCTGGGGGTATTTACCATAAGTCATATTGTTTCCTATTATTATCAATTACTTTAAAACAGAGACAAACACGTTAGCACTCAATTCTTTATAAATTCTATATAAAAAAAGAAATTTTTTGGGTTAAGATTAAGAGCTTGTTAGGGATATTCATTTATAAAACACTTGGCTGGAAAAACAATTTAAATAAGGTGATACTATAATATGTCGCAAATTTATAGCAGTAATATGATTGGCGGGCATGAAACGCCAGAAGCAAGAACAAAATCAAATTTCCTAGAATGTTTGAGACTTATAGAGCGGCTGCACCGTAGAATGCTTGATATTGTAAAGCAGCGTTTGGAGAGTGTTGGCATGGATGATATTAATTCTGTGCAGGCTCTTTTGCTTTATAATATTGGGGATAATGAAATGACCGCTGGTGACCTTAGAAGCCGTGGATATTATTTAGGCTCAAACGTTTCTTATAATTTAAAGAAAATGGTAAAGGTGGGCTATATTAACCAAGAACGTTCGACCCATGATCGTCGTTCGCTTCGTATTTGGCTAAGCGATAAGGGCGCAAAAGTTTGCAAGCTTGTCAGCGATCTATTTGATGAAAATTTAGAGGCTGTGCAAGAAAAGTCACTTTTTTCTGATAAGGATGTTACTGATCTGCGCAATAATCTTCGTTTATTAGAAAATTTCTGGGCGGATCAGCTTCGTTTTGCAGGAGCATAGAATAGGGCTATAAATAAGTTTGATATAACTCAAAGCTGAGAAGGCTGAAATTATAGTATGGATAGCATCAACAGCTTTGGCTTTTGGTGCTATTTTGTTTTTATTTGCTTTTTAAGTTGGAGTAGGAGTATTTTTAAGAGTAGTATAAGCTGTAGTTACTAAATATTAAGTCAGGGTTATTGCTATGAATTACGACCAAATATTCTTAAATGCATTAAAGAGTGTAAAGGATGAGGGGCGTTACCGTATTTTTATGGATATAGAACGTAAAAAAGGTGATTTTCCCAATGCTATTTGGCGGTGTGAAAAGGGGTCATCTGATATTATTGTTTGGTGCGGGAATGACTATCTTGGTATGGGACAGCATCCGAGCGTGATTTATGAAATGGAAGAGGCGCTTCATAAAGTGGGCGCAGGGGCAGGCGGCACGAGAAACATTAGCGGCACAAATCATTATCATGTTTTATTAGAAAAAGAACTTGCCGATCTTCATGGTAAAGAATCTGCCTTGCTTTTTACCTCTGGCTATGTCTCAAACGAAGCAACGTTAAGTACGCTTGGTAAATTAATGCCTGATTTAATTATTTTCTCTGATGAGCTTAATCATGCTTCTATGATTCAAGGGATTATTCATAGTGGCTGTAAGAGACATGTTTTTCGTCATAATGATCTTGCTCATTTAGAACAGCTTCTAGAGGCATCTGACCCTGATGCTCCTAAATTAATTGCCTTTGAATCTATTTATTCGATGGATGGTGACGTTGCACCTATTAAAGAATTTTGTGACCTTGCAGAGCGCTATAATGCTTTAACATATATAGATGAAGTCCATGCAGTGGGCATGTACGGCGCGCGCGGCGGCGGCGTGGCAGAACAAGAAGGATTGATGGACAGGCTGACCATTATTGAAGGAACGCTTGGAAAAGCTTATGGTCTTATGGGCGGTTATATTACAGCGTCCGATTTAATTGTTGATGCTATTCGCTCTTTTGCTTCGGGCTTTATTTTTACCACTTCGATTTCTCCTGTTATTGCAGCGGGGGCGGTGGCAAGCATTAAGCATCTTAAAAGCTCCTCGCTTGAACGAGAACTTCATCAAAAAAATGCAGCTCTTTTAAAACAAAAAATGAAAGATGCGAGCCTTCCTGTTATGCCTTCTGAAAGTCATATTGTCCCTTTATTGGTTGGGGACGCTGTTATTTGCAAGCAGGCATCGGATATGCTGCTGAAAGAATATGGCATATATGTTCAGCCGATCAATTACCCAACAGTGGCAAGAGGAACAGAAAGATTACGTTTTACGCCAAGCCCTGTTCATAGTGAAGAGATGATGGATCACCTTGTCACTTCTTTAAAAGCTGTTTGGGCGAGGCTGGATATTGATAAATATGCATCTGCCGCTTGAAAGAAAATTTGATGAGCGGAAATGAAGTTTTAATAGAATTTGTTCAAATTGGTAATAGCGTTAAGGTAAGTGCGGTTTGCGCCCTGACGGGCAGGGAAGTCTCTATTGTTGGCTCGCCGCAAACATCGCAAGCTGAACTAAGCCGTGTGGCGGTAAATAAGCTTAAATATGTTATGGAAAAAGAACAAAATAAAAAATAAAAAAGAACGGATTTTAGAGCCGTTCTTTTTTTGCGATTTTGATTTTCTAAAATTTACAAATATGCTAATAAATATATTCATTTTTTTAATTATAAACGCAATAGAGGAATTAATCTTTGGCTGGGAAAATTGTAATTGCAAATGACCATGGGGGTCTTGAATTAAAACTTATTTTAAAAGCTGACCTTATCCATATGGGCTATGAGGTACTTGATCTGGGATGTGATGATGAGACATCTGTCGATTATCCTGATTATGCTTTGAAATTATCTAGTGCAATCAAAGATAAGAAGGCTGATACCGGGCTGCTTATTTGCGGGTCGGGCATTGGGATTTCAATTGCGGCAAACCGGCATTTCCATATTCGGGCGGCTCTTGTCCATGATGCTTTAACCGCAAGATTATGCAGAGAGCATAATGATGCGAATGTTATTGTATTTGGCGGTAGGACAATAGGCGTAGAAGTTGCTAGGGACTGCCTTAAAATTTTTCTAAATACAGATTTTGAAGGCGGGCGGCACCAAGGACGGCTTGATAAAATACCTTGATAAAATACTGTAATTTTTTTAATATTTCAGTAGAATAAAATACAACATATAAAGGGACAGCTTAATGTCTAGAGATAATGAATTAGAACAGTTTTTTATGGCGTCACTAGAAGATCAAGATAAAGCCATTTTTGATAGTATCACAGATGAGGCAAAGCGCCAGCAAGAGCATATCGAACTTATTGCTTCTGAAAATATAGTCAGCAGAGCGGTGATGGACGCACAGGGGTCTATCATGACCAATAAATATGCGGAAGGCTATCCCGGACGGCGGTATTATGGGGGCTGCGAATATGTTGATGTGGCGGAAGCTCTTGCGATAGAGCGGGCAAAAGAAATTTTTGATGCGGCTTATGTCAATGTGCAGCCTCATTCAGGGGCGCAGGCAAATGGGGCGGTCTTTATGGCTCTTCTGCAACCAGGGGATACAATATTAGGAATGTCTCTTGCCGCAGGAGGGCATCTAACGCACGGCGCACCGCCTGCTCAATCGGGAAAATGGTTTAATGCCGTGCAGTACGGCGTAGATGAAAAAACTGCGCTGCTTGATTATGATGAAATTGAACGCATTGCGTGCGAATGCCAGCCTAAAATTATTGTAGCAGGGGGGTCTGCCTATTCTCGTCCGATTGATTTTAAACGGTTTCGGGCGATTGCAGATGCTGTTGGGGCTTATTTCTGGGTGGATATGGCACATATTGCAGGGCTTATCGCTGCGGGATTACATGATAGTCCGATGGAATATGCGCATGTGGTTACAACAACGACTCATAAAACGCTTAGGGGACCAAGAGGCGGTATGATTTTGACCAATGATCTTGATTTGGGTAAGAAATTTAATTCGGCTGTTTTTCCAGGGCTTCAGGGTGGACCTTTAATGCATGTTATTGCTGCTAAGGCGGTCGCTTTTGGCGAGGTTCTTCGTCCTGAATTTAAAAGTTACGCAGCGCAGGTGATTAAAAATGCCAAGGCTCTGGCAAAAAGCTTGCAGAAGGGCGGCTGTGATATTGTTTCTGGCGGCACGGACAATCATTTAATGCTTGTGGATCTTCGTCCAAAAGGGCTTACGGGAAAGGCAGCGGATGCTTCTCTTGGCCGGGCGAATATTACCTGTAATAAAAATGGAGTACCGTTTGATCCTGAAAAACCTTTTGTAACGTCAGGGATTCGGCTTGGAACGCCAGCGGGAACAACCCGTGGTTTTAAAGAAGCGGAATTCGAAAAAATTGGCAGTTATATTCTGGAAATCTTGGACGGGCTTAAAGAAAACCCAGAGGATAACAGCATAGCGGAAGCCTCTGTACGTAATAAAGTCGTGGCACTTTGTGCTGAATTCCCAATTTACTAAAGCCAAAGAAAGAGATTAAAAATGCGCTGTCCCTTTTGCAGTAATGAAGATACTCAAGTGAAGGATTCACGTCCGACAGAAGATAATTCAGCCATTAGGCGGCGGCGTTCTTGTACGGGCTGCGGCGCTCGTTTTACGACTTTTGAGCGGGTGCAATTGCGAGAACTTACGGTGATGAAAAAAAACGGTAAACGCTCGCCATTTATTCGGGAAAAAATGGAAAAATCTATCCAGCTAGCTCTGCGTAAACGCCCTGTGGAAGAAGATAAAGTAGACCGCATGGTTAATGGTATTGTCCGCCAGCTTGAATCGCTGGGAGAAAGCGAAATCCCAACGGATACAATTGGCAAGCTGATTATGGAAGCTCTGGAGCATATGGACACGGTTGCTTATGTACGTTTTGCATCGGTATATAAAGACTTTACAGCAGGGGAAGATTTTAAAAATTTCGTTGGTAAAATAGCTGAAACGCAGGATGATAAATAAATTTTCAGAAGATGATTATTATTTTATGCAGGTCGCTTTGGCTCTTGGTGCAAGAGGGCAGGGGCTGACCTCGCCCAACCCTTCTGTAGGCTGCGTCATTGTCGGTCAAAATTCTCATATTATTGGCAGAGGCTTTACAGGCAGCGGGGGGCGGCCCCATGCAGAAATCAATGCTTTAGAGCAAGCAAAGAGCCTTGGATATGATACAGCTGGGGCGGCGGCCTATGTAACGCTAGAGCCTTGCTCTCATGAAGGAAAAACGCCGCCCTGCGCCGATGCCCTTGTTAATGCTGGAATAAGGCGGGTTATTATCGCATCTGACGACCCTGATAAGAGGGTGAATGGTAAGGGCGTTTTAATGCTTGAAAAAGCGGGCATTAAGGTAGAAAAGGGGCTTTGCAAGGAAGAAGCGGACTTTCAGCATGGGGCTTTTTTCTTTAAATGTGATTCTGCGCTGCCGCTCGTTACTCTTAAATTTGCCACCACATTAGATGGTAAAATTGCATATAATGATGATAAAAATAAATGGATTACTTGCGAGCTATCACGTAAAATAGGGCATCAATTTAGAGCAAAAAATGATGCTATCATGGTGGGAATTGGAACGGTTCTTAAAGATGATCCAGACCTTAGGTGCAGAATTAAAGGGCTTGAAAGCCGCTCTCCTGTGCGGATTATTTTAGATACGCATTTAAGAGTGCCGCTGAATTCTAAACTTGTTAAAACAGCAAAAGACGTTCCTCTTTGGATTATTACGGTTTGCGCTGATAAAAAGAAACATGAAAAATTTATAGCATTTGGAGCAAAAATTATTATTGTACCAGAAGATAAAGAAGGCAGGGTCGATCTTAAAAAAGCGATGAGGATTATAAATCAAAGGGGTATAAATTCTATTTTGTCAGAAGGCGGAGCAGCGGTTAATACAGGGCTGATTAAAGAAAATTTAATGAGCCGTATCATTTGGTTCAAATCACCTGACAGGGGCGGTAAGGGGGCTTTGCCCGCACTAGAAGGAATAACGATAGAAGAGATGTGCCGTAAAATAGATTTAAAGCTGATAAAATCAGGTGCAGCGGGGCGTGATAAATGGTACTATTATTCAAAATAAAGAACTTAAGAAAGAGAGAAAATGTTTACAGGAATTATCACAGATATTGGCGTGGTTGAAAATAGTGTCAAGACAGGTGATACATGTTTTACATTAAAGACTTCTTATGACACGGATACAATAGATTTTGGCGGCTCTATTTCTTGTAATGGGGTATGTCTTACGGTTGTGGATAAGGGAGAGGACTGGTTTGCGGTTGATGTATCAGAAGAGACGCTGTCCTGCACTAATTTAGGCTCTTGGCGCAAGGGAGTAAAAATTAATTTAGAGCGTGCTTTGAAAATTGGCGATGAACTTGGCGGTCATATTGTGACAGGACATGTAGATAATGTAGGAGAAATTACTAAAATCTCTTCTGCCGGCGGCAGCGTAGAAATGGAATTTTCTATGCCTAAAAATATGGGAAAATTTGTTGCGGCTAAAGGCTCTATCACTATTAATGGCGTATCCCTTACCGTTAATGAGGTTAAAGATGAGGGGGATCAAACATTTTTTAAAATAAATATCATTCCTCATACCCAAGAAAAAACAAGTTTTTTAGAGTCTAAAATGGGTGATAAAGTAAATTTGGAAATCGATATTCTAGCACGCTACGTTGCAAGAATGAGCGAAATATAAAATAGAAAAAAATATAATGACACATAAATTCTTATCTTCTATTGAAGATGTTTTAGATGATGCAAAAAATGGGCGTATGTTTATTTTAGTTGATGATGAAGACCGTGAAAATGAGGGTGACCTTGTTATTCCTGCGCAGATGGCAACGCCCGATGCGATTAATTTTATGGCAACTTATGGGCGGGGGCTTATTTGCTTGCCCCTGACAAAAGAGCGGTCTGTAGAGCTTGGTCTTGAAATGATGACCGCCAATAACCGCACGGTTCATGAAACGGCTTTTACGGTATCAATAGAGGCATCTTCCGGCGTTACGACAGGAATTTCAGCCGCTGACAGAGCTCATACGATTGCTTTTGCCGTTGATCCTGCAAAAGGCAAAAATGATATTGTGAGTCCTGGGCATGTTTTCCCGCTTGTTGCAAAAGAGGGCGGCGTTCTTGTTCGGGCAGGTCATACAGAAGCTGCGGTTGATATTTCACGTCTTGCAGGGCTTATTCCTGCGGGGGTTATTTGTGAAATTATGAATGAAGATGGCACAATGGCAAGGCTGCCCGACTTAAAAGAATTTGCCCTGAAACATAATCTTAAAATAGCAACAATAGCTGATCTGATTGCTTATCGTCATAAGCATGATAATCTAGTCAAATGTACGCAGGAAGTTGATATTGATAGCGAATTTGGCGGTAAATTCAGAATGAAAACTTATGTGGTTAGCGCAGATCATTCCGAGCATTTTGTTTTGATTAAAGGCGATCCAAAGGTCGCTAAAAACCCCCTTGTAAGAATGCATGCTTTTAATATTTTCGAAGATTTACTGGGCGAAAAAGGCGCAAAGCGCAATCAAATGCAGCGGGCGATGGCAGAGCTTGGAAAAGCTGACTGCGCTGTTCTTGTTTTTTTACGTGAAAATAATCCCTATTATCTGACGGAAATTGTTGCTAAAAAAGGCGAAGAAAAACCAAGAGCGAATACAAATTTTAAAAATTATGGTATTGGCGCACAGATTCTTGTTGATGTGGGGGTTACTGAATTTACTCTTTTATCTAATAGTGAAAAAAATGTAGTTGGTATTGAAGGATATGGACTTAAAATTGTCGGTCATCAGAAATTTGATAAAAATATTGATATTATGGTTAAAGGGAAATAGATGAAAATTCTTATTGTTGAAGCGATATTCTATGATGATATTGCAGAAGAACTTGCAAAAGGGGCGGTAAGAGAAATCGAAAAATCTGGCGCGGCATATGACAGGATTTCTGTCCCCGGGGTTTTTGAAATTCCTGCGGCGATTAGGTTTGCTGCGGATAGTGGGATATATGATGGCTATATCGCTCTTGGCTGCGTTGTGCGGGGAGAGACAAGTCATTACGATTATGTTTGCACCGAGAGCGCAAGAGGGCTACAAGAGCTTGCTATTCGTGATCGCCTTTGTATTGGCTATGGCATTCTTACAACGGAAAATAAAGACCAAGCATGGGTAAGAGCGAGAATAGACCAAAAAGATAAGGGCAAAGATGCGGCGGATGCTGCTCTTTGTATGATTAAGCTTAAGAATAAATTTTGTTAGAAATTTTAAAAATATGATGCGTGAGAAAAAAGTAAAAAAAACAGCAAGTGCAAGAGGCGCTTCAAGGTTAGCTGCTGTTCAGGCTTTATTTCAACTGGAAATGAGCGAAATTTCCCTGCGAGATACGATAGAGGATTTTACTAAAAACCGTCTGGGGGAGATAATCGATGATGATCAATATATAAAAGCTGATCCAGAGTTTTTTACGGATATTTTAAAAGGGGTTGTAAGTTATCAAGATATTATTGATGGTCATATTCGTTCAGCCCTTAGTGAAAATTGGTCATTGTCCCGAATAGAATCGGTTGTACGGGCAATATTACGGGCAGCAATTTATGAATTAATGGAGCGCCCTGACGTTCCCACTAACGTGATTATTTACGAATATATTGACGTTACTAAAGCCTTTTATGACGAAGTTAAACCCGGATTTGTCAATGGCGTTCTAGATAAGATCAGTAAAATAGTGCGAAAGTAGTTTTTAATTAAGAGGGACTATAATAATGGTAGCTCGTAACTCTGGCGCAGGTGAATTTGATCTAATCGAAAAATATTTTAAAGCTCTTGCAAGTAAAGGCGCTCCTGCTTTTGCTTTGACGGATGATGCGGCTGTTATTTCTCTTCTTCGTGATAAAGAACTTGTTATTACTACCGATACTCTCGTGGCAGGCGTGCATTTTTTGGGGACAGAAAATGCCAAGATAATCGCCCGTAAAGCGGTAAGGGTAAATCTATCCGATCTTGCAAGCATGGGAGCAAAGCCCTACGGCTATCTTGTCTCTCTTGCGCTTCCTGACACTATGAATGATCCTTATGAGCGCGAGCAGTGGGTAAAATCATTTACACAAGGTCTGCAAATGGAGCAAGATGAATTTGGCTGGATGCTTTTAGGGGGTGATACTGTCAAAACAAAGGGTTCTCTTACAATTTCTATTACCGCATTAGGCACGGTGGGTCATAAAACGGCTCTGCACCGTTTCAATGCGCTATCTGACGATCTTATTTATGTTTCAGGAACGTTGGGTGATAGTGCATTGGGCTTAATGGCTTTGCAGGGCATATTGGACGTTAAAAATGAACAAGAGCGTGATTATTTAATAGAGCGATATCACCTGCCAAGACCCCGTGTAGGACTTGGAATGGCACTGGTTGGAATTGCAAATTCTGCAATAGATATTTCAGATGGTCTCGCAGGAGATTTAACCCATATTTGTAAGGCTTCGGGGCTTGGGGCGCAAATCTTTGATTATAAATTTCCGATCTCTGTAGCTGCTGGTAATGTTTTAGAAAGAAATACCCTTTATAACAATAGATTATGGAATGGTGGTGATGATTATGAACTGCTTTTTACTGTGCCTGAAATAAAAACCGCTGAAATAGAAGTGATCGGAAAAAAATTAAATATTCCTCTCACGAGAATTGGTTCAATGACGCATAGTGAAAAAATTACTATGTTTGATAACCAAGGGAAAGAAATTTCATTTAAGAAGGATGGTTATCGTCATTTTTAAGTCCATATAAAATTCTAATTTAGAAGTTTTTAGGATAAATAGTAAAGTTTTTAGGATAAATAGTAAAGTTTTTAGGATAAATAGTAATGGCAGATAATGATGAAAATACAGAAGATGAAAATTCTGGCGGGAGCAGTAAAAAATTACTTATTATTGGCTTGGTTATTGGGCTTGCTTTGGGCGGCGGCGGTGCAGCGGCGGCATTGATGTCTGGCGGTGGTGATGAGGCAGCAGAAAAACCCCCTGAAAAGGAGGCTCCTGCAAAGCATAAAATTGATATTCACTTTGTTAAAATAGAACGCTTTAACGTGCCTCTTGTTCATAAAGGGCGTGTTTTGCATTATATGATGATGGATTTATCGCTTGAGGTGGACGGCAATGATAATAAATTAAAAATCGTTCATAGAATGCCGGCTATTCGAGATGCTTTTTTAAAAGATGTTACCAAAAAATCTTTAAGTGACCCGCAGCATCCCAGAATTATGGATTTTGCGGCTTTCAAAAAAAGATTTAAAAATACGGCAAATGAAATCTTGCATGAAGATCTTGTTCTTAATGTTTTGATTGTTAATTCGGCTCAATTTTAAAAAAATAGTAGTTTAAATCTGCCATTTTATTTTATTAAAAGCTTTGAGTTTATTAATTGCCTGATTGAGGAACGCCGCCTGCGCCAAATCTTCCGATGTTACCAAATAATTCAGATAAAAAGTTTAATTCTTTACCATAAGTTATTGTTTTATCATCGTTAGGAGTAATTTCATTATAATTATCCATATTATAATGAACTACTTTTTCAACATAACCTTTTGGGGTGAATTTTACGGCAACGATGTCTAATGACGTGATTTCTTTTTTAAAAAAAGCGGTTCTTTCAGATCTTTTTGCGTAATAATACCACGTAAGCTGGGTAAAAGTTGCTTTCGCTGTTGGACTGCCCAGCATTGAGCGTACGGAATCTTCATTATCAATTTTTGGTCTTATTGCTTTAACCAATTTCGGATTTGCCATATATCCATGAAAAAACTTTTGTGAAGAACAGCCTGTTAAAATAATGCTTGATATGATTAAAAGGGTGCAGGTTTTAAAAATATTATTCATTTAGTCCTATTTTCTATTTATTTGTTTTTAAGTTTTTCATCGCTTATGTGCAAAATGACATTAGTCTGAAGGATAGTCAATATTTTACTATAATAGTTATGTAAGGGATGCTACATAATTATTTGAATACTTAAATTTTAGGGTTGATAGAGCGTAATGTTTAGTTTTTTTTCAAATATGAAAATTAGAAAAATATCTCATATAGTTTTTGTTAAAATTGTTGAGCGATCAAGAATGCCTTGTTTTTACGTGGATTACAATGTTGAAGATAATTTGGATGGTCGTTTTGATCTTATTTGCCTGCATATGACATTAATCATAGATAGACTTGATATGATTAACAGTAAAAAATCTATTGCTGTTCGCCGAATTTTACAAGAAGTGTTTTTTGATAATATGGATTTATCTCTTCGGGAGATGGGCGTGGGAGATCTTTCTGTTGGTAAAAAAATAAAAGTAATGGCAGAAGCTTTTTTTGGTCGTATGATTGCTTATCAAAAAGCGTACCGTACAGAAAATGCGGAAGAAGAGCTTAGCGGTATCATCCTGCGTAATTTTTTTCATGAAGATTTCTCTAAAAATGATAATGCGCTAATGCTTGCAAAATATACTTTAAACGAAAGAAAATTCACTGCTAAAATTTCAGAAGAATTACTTTTAAAAGGAAAGTTTGAATTTTCACCTCTCTAGAACTCTCTTATAAAAATAGTTAATGAATAAAGATATTAAAATGACAAATGATAAAAAGTTAGAAGAGGGGGGCGGGCAAGATTTTTTAGGACAAGATTTCTTAGAGGACGAATTGCTTCGGGTTGTTGATTTTCAGAAAATAGGGACGAAGCAAAAAATAATTAAAATCGAGGCAAACGTCCAAGAATGCCAGCTTCTTATCAAAAGATTTAAGATTAATGATCTGTCTGATCTAACTGCATTTTGCACTATAAAGCAGGAAAATGAAATTCAGCATGTTAAATTCTCTCTTGATGTAAAGCTTAAAGCAGTCGCAATTCAGAACTGTATTATTAGTCTAGAGCCTACTGTAGAAAATATAGATGTTGATTTTACAGTTTTATTTGCGGGGAAGAAGTATTTTAAAGATAGTGAAGGTGAAACTGATTTTTCAGAAGATGATGCGGACGTGGTTCTTCTTGGGGGGCGGGGGCAGATGAACGTTAATATCGGTGAAATTATTGCTCAGCATATCGCTCTTAATCTTAAGCCCTATCCCAAGAAAGAAGGAATAACAGGGAAAGAGCTTGGGGTCGTTATTATTTCAGAAAAAGAGGCTGAAAATAACAAATTACAAAAGAAAAATCCTTTTGATGTGCTGAAAACACTAAAAAAATAGATATTAAGGCGTAGAAGAATAACTCTTGAAGAAGCATAATAAATCTATATTGTCATAAGAACATAAATGGTTATCATTACTTTTTAATAAAATGATGATATAGTTTGAATATGAGCTTATAATGTAGTTTGAATATAAGCTTATAATGTTCAATCTATAAATATAAAAAAGACTATATAAAAGAAAAAAGACTATATAAAAGGAAGTGCTATATTTTGACCAGTGAATTAATTATTTCACTTGATGCTATGGGGGGTGATTATGCTCCTGATATCGTTGTGGAGGGTGCTGCCCTTGCGACAGAGCGTTATCCTAGTATTAAATATTTACTATTTGGTGATGAAACTCAAATTGCTCCTCTTGTAACTAGATTTCCATGCCTGAAAGATCGTTGTGAAATTCGTCACACAGATAAAAAAATATCATCGAGTGAAAAACCTGGGCAGGCTTTAAGGCGAGGACGTGATTCGTCAATGGGGCTAGCAATTAAATCCGTAAAATCAGGGGAGGCCTGCGCCGCAGTTTCGGCTGGTAATACAGGCGCTCTTATGGCTATGGCTAAATTTTTATTAAGAATGATGCCAGGGATTGACCGTCCTGCGCTTGCAACATTACTGCCCACCTCAATTGGTGAAAGCGTTATGCTTGATCTTGGGGCTAATTTGGAATGTAATGATAAAAATTTGGTTCAGTTCGCTATTATGGGGGCGGCGTTTGCCCGTACTGTTTTAGGAACGCCAAACCCTTCTGTTGGGCTTTTAAATGTTGGGGTAGAAGATTTAAAAGGTAACGAATCTTTGCAAATAGCGGATAAGATTTTAAAAGAAGCAAATATCCCAATGAATTATCTTGGCTTTACAGAAGGCCATGATATGGGTAAAGGAAAAGTTGATGTTCTTGTTACGGACGGCTTTACAGGTAATGTTGCTCTTAAAACGACAGAAGGCACGGCTAAAATGATTGGTAGTTTGCTTGAAAGGGCTTTCAAATCTACTTTGACTTCAAAGATTGGTTATTTATTTTCTCGGGGCGCACTGAATGCTCTTAAAAATCATCTTGATCCGAACAATCATAATGGGGCGGTTTTTATGGGGCTTAATGGGCTTGTGATTAAAAGCCATGGCGGTGCTAATGCATATGGATTTTCAAGTGCAATCGGGGTCGCTGCTGATATGTCGATTAATGATCTTGCGGGAAAAATTACAGAAGATCTTAAAAACTTTGAAGAGCCAGAAGAGATTATTTTTCAGCCAGAAGAGGTTAATCCTCAGCCAGAAGAAGATAAAAAATTTTTAATTTCTTCAAATGTGGGGCGGGCTATAAATAATAATCAAAAAGAAGAGATGGTTTCTAATAAAAAATCAGTTATAAATAAAACTGGTAGGGTTAAAGAATAATGGCTATTTAT
>JADGEY010000079.1 GCA_016744185.1 Emcibacteraceae bacterium | reverse complement strand
GCCTTGACGCTGTCATTGGCAAAGCTAGAAAAAAGTCCGCCTTTGATTTTTTTGACGGCAACCCTTAATTCATTTTCATGAATGCCGCTTGAAATTGAATAGGAACGGCGTGTGTCTTCCCCTTTTAATATTGCTTTCAAGGTTAAATATTGACCTTGAATATAGCTATATTCCTCTTTTAAATTTTCTGGAACATGAAAGGCAATAGAGACGGTATCCTCTGTCTCTTGAACCACAGATGATATTTTTAACTTATGAAACACTGGCATTTTTAATTCCCTGAATAGCTCTTTATTTAAATCATTATAGGCTATTTATTTTATTTTTAGATACATTTAAAATAATCGAATGGCTCTAAACAATCCTTGCACCGATAGAGCGCTTTGCAAGGGGTTGAGCCAAATTCACTAATTTGTTCTGAATTTTCAGAGCCGCAGCGGGGACAAGAAACCTGTTTCTGCCCGCCAAAAAGAACCCGTTTATTGCTGGTTATTTTTTCAGGTGGAGCGATCCCGTAAGAGGCTAGTTTATTTTTCCCCTCTTCGCTCATCCAGTCCGTCGTCCAAGCAGGGCTTAGCGAGAGTTTAACGCTCGCGCTTTGATAGCCGTTTTTATGCAGCGCACCTTTAACCTCATCACTAATCATATCCATCGCAGGACAGCCTGAATAGGTAGGTGAAATCACCACTTCTAAATCACCGTTGCGGGCAAAATTAACCTCTCTTGCAATGCCAAGATCGACAATAGAAAGAACGGGGATTTCAGGATCAGCAACAGATTCTAAAATATTCCAGACGGATTGTTCTTTTTCCGTAACGCTAAGAGAGGTCATAATATTTACCATTCACATCCAGAATAACGGTTTTGAAGATATTGATGCTCGGCAAGAATATATTCAAAATGCTCCGTATGCATTTTACCTGTTTTACCGCCTTCATGCGTCCATGTTCCCGTTGGAACGTCAAGCGTTGCCTGCTGAAGAAGAGCCTCAACCTCTTGATCCCACGCCCCTCTAAGAGCGGCAATGTCAGTAGAAATATTATCTTGTAAAAGCTGCGTTTCAGCTTCTGACATTATGAACATTTCGCCCACATAATCCCACAGTTCATCAACAGATTTTTGCGTGCGTTTTTTGCTTTCTTGCGTGCCGTCTCCAAGGCGCAGCAGCCATTCCCCTGTATAGCGCACATGGTAAGTCACTTCTTTTAATGAACGCTCTGCAATAGCGGCGAGCTGCTTATCAGACGACAGAGTTAAAGCTTTGAAAAATAACTTAGCAAACACGCTATAATAATAACTTTTAACAATCGTATAGCCCCAGTCCCCTCTTGGCAGTTCAGAAATAAGCGGATTGCGATATTCTGTTTGCCCCCGAAGATAGGCAATATCATCTTCGCTGCGTCCCTTGCCTTCTGCCTCTCCTGCATATGTATAGAAAGAGCGGGACTGTCCAATCAGATCAAGCGCGCAGTTCATAAGGGCAATTTCTGTCTCCAGCGTTGGGGCTTTAAAAACCCATTCGCTCATACGGTGCCCCATGAAAAGGCTACTATCCGCAATTTGCGTGGCGTAGGCGGTCAGGGCTTCTTTTTGTGTCATGCTGCTCATTACATTTTTCCAACTTCATCGGGAATATCATAAAAAGTAGGGTGACGGTAAATTTTATCATCTGCAGGCTCAAAAAGACTAGGGTTATCCACAGGGTCGGAAGCATGAACATGGTTTGACTTAACAACCCAAATGCTAATACCTTCTTGCCGTCTGGTATAAAGATCGCGCGCCGCTTCCAATGCTGTTTCTGCATCAAGAGCATGAACAGATCCTGCATGTTTATGATCAAGTCCTGCCCGTGAGCGCAGGAATACTTCGTATAGGGGCCAATTTTTTTCTGACATTTTATAATCTCTTTTCTAAATTCGTTATTCTTGTAAATTTGCTCTTTTTAAGCGGCATCTTCTTTCGCCGCATGTTTTTCAGCGTAAGCTTCGGCAGCCGTGCGAACCCATGCACCGTCTTCATGGGCTTTAATTACATTATTAACTCTTTCCCTGTTGCAGGGTCCATTGCCTTTAATAACATCGTAAAATTCCGCCCAATCAATCTCACCAAAATCATAATGACCCCGCTTTTCATTCCATTTAAGATCAGGATCGGGCAATGTAATACCCAAAAATTTCGCTTGCCCAACCGATGCATCGACAAATTCTTGACGTAAAGTATCATTCGATTTGCGTTTGATTTTCCACTTCATAGACTGGGCTGAATGAGGACTATCATCATCACATGGACCAAACATCATTAAAGAAGGCCACCAAAGACGGTTCACAGATTCTTGCAGCATATCCTTTTGTTCCTGCGTGCCTTTTGACAGCGTAATCAGCAGCTCATAGCCTTGGCGTTGATGAAAGCTTTCTTCTTTACAAATCCGCACCATCGCACGGCTGTAAGGCCCGTATGAGCAGCGAGCGAGCGCAACTTGGTTGGTAATCGCCGCCCCATCGACAAGCCAGCCAATTGTCCCCATATCTGCCCAAGAAAGCGCAGGATAATTAAAGATAGATGAATATTTCGCTTTACCCGTCCGCAGATCATCAAGCATGGTCTCTCTGGACGTACCAAGCGTTTCTGCCCCAGAATAAATATACATTCCATGACCGCCCTCATCTTGAACTTTTGCCAGTAAAATAACTTTACGGCGCAAAGACGGCGCGCGGGTGACCCACGTGCCTTCTGGCTGCATACCAACAATTTCTGAATGAGCATGCTGTGACATTTGACGCACCAATGTCTTACGGTATGCTTCTGGCATCCAATCATTGGCTTCGATCTTAATATCTGCATCAATTTTCGCCTGAAAATTACGCTCTAGCTCTGCCTCTTCTGGGCTGCCTGACTTTGCAATTTTCATCGGTTTTTGTATAGAAGTGTCTCCGTACATATTTAAGTCTCTTTTCTATAATTATCTTATATTTCATCCTCTGATGAACATATTGTGTTACATAATTTTATAAAAATCAACAATAAATGTATCGCATTAAGTTAAGTTGCTGAAAATAAAATAAAGTTAATTCTTTATGTTTAAAATTATTCCCTATAATCCGCCAAATCTTAAAGAAAAACCTTCTTCCGCAGCGGGAAGGTTCTCTTCTCGTGCTTCAAGATTCGTTCGGATATAAATCTCTGATGATTTTGCAATTTTTTTGTAAATATCACGGCAAAGATGATGTGCTACCGTCCCTGCCCAGCCCTCAGGCAGTAAGATTTCTGGCAATGCAGGGTCTTGCAAAGAGATCTTGCGGTATTTGTTAATCATTAAAATACGAACCGCTAAAGCTTCTTCTGGACTTAAAGAACTTTCTCTCATTAGCATTTCAAATACAGGCTCATATTCATTGATAAAAGATTGATATTGCTGTGATAAATCATCAAGAACCCAACATTTTTCCACGAGGTTTATTCCTGCATTTTGGCTCGTATATTCTAACGAAGCGTCATTTACAATAATAACCTCTTCCTCTAGTCCCAGCCTATTTATAATAGGCGTAACTATATTAAAATCTGGGTTGGAGTGGATGAAAATATTATTAGACACTCTGCCAAAAGAGAGCCATTCAAGCTCTTTACTAAGCTGATCTTTTTGAGCTTTTAACTTCCTATCTTTTAAAGAGCTCGGCAAAATCACCATGCGCCACCTGCCGTCCCAATTTTGTACAGAGCCTGAATAAATCCGAGAAGTTGCACTTACAAAAGACCTTACGCCGTAATTGGTAAGATGGTAATAGCTTTTACGTCCAATTTGGACAGGCTCTAGCCAGTCTTTCTTGGCAAGCCGTGATACCGTTGTGCGCACAAGACGATCATTTAACCCTAGAACATTTAAGAGCTTAATCAGGCTTCCAAGCCATATTTCTCCCCCATGAGGTGCGACTACATCGCCAAAGACTGTGATGACCAAAGAGCCTGACCTTAAAGGCTGATGAGAGTGAAAGCTTTTGAGAAGCTGAGTTAACTGTTGATTTTGCACCATGGACTGCTTTAAAGTTACGTAAAGTTTATAAAATGATAAATATTATGTATCACTTTAAAGGACAGGGCATGAAAAAAGAAGAAAAAACCGCAAAAATGATTGTACAGGCAATGTATGATGCGGATACAGCATCACAGGAACGAGGCATGAAGATTAAAGTCATTCGCCCTGACCATGCCGAGGTGACAATGACCGTGCGTGCCGACATGCTAAATGGGCATAAAACATGCCATGGAGGGATGATTTTTGCGCTGGGGGATAGTGCCTTTGCCTTTGCCGTAAATACAGGCAATATTGCCACCGTTGCACAGGGCGCACAGATTAATTTTTTAAAGCCCGCCTTTGAAAATGATCTTTTAACCGCAAAAGCCATAGTCACTCACCAAGGCGGACGGACGGGGCTATGTGATGTTACAATCACCAACCAAAAGGGCGAAAAAATTGCCTTTTTTAGAGGAAGCAGCTACCGCCTTAAATCTCAAATCATTCCTGACTTAGAAATAGATTAATTTTTCTCTAAGAACTTAGCCTAGCATCCGTTCTTTACCAATCTTTAAGGCAGCATAATAAACGCAGAATGCTGCGATAATAAGATGGAGGAAGATGCTAAGAGGCGCGAAGACAACATAGTCAATTCCGCCCGTTAAAAGCTGTTTCATATTCACAAGCTCATTGATATAGGGAAAAGACGAATAACCTACCATAATCTTTTCTGGCAGAAAGTTAATGCCCGTGACAATCAGAGTGAAAATCATCATATATGTCATGCCTTCTTTATAAGATTTTGCAAATAAAGTAATCGCAATTTGAATCGCTGTTAAGCTGATAATAAAAGGAATAAGAAGAATCATAACCTTCATTACAGCAGTGAAGTCAATTGCTATTCTAATCCCAAGCTCTTCCACCGGCGCATAACTCAGCGCAATTACATCAAGCCCCAAGGTTATAAATGTTCCAATGAAGGCAAATATAAGAGCGACAAAAAGCTTACCTAAAATGATCCTCCTTTCTGATACAGGCTGAGTTCGCAGAGGCTCTAGGCTTAATCTTTCACGTTCTCCTGATGTCATATCAATCGCAATCGACATGCTAGAATAAAGCCCCGCTGTTGTAATGAAAATTAAAATCATTTTCACCATCATTGAAGATTGGAAAGAGACTTTATTACGGTCTTCTACTTGGATATCAATAGCCGACCCAGAAGAGGGCGCAACCCCTCTGGCAATCATTCTTTGATAAGCAATGGTTTTATTTAAAAGTTTGAGCGTTCTTGTCACCAGCATCACTTCTTTATAATTTAAACTTAAATCTGCTTTAAGGGTGACGCTGCCCGATAAACCTTTGCTAATGTTTTCCTCGAAATCATCGCTCACATATAGGATGATTTTAGAGCTATCCGTGACGCTAAAGCCTTGGCTTAAAAAATGATTTTCAATAAGCTGTGAGCTCCCTTGGCTTATAATTTGAATTTCACGGTTTTCCATAACCTCTTTTTGCTCTGCTGCGATAAAAGTGAACATCACAAATAACATTACAGGCCCCATAACCGCATAAAGAAGAGCAGAGAATAAAGAATTTAAATCACGGCTGGCATCTCGCAGCTCTTTTTTCATAATCGCTTTGATTTGCTTAAACATTTTTCTCTCCTGCCGCTTTTTCTTTTCTAAATTTTGTAACGAAATAGACAAAAGCTTCCTCTAAATTTTCTTGCCCTGATGACTTTATAATATCCGCTGCCCCGCCCTGCGCAATATTATGTCCATCTGCAATCATGATGATTTGATCCGACAAATCTTCAACCTCTGCCATCACATGACAGGACATTAAAATACATCTTCCCTGATCCCGCAGCGAGCGCAGAATTCCTCTGAGCAGGCGGACGGAAAAAACATCAAGTCCTCTTGTCGGCTCATCAAAAATAAGAATTTCAGGGTGATGAATCATCGCGCGGCTTAACGCCACTTTCATCCGCTGTCCTTGACTGAAACCGTCCGTACGGCGATTGATAATATCATCCATAGCAAGAGCCTCTACAATTTCTTCTGTCCGCTCTTTAATCAAAGAAGATGACATGCCATGAAGCTCGCCAAAATATTCAAGATGCTCTCTCGTCGTTAATCTGGGATATAAACCAAATAAATCAGGGAAAACCCCAAGCTTTTTTTGTGCCGTAATTGTATCATCAAGCACATCTATCCCGCCTAAATGAATAGAGCCACTATCAGGCTTTATCACGCCAGCCAGCGAACGTAAAACCGTTGTTTTACCAGAACCATTCGCCCCTAAGAGCGTTGTAATCGTGCCTTTTTCACAATGTATATTAATGCCATTTACAGCTTTTACATCGCCGTAGGATTTATAAAGGTCTTTTACAATAATCATTATTTCCCCCCCCAGCAGAGCTTGGCTTTTGTAAAGCAACAGGCCCGCCAAAGCCAACCGCAAAAGGCGGAAGCTTTACATGATCCAAACATTTTACATCAATATTTTTCACATCCAAATCTGCAAAAAATTTATTTAAAATATCCGGCATGCAGCTATAGCCACTGCTGATATGAGAATTATTATGGGCGATAATATGTTTTGAATTGATAAAATTATCCGCCACCTCTTGCCCTAAATGAGGCGGCGTTACAGGATCTAACCTTCCTGAAAGCACTAAAATTGGTACTGTACTTTTGACATGCTGGGTGATTTTTTCTGGAATTTTCTTTGTCGACCAGAGCTTGCATATTTTAATAAATGTTTTTGCCGCAGCGCCTCTGGTCAGGCTTTTTTTGCTTAAAGCCATCAGCCGTTTTTTATTAATTTTTGCAGCATCTTCAGCGCAAAGAACAGAGAGCATTGACCCCATAGCAATCCCACTCGTAGAAGAGCCAAAACCCGACACTAAAGCAATAAAAGGGTTGTAATTTTTAAAATTTACCGCTTGATCCACGGCAAAAGGCAGCACCGCCTGACTCTTGGCATTATAAAGAGGCCCGCGGATTAAATTTGTAAAAACAGAGTCAGATGTTTTTAATCTATGCGCCGTCCATGACACAGGATCGGTAAAAGATATTTTAATATTTTTGACAGAAAACTCCTGCTGCATTTTTAAAAAGTCCGCCTTAAAATGAGGAAAAGCATCATTACAGCTTTTATCATTCTTGCAGTTCTCAAATAAAATATTCAAAGCATAATCCGAGCTAACAGGAAAGCTTTCAATCAGATTATGACCCGATGAGATCGCCCCATCCATAATGGCGGAACGCACATTATTTGGGTAAAAATGAATATAATGCTGCGCTATTCTTGTCCCAAATGATCCGCCCCAAAAATTAAATTGGCTGTAGCCCATATATGTGCGGAATGCTTCCATATCTTGAATTTGATCATAGGAGGTAAAATGCCTGACATCCACATCAAAGGACGCTAAGCATTCCTTTAATAATTCTTGCTGTCTTTGCTCTGAGCTATTAATCTCTGCATCTTCTTCGCCCTGCGGACAGATAAGCGGCGTGGAAAGTCCTGTTCCTCTTAAATCAAATAAAATAATATCTTTATTTTTATGAATTTTTCTAAACATAGAAGTCGCAAATTCACCAAAATCACTTGCCGCTTGCCCCGGCCCCCCTGCTAAAATAACAATTGGATCAGAATCTGAATGAGAACTTAAAGCGGATATAATCACAGCCGTTACCGTAATCTTTTTGCCCTCTGGCTTTTGCCAATCAAGGGGCAGTGACATTTGAACGCACTGAACGGCTGTCTTCAATCCTGACACATGACAATCTGTCGTTTTTATTTTGTTTTTTTCTTCACTTGCAGCACTCTTTGCAGGCAAATATGTCAAGAACAGTCCGAGTAATAAAAAAAAATTCACTGCCCTAAACATTGATGATAGTTTTTTTTGTTTCATGATAACAGTGCCCTGATTTAAAAAAACATTATAATAAATTTATTCATTGAAAAAAAAACCAAAAACAGGCAGAAGAAAGATCAATAATTAAAAACCTCTTAGGATACTCCCTATGATAAAAAAACCGCTTCTCTGCCTAATATTTTTAATTCAATCAATGAATATTATACAGGTTAAAGCTGATAATACTAGCCTTCCCTCTAATATTAAATCTTTAATGAAACTTGCCTATGAAGAGCGCAGCGAAAAAGAGTTTCTCTTTATTATTGAAATGCTTAAAAAATCCAGCCCTGAATTAACAGCAAATATACAGTCTTACATTACAATTCTTGAAATTAATAATCCAAAAACTTCCCCTAAGGTTCAAGAAGAAATTACCGATAATTCATCGCCTTGGAAAGGAGAGGCGGAAATGAGCGTCCTTCTAACCACAGGGAAAAGCAGAATTAAATATTATGGGTTTAAAGGGAAGCTTACAAAAGATGCAGGTGATCTGCATCATCTTCTGCAAATCTATTATAACCTTAACAAAGCCAATAATATTAAGAATAAACAAAAAATAGGTGGCTCTTATAAATTAGATGTGGATATTAGCTCTGATAATTATCTGCTTGGGCTTGCGACATTTGAAGCGGATGAATTTGGCCCTTTTAAACGGCGTTTTACCACATCATTTGGTATCGGATACCACCTTATCAACAATGAGAATATTCGCTGGAAAATAGAAAGTGGTCCCAGTTACATTATAACAAAAAACCACCTCATCTTAAATATGCCGTCCCCCCCTACCCTTAATGAATTTTCATTTCGTGGAAGCAATATATTTACATGGAAAATATCTAAAAATGCCGAATTTGCAAATAATTTTGTATTGTTAACAGGAAAGCGTAACCTTATAGAATCAAAGACAAGCCTAAAGTTAAAAATAATAGGGTCTTTATATAGTAAATTTTCATATGATATTCTCTATGATAAAGATGCCCCCCTTGGCAGCGAAAAAACAAACACCTCTTTTCGTACAGGGCTATCATTTGAATTTTAAAAAAATACAAAAAAGAAATAATTGACTTATTAGAGATTGATATTTTGATGAAATCATGCAAAAATTCTTTTGAAAAATATTAAAGTAGAGAAAACATATGTCACTAGGACTAACCAGCCGTAAAGAACAAATTAAACGCCGTAACAAACGGGTTTTATTTAGTTTTAAGTTTATTTTCTTTATTGCCTCTATCTCAGCTACTTTTTATTATGCCTTTAAAATGGGTGGGAAAATTGCAAGCGACGATGCTGCTACATGGAAAAATCTTTATAATGAAGAAAAAGAAAACAATCAAAATTTACGAATAAAACTTGGCTCAAATAAAGCAGATGTTGAACAGCTTACTAAATTACTCCCAAACCAAAAAACCCGTGATCTGTTAAAAATTATCCATAAACGTAATGCAGATGGTATTGCGGTAATGCGCATGACAAACCTTATCTCTGGCATGAGTAAAACTGAAAAATGTACCACCAAAACAGAATTTAAACGTATGATGGTATCTACGCCTATTTCACCAAAAACTCGAAAAGTATCCTTCGCCAAAGGATTAATTAATATTGATGCAAAAGGCAGTCCAGACCTTAACAAAAACGGTAAACTAGAAGAATGGTTTGACGTTAATAAGGAAATAAATTTAAATTTCACCCTCCCTGGCGGTGAAACACAAGCCATTTCGAGTAAACTTCCGATTTATTACTCCATCACATTAAGGGATTATCAATATAAATTTTCAATTATAAGCGGTAGAAAATCTTATGCTGATATTTCAATGATTAAATGTGATTTATAAACTTTAAATTTTAAATATTTATCAGTTATTATAACATTTCCAAGTAAAATTTCTTGCAGCGGATGTGGATTTATAAAATCTAGGATCAAGAGAAACCTCATCCTTAGGTTATTTATAAGAAATACAAGCAAATGAAGGTAGAAATAAATCACATCCGGCAGTTGAAATA
>JADGEY010000078.1 GCA_016744185.1 Emcibacteraceae bacterium | reverse complement strand
CCTTTAAGAGAAATTGATCCTTCAATAGAATCTGTTTTGAAAGTCACCCGAGCCGTATTTGAAATCACGTCTCCTCTTGGTTTTGGCATATGCTTAATCACAGGCAAATCAAAACCTAAAGAGGGATCAGAAGAGACAGCCTTAGGCGCATCAGATGCTTGGACTGTGCCATTTCTAACCGCTTCGTCATAAGCTTCTTTTTTTGCTTCACGTTCAATGCGGGCTTTTTCAGCCACAACTTCTAGGCGAGGGCCTTCATAAAAAAACTGAAATCCAAATAAAATAGCCGCCGCGGTGGCTACAAACATCAACATATTACGGTTATCGTCCATAAGCTTCTTTCAAAATCAATCTGTTTTATCGGAAGGTCTCTTATCCAAGACACCTCCGCCTTTATTCTTCTGTCCCTTTCCGCTTCGTCTTTTTATCTAAAAGATTTTTCGGAACAGGATCATAGCCGTGCGCCCCCCATGGATTGCAGCGGCATATTCTTTTTACCGTAAGCCAGCCCCCTAAAAAAGGGCCATATCTTTCGATGGCTTCCACACCATAAGAAGAGCATGTGGGTAAATACCGACATTTAGGCCCTAATAATGGTGAGACTGTATATTTATAGACTTTAATCAACCCTTTCAAGAGCGAAGAAAGGATTAAAGTTATTAAACGCCATAATTTTGTGAAATATTTGAAAAGAAACATTCTTTTTGGCTTTTTTCCTCTTAAATTACCCATTTTTTCTAATGATGTTTTTGGGAGAAGACTGCGGCGGACTTGGCGGCGGACTTGAAAGACGTTTAATGCACCATTTAAGATCACGAATCAAATCATCAAAAGAACGCTCTAACGTTTCTTTGCGCCCAATAAGGACATAATCATAACCCTGCTGTCCCGCCCCTGCCAAAACAAGCCGTACAACTTCCCGAAGCCGTCTTTTAACCCGGCTTCTTGCGGGGGCATTGCCAACCTTTTTACTCGCCGTATAACCGATCCGTATTTTAGGCGTATCTGGATCTAAATCTTTAGGCTGCGGTGCAGTTTGAACAATCATTCCCGGAGCGTTCCATTTTTTACGCATGCCCGCAATGCGCAGAAAATCTTTGCGTTTTCGGAGCGTAGGTATTTTCGAATCTGTCATGTCATGCTGCTGCATCATAAATAAACTCTAAAGATTATTATTCATACTGTCAAAGGTCAGGTATTCTGGCAAAACTCAGGCATTCTGGCAAAACTTAGGTATTCTAGCAAAACCCTCGGGGCGGTAGCCCAAAAACAAAACCAGTTTCTGAAATTCAGAAACTGGTTTTAAATCACTTTTATTTTCTTGAGCTATAATTCTAGCATTTACGCTGAAAGACGCTTACGTCCTTTAGAACGGCGTGCTGCAAGAATGCGTCGTCCGCCTACTGTGGCTGAACGAGAGCGGAAACCATGACGACGTTTACGAACGAGGTTACTAGGTTGAAATGTACGTTTCACTGGACTACTCCATTTAATAATTTGAGAAATATTCTCAAAAAAACTCATCACAGCCGATAAAGCTACAATAGTTTTAAATTCTTTTAATGAAAAGCTATATAAAAGCTCTGCTGCCATATGTCAATAAACATATCTTAAACTTTCGATGTTTTTATAAAATCTAAAAATGAAGAGCCGCCATATATAAAAAAGAACCCTAAGATTTATTTCCCTTGATCGCTAAATTATGCTTTTATGATCTATAGTCTATATTAAAGAGTACAAGATGTCCCAAGCCACAAAAAATATAAAAGCCCCTACCGCTAAAACAAGCCTTTCTACCCGCTTGCTCTATTTAACGATTAGTTTTGTGATGCTTGCACAGCTTCTTATTTTTATCCCTTCTATTTCAAACTACCGTAAAACATGGCTCGAAGAACATCTTGCAGCGGCGCATATTGCCTCTCTTGCGGTTAAAGCATCGCCCCATAAAGAGCTGGGAGACATGCTAACAAATGAGCTTTTAGAAACGGCTGAAATTGTCGCTGTCAGGCATATTGGGGCTCAAAATTCATCTCAAGACTTAAACATTAGACCGATTCTAGGGGAAATACCCGAATCAAAAATTGAAGAATTTTATGATTTAAGCAATCCTTCATTCTGGCAGCTTTTAAAAGATGCCGCCCGAACGCTCGCCCATACCCACCCTCATAAAAAACTCGTCAGCGTTACGGCTTTTGGTGCAGATACATCTGCACCAAAAATTCAAATCATTTTTAACGAAGAAAGATTATGTCATGATATGTGGCATTATTCATGGAACAGCTTTCTCTTATCCCTGTTTATTTCTCTGATAACGGCAGGGGTTATTTATTTCGCGCTTAATCATTTATTCGTAAAGCCAGTGCAGACCATCACCCAAAGCCTGATTAATTTTAGAGAAAAACCAGAAGACCAAACTCCATCTGTTCAAAAAAAGAACCGCAGTGATGAAATAGGTCTCGTCATGTCTGAAATGAAAATTATGCAAGATAAAATCAGACAAGCCCTTAATCAGAAGAACCATCTTGCTCACCTCGGAGAAGCGGTGAGTAAAATTAATCATGACCTACGTAATATGCTCAGTAGTGCCCAGCTTGTATCGGATCACTTAATCAAGATTGATGATCCTGAAGTTAAAAAGCTAGCCCCTTATTTTATCAGTGCGATTGACCGTGCTATCCGTCTTTGCAATACGACATTAGAATATAGCTCAGCCGAAATAAAGCCTTCTCAATTTAAAAAATTCTCTTTAAAACCTGTGATTGAAGATGTTTATATATCACTTGGCGCAGCAGAAGATTCCCCCGTAAATTTTACCCACCATATTCCTCAAGAGCTAAAATTACAGGGTGATGCGGATCAAATCTTTAGAGTTTTTATGAACCTGTGCCGCAACGCCCTACAAGCGCTTAAAACGGGTGGGGAAATCATCATAGAATTAAAAGAAGACCCAGAAAAAATTCTTATTATTATGAAAGATACCGCAGGTGGCATTCCTAAAAATATTCTAAAAGACCTCTTTAAACCCTTTAGCAGCAGCGCAAAAGAAGGGACAGGTCTTGGACTTGCCATATCAAAAGAGATTATGCAGGCGCACGGCGGCGATATAAGACTGCTCTCTAGCACAGAAAAAGGGACAGCGTTTTTAATTGCCTTCCCCAAGGTTTCTGGCTAATGACTTCTCACCACATCATAAGCTTTAGATGCTTTTTGCAGTTCTTGCATGACTGAAATATTATCAGATTCTGCCGTCTGTAACATTTGCCATTTTAACCCTTCTACTAAAATACGGGAATATATTTTTTGGATGTGAGTCTTTTTAAATTCACGATCTTGCTTTAGAGCTTTTTTATAATCCATGACGGCTTTTCTAAGGTTTTTAATCTTAGCTTTTAATGCTTTTTGGATTTTACGGGCTTCGGGTAAATCATGGTTAATTTTTTCTAGATCTAACGGCTCTGCCGCAGGGTTTGCAGGGTTTTTTCTTATAATTTTACGTCTATTATTTTTCTGATTTTGCTCTAAAATCTGTTTTTGCATCAAAGTTATTTTATCCCATAGAGCATCATATTTAAGGCTAGAATTTCCATTGCCATTCCCAGAGCATGAAAAAAGAATGAAGAAAAGAATCCCCTGAATTATAAAAAGTATTTTTTTAGTTTTTATCATAAATTTTGAACGCCTTAATTTTACCCTTTAAATCTAACCATTTTTTTACAGAGAACAAGAGGCTTTTTGCTCTATGAGAATAAAAATAAGAGAAAAATAAAAATTGCTCTTGCTTTATAGAATAGATATGAGTAGTTTTCGCTCCACAGGATAGATATTCTATCCATTATAGTGACAATGCGCTTGTAGCTCAGCTGGATAGAGTACTTGACTACGAATCAAGGGGTCGGGAGTTCGAATCTTCCCAAGCGCGCCACTATAAATATTCCTTAAATTTACAGCAAAAACCTTAAAAAAACAGCCTCCTTAAAGGCTGCCTTTTATCTATTGGTTTTTAATTTAGAAGAATATTTGAATTTATTTTCTAAAATCAACATCTGAATTTGCAGTAAGCCAGCTATAAATTGTATAGATCGCTTCTGCTTGACGCATTGTATCTTTATCTACATTGCTCATCACATCATTTTCATTATGATGAAAGTCAAAATAAGTCGTGGAATCAGCGTGAAAATTAATCGCAGGCATTCCTTTACGCCCCAGCATGCTCATATCGGATTGACCTTTTGCGCTATTATTAGAAGCCAGCTTTACGCCGTATGGTTTCATAATTTCGCCATCTGGGCAATCGCTTTTAATGCGGTCTGCCCCACCCCTGGCTGAAGAGAATAAATTTTTCCCGTCCCCAAATCCCATTCTGCGCCGATGACATGACGTGCCATTTCTGCTTCATGTTTTTTAACGTAGGCAGCCGCACCATAAAGACCAATTTCTTCCGCCCCAAAAAGCAGCACTCGGATAGAACGTTTTGGACGTTTGCCGCTATCAATAATATTTTTCGCCGCCGCCAGCACAATACCAACGCCCATACCATCATCAATTGCGCCCGTTCCCATGTCCCAGCTATCAAGATGTGCGCCCATAACCACGTAATTTTTAGGATCGGAAGAGCCTGTAATTTCACCAATTACATTAGCGGTTATAACATCTTTCGTGCGCCCTGCTGTTGATTTTAGAAAGAATTTAATCTCTTTCGTCCGCTTAAACATATTCACAAGAAGATCAGCATCAGGGTTCGAAATGGCAGCAGCAGGAATATTTCCGCTTTGCCCTCCCGTATGAGTGATACGGTTATTGCTTGTACCAACCGAACGAATAATTAAGGCAAGCGCCCCTTTCTTCCCAGCGATAATCCCGCCTTTACGGCGAGGTGCGCCACCTTTACCATAACCAGATGCATCATGCGCCCGCTCCATGCGCAAAGAAATAAAAGCAATTTTACCTTTCAAGCTTCCGTCAGGCACTGCTTTTAATTCTGCCATTGTTCTAAAATGGACTAAAGGAGCGGTGACGCCTTCTTTTCCTGTGCCGACAGAATTACCAAGGGCAATCGCTTCGATACGCTGAGGGTAAGGGGCGGTGACTCTCGCCTCAATTTTACCTCTATACCAACCAGGTGTAACAACTCTTTCTGTCCAAACCTTATTAAAACCAAAGGCTTTCATTTTTGCCACCGCCCATGCAATTCCTGCGCTATCTCCATATGTTCCCACACGGCGAGGCCCAACTTCTGTTGTCAGGCTTTCATCGATTTTATAGGCAAGGTCTGACCCATAAGCTTTTTTGCCAAGCTGCGCCGCAATGCGAAGGTCTGCTTTTGAAATCAGATTATCCGCTGCCATGCAGGGGGATGCCGCCGTCATTAGAGCAAAGCCTAATAAAGCGGTAATTTTTACTTTTAATATTTTCATTTTGGTATATTTTCTTAACTTTAATTAATAATCACTATTTTACAGAAATTATAGTGATGATATTTACAACAATAATCAATAACTTTTTGAATCATTGTAATATATCTAATAAGTATCAAGGGATAATATGATGAAAAATCTAGTCAGAAGAAGCGTCCTTTACATGCCAGCCTCAAATGCAAGAGCGCTTGAAAAGGCAAGATCACTGCCTGCGGATTGCCTAATTTTTGATTTAGAAGATGCGGTTGCTCCTGCGGAAAAATCATCTGCCCGTGCCTTGCTTCTAAAAGCTTTAAAGCAAGGAGGCTACGGACACCGTGAAAAAATTATCCGCATTAACCCCCTCGAAAGCGAGTGGGGACAAGAAGATTTAAAAATTGCGATTCTGGCATGCCCTGACGCTATTTTACTGCCAAAGATCGAAAATGCCCAAATGGTTCAGCGGTTAGAGCAAGAAATGGCTCAGCTCGGCGCAGATAAAAAAATAAAAATCTGGTGCATGATGGAAACGCCGCGCGGCATGCTTCAGGCTGAACAGATTGCGGGGGCAAGCCCTCTCATTTCTGCTTTCGTTATGGGAACGTCCGATCTGGTTAAAGACCTGCAAGCGAAACATACGCTCATGCGCCTGCCAATTATCACCAGCCTTGGGCTTTGCTTGCTTGCCGCACGGGCGCAGAACATTGATATTATTGATGGGGTTTACCTCGATTTACAAGATACGGAAGGCTATGAGCAATCCTGCCTGCAGGGTATGGAAATGGGCTTTGATGGAAAAACATTAATTCACCCTCAGCAAATTTCGAAGGCTAATAAAATATTTATGTCCTGCCCCGAAGAATTAGAATTTTCTGAAAAAATCATTAGAGCCTCTTTTGAAGCAAACGAGCGAGGCGAAGCAGTCGTTGTTGTGGAGGGGAAATTAATTGAACATCTTCATGTAGCAGAAGCCAAAAGATTACTTGCAAAAGCAAAAATCATTAAAAGAAATGAGCTTATGCTGAAATAATACACAGGATTAAATTTGAAAATAAATCAAATTATAATTATGGCTTTTAGAGCTGAAAAATACTCTATTAAAACCTTTCATAACGCCGTTCAAAATGCTATATTCTAAGATCATTATTTTTCTGATTTTAAGATGAGTTTTTAAATGGAATGTGCCGTTAAATTAAGGGGGGAGCAGCAGGGGGGGAGCCACGGCGATCCTTCTGATGAAACGCTTGTTAAAACTGTTAAAGGTGGGCTTTATGTTAACCGTTTAATCCTTACAAATTTTCGTTCTTATGAAAGAGTAGAAATCTCACCTGAAAATCATTCTGTTGTTCTAACGGGCGCAAATGGGGCTGGGAAAACTAATTTATTGGAAGCTCTTTCATTTCTGGCAGCAGGACGAGGAATGCGCAGCTCTAAATTATCGGACGTGACTAAATTAAAGACTTTTGGCGGCTGGACGGTTTCTGCCAAGCTTATGACCCCTGATGGCATGCAAGAACTGGGAACAGGGCTTGTAGCAAAGCCAGTGGATGAGGGGGGCTTTGCCGAACGCCGAACTGCGAGATTAAATGGTGAAAATCTATCTCGTCCGTCTCTTTTTGGCGATATTTTACAGGTATCGTGGCTCACCCCTCAGATGGACAGGCTTTTTATAGAAGGACTGTCAGGCAGACGGAAATTTTTTGACCGTATTGTTTCGGCTTTTCATCCCCATCATAGCCGTGAAGTTAATGCCTATGAGCGAGTGATGAGGGAGCGTAATAAACTTCTTTCAGAGCATGGGTTTGACCTTTCTTGGGCGGGCGCACTGGAAAGCCGTATGGCAGAGCATGGCACCGCTGTTGCAGCGGCTCGGCTTGATGCGTTATTTCACCTTAACCAAGTGATTGAAGAAAATATTTCTGCTTTTCCAAAAGCGATCTTGTCATTGGACGGGGAGCTTGAACAGGCGCTGTCAGCGCATCCTGCGGTAATGGTAGAAGAAAATTTTAAACAAAAATTACAAGATAACAGGCTGCATGATATAAGATCAGGGCGAGCAAATTCAGGGCCTCATAAAACAGATTTACGGGTGCGTCATGCCCCGAAGAATATGCCTGCGGAGCTTTGCTCAACGGGGGAGCAGAAGGCTCTGCTGATTGGCATTACGCTTGCGAGCAGCCGCATGACAGCGCATCATTTTGGTGCGCCGCCGCTTCTTCTTCTTGATGAAATGGCTGCCCATTTGGATAAAGTGCGTAGAGCCGCCCTATTCGATGAACTTTCTGATATTGGCTCTCAAATTTGGCTTACTGGCACGGACCGTTCTTTATTTCGTGACATGTGCGGCAGGGCAAGGTACTTTCGTGTAAGTGAAGGTTCGATTACAGCAGAATAATTAAAAAACCCGTGCAAAATAATTAAAAAAACCGTAAGGAATATGGCTATATGTCTGAAGAAATTAAATCAAAAGATGCTGCAGAAGGCGCAACGAGTTACGGCGCAGATTCTATTAAGGTTTTAAAAGGTCTTGATGCGGTGCGTAAACGCCCTGGAATGTATATTGGCGATACAGATGATGGCTCTGGTCTGCATCATATGATCTTTGAGGTATCGGATAATGCGATTGATGAATCTTTGGCAGGCTACTGCGATAAAGTCCTTGTAACGCTGAACCCTGATGGGTCTGTTTCCGTGACGGACAATGGACGGGGAATTCCTGTTGATATGCATCCAGAAGAAGGGGTATCGGCGGCAAATGTGATCATGACGCAGCTTCATGCGGGCGGTAAATTCGATAGTAATTCTTATAAAATTTCAGGTGGGCTGCATGGGGTTGGGGTTTCGGTTGTGAATGCTCTTTCTGATTTTTTAGAGCTGCGTATTTGGCGTAATGATAAAGAACATTTCATGCGGTTTGAAAATGGCAATGCTATTGGCGATCTTGAAATTGTTGGTGATGCCCAAGGAAAAACAGGCACGCAGGTGACGTTCCACCCATCACTGGAAACATTTGCCTTTATTGATTTTGATTATGATAAAATTATTCATAGGTTTCGTGAACTTGCCTTTCTTAATTCTGGGGTGCGCATTGTGATCCAAGATCACCGTACAGCGGACAAGCAAGAAATCGAACTTTTTTATGAAGGCGGCATTACGTCCTACGTTGAATATCTTGACCGTAATAAAACATCAATTATTGGGGAGCCGATCACGGTTAAGGGTCTAAAAGATGATATTGAATTTGAATGTGCATTGCAGTGGAATGACAGCTATCATGAAAATGTCATGTGCTTTACCAATAATATTCCGCAAAAAGATGGCGGGGCGCATCTGGCAGGCTTTAGAGGAGCATTAACCCGTACGATTAATGGCTACGCCAATTCATCGGGCATCGCAAAAAAGGAAAAAGTATCCATTACAGGAGATGACAGCCGTGAAGGTCTAACCTGCGTTCTTTCAGTTAAAGTTCCCGATCCTAAATTCTCATCTCAAACCAAAGATAAGCTTGTTTCATCAGAGGTTCGCCCTGTTGTGGAAAGCCTGCTCAATGAAAAGCTTGGCGAATGGTTTGAAGAAAATCCGCAGGAAGCAAAATTAATCATTGGCAAAATTGTCGATGCTGCCGCTGCCCGTGAAGCAGCCCGTAAAGCAAGAGAGCTGACCCGCCGTAAAGGCGTTCTTGATATTTCATCTCTGCCTGGAAAGCTTGCGGACTGCCAAGAAAAAGACCCTATAAAATCAGAAATATTCCTTGTGGAAGGGGACAGTGCGGGCGGCTCTGCAAAGCAAGGACGTGACCGTAAGAACCAAGCGATATTGCCCCTTAAAGGTAAGATTTTGAATGTAGAGCGGGCAAGATTTGACCGTATGCTCGCATCTCAAGAAATTGGCACGCTGATTACAGCTCTTGGAACGTCTATTGGACGTGAAGAATTTAATATTGAGAAACTGCGCTATCATAAAGTCGTGATTATGACCGATGCGGATGTAGATGGGGCGCATATTAGAACGCTTTTACTGACGTTCTTTTACCGCCAGATGCCTGAACTTATTGAAAATGGGCATCTTTATATTGCCCAGCCGCCTCTTTATAAAGTCGGACGGGGACGCAGCGAAGTTTATCTTAAAGATGATAATGCGCTGGAAGAATATCTCGTTGCGCAAACCTTGCAAGATATGATGCTTTCTCTTGAAGATGGCACGCAAATTGCGGGCAATGACCTTGAAGCATTAATCGCTTCTATTCGCAAGATTTCAAATGTGCTTGCCCATGTGCCGCAGCGTTATAATCAAGAACTTATTGAAGAGCTTGCCGTGCTGGGGGCAATGACAGAAGAATGCCTTATCCATGGTAAGGGCGCAGACGCTATATTGAAAAAAATTGTGGCAAGAATGAACCTGCGCACGACAGAAGGCGAAGACAACTGGGAAGCGTCTCTTGATGCTGACGGTAATGGAGTGACTTTCAAGCAAGAAGTGCGGGGCATTATGGACGTTTATAAAATTGATGCAAACTTTATAAACTCCGCTGAGGGGCGTAAGTTAAATCAAATCTGCCAAGAACATGCGGAAATTTTTGAGAACCCTGCGACCATTCGCCGTAAAGATGAATTTCATGAAATTCACCTGCCAAGCGATCTTATGCGCCTGATTATGCAGTTTGGGAAGAAAGGTCTTTCTATTCAGCGCTATAAAGGACTGGGTGAAATGAATCCTGAACAGCTTTGGGAAACAACGCTTGATCCAGAAGCTCGAACGCTGCTTCAAGTTAAGATTGATCATAGCGATACAGCGGATGAAATTTTCTCTAAACTCATGGGTGACGTGGTTGAGCCTCGCCGTGAGTTTATCCAAAATAATGCACTTAATGTCGCAAATATTGATACTTAGAGCAGAGGATATAATAAGTGGTTTTTAAATACGGTTATTTAATTAAGAAACCTTATGGTAATATTTAAATTTATTGAGAAAAACCTTTTTGATTTTCCTACTCTTAACTTATTTAAAGAAGTAGAAAAACAAGATACTGCTTTAATAAATTTTTAGACCCATATTGTTCCTTATTCTAAAATTAACAACAAGAAAACTAAAGTAATAATTTAGGATAGAGCTCAAGTGAAGATTACTAAAAAGAGAATAAAGAATAGCCTGAACCTTCTTTTTGAAGGGGAGGACATCTATCATACATTTATAAGTCTTAGTTATTTTTTGTTATTTGTAATCATTAGTTTTGGAGTGTTTAACTATTTTAATGTGTTTGAATATGCGAATTATAATATTTATAATACATTGTATTTTAT
>JADGEY010000077.1 GCA_016744185.1 Emcibacteraceae bacterium | reverse complement strand
AAATAGCTAATATAGAAATAAATCATAGCTATTTATTTGTGAATATCATAAAGGTTACTTTTAATAATTCAATTATGAATGTGTTATAATTATATTATTTTGATTGTTCATATTTGATACATCGTTATAGTTATATATAGTTGGCAGGATTAGCGGTAATTTATCAATGAATCAAGTTCAGGTTAAAAAATGAAAAAAATCACTAAATTGCCATCAATATTGATGGTCATTACGATGTTAATCTTCATATCATCATGTTCTTTAGCCCCTGGAATGAGGGGGGTAGGAGACGAGTCCACTATAAAATTACCAAATGCTGATGCAGCTCCTGCAAATGTTAAGGTAAGAGAGATCACTGCAGAATTAATTGTTCAAATTGATAAAGAGAATGCAGATCAGATTATTTATAATCGCAAAACCCAGTCAAAAAACGGATTGGTAAGCTATGCCTATCGTCTTGGCATTGGAGATGTTGTTAATATTACCGTTTGGGATCACCCAGAATTAACAACGCCTGCGGGAAGCTTTAGGTCTGCTGAAGCGTCGGGCAGTACTGTGGATAGTGATGGGACAATTTTTTATCCATATGCAGGGGTTATTAAAGTAGAGGGTTTGACGGTTCAAGAATTGCGGCGTTTATTAACGGATAAACTTGATGGGTTTATTGAAAACTTAATGCTTGATGTTAAAATTATTAAATATAGAAGCCAGCGCATATATGTTGTTGGACAGGTGAAGCTGCCGGGTATTCATGTCATTGATGACCTTGCTCCTACTGTTTTAGAAATGATAAATAGAGCAGGCGGCTTTGGTGAATTTGCAGACCGTCAGAATATTACAGTTTCCCGAAATGAGAAAACCTACCGCATTGATATGCAGGCTTTATATGAGCTGGGAAATAGCAGGACTAATGTTCTTCTAAAATCAGGCGATGTGGTTAATATATGGGATAATAAGCTCAATAAAGTCTTTGTGATGGGCGAGGTAAATACACCAAGCTCTCTTCAGATGGATAACCAAAGAAAATCTCTTGCAGAAGCGATTACAGATGCGGGCGGTATAAATCAAGCGACATCTAATGTTGGGCAGATTTTTGTTGTGAGAAGCCATGGGGGAAAATCTGAAATATTTCATTTAGATGCAGGAACGATAGATGCAATGATTTTGGCAGAAAGATTTCCTCTAAAGCCTCGTGATGTGGTTTATGTTGAAACCTCTGCTTGGGTTAAGTGGAGCAGAGTTATATCAGCAATTGCACCAACAATTAGTATTTTAGATAAATCAGGGGCGATTAACTTCCCTCTTTTTGGTAGCGATAGCAATTAACCTGAATCAATAGTGAGTTAAAGTGAAATAAATGAATAATCAATTTGATCAAAATAACTTAGTGAAAGAATCTTCTGCTTTGTATAATAAGGTTGGAGAGGAGCATGATGCTGATACTATTGATATCAAGGAATATCTTGGTATTGTCATTGAGCATAAATGGCTTATAATGCTCATTACTTTGGCGGCATTGTTTTTGGGGGGGCTTTTCGCTGTTTTTTCAACCCGTATTTATTCTGTTGATGCTTTGCTGCAGATTGAAGATAAAAAATCAGCAGGGGGGCTTGGTGCATTGGGGGATATGGCAGGGCTTATGGGAGGAGGAGGAGGCTCTAAAATAACGGCCGAGATTGAAATATTAAGGTCAAGAGCTATTCGTCTTGAGACAATTAAAAAACTTTATTTACAGATTGAGGCTTCTCCTAAATATTTTCCTGTGATTGGAGAAAGAATTTTTAATGTTTTTTCTGAAAAAGAAAAAGGTAAAATTGCAGAGCCTTGGTTCGGGGCATCCTCTTACGCATGGGGCGGCGAGAAAATTCAAATAGATCAACTTAATGTTCCAAAGGGTTTTGATGAGAAGAGATTAACTTTAATTGCGGGTAAGGCAGGAAAATTTATTTTATTAGACCCCAATGGTATCCAGCTATTAGAGGGAGCTGTTGGGCAGGTTATTGATAATGGTAAGGGAGCTGTAATTTATGTGGAGAGTTTGGTCGCTCGCCCTGAAACAGAATTTATCGTCATTCATCATTCGGTAGGAGAGACGCTTAAAGCGTTAAATAAAAAACTTGGAGCTTCGGAAAAGGGTAAAAAATCAGGCATTCTTAATGTTTCTTTTTCAGGTTCAGATAAATATAAAATTACAAATATTCTTAATGTTATTGTGCAAGAATATGCTCTGCAAAATATTGTGAGAGGTTCTGAAGAAGCGGAAAAGTCATTAGAGTTTTTAATGAAGCAATTGCCTGCCTTTAAAGAGCAGGTCGTACAATCGGCTAAAAATTATCAAGAATATAAAATTAAACATGGCTCTGTTCATTTAATGATGGAGACTAAGGGGTTTCTAGAAAATGTTCATCTTTTGGCGCAGGAGCTCGTGAAAGCAAGACAGGAACGAGATGGGTACCGCCAAAGATTTAAAGATACTCACCCTGTTATTATAGGGCTAAGTGCAAAGATTGAGGAAATTGAATCTGCTCAAAAGGAGATGACAGAGAGCGCGAAACTTTTGCCAATTTCTCAGCAAGAAATATTAAAATTAGAGCAAGATTTAGAAATGAAAACTATGCTTTATAATAGGCTGCAAAATAGAACTCAGGAGCTGCGCATTACGAAAGCTGCAACAGTGGGGAATGTTAGGGTCATCGATTTTGCGATGATTCCTGAAGAGCACATTAAGCCAAGGACTAAAAATATTCTTATTTTTTCTTTGGTTGTTGGGGTGATGCTGGGTGTGTTTTCTGCCTTTATGATGCGTATGTTTAGAGGGGGGGTTAGCGATATTTCTGAAATTGAGAAAAAATTTGGCATTACTGTTTATGCGTCGATTTTACGAAGCTTGTTTTTCGCAAAATTTAAAAATAAAGGATTATTGATTGATATTGATAAGAATGACCCTGCGATTGAAAGCATTAGAAGTTTAAAAACAACGCTTCACTTTACCTTAATGTCCGCTAAAAATAATATTATTCTAGTGACGGGGGTTTCTCCCAGCATTGGAAAATCTTTTGTTAGTGCGAACCTCGGAGGAGTGCTATCAGAGGGAGGCAAAACGGCTATTGTCGTAGATGCTGATCTTCGAAGGGGGACTATTCATCAATTATTTGACAGTTCTAGAGCAGATGGATTAACAGATTTAATCATGGGTAGTATATCCACTGACGAGGCGGTGAAGGCATCTAAAATAGAGGGGCTTCATTATATGACGACGGGCGTGTTGCCCAAAAACCCTGCGGAGCTATTATTACATGTCAGTTTTGAAGAAAAATTAAAAATATTATCTGAAAAATTTGATTACGTGATTATTGATACTCCTCCAACATTAGCTGCGTCCGATGCTGCTGTTATTGGCAGGTATGCAGGGGTCATATTATTTGTCTTGAAATCGAATACTCACCCCATGAAAGAAATTGAGCAAGGCGTAAGAAAGCTTACCCAAGCTGGAATTCATATTAATGGTTTTATTATGAATGATGTTGTGAATGTAAAAGGTTCAACAAGTAATTACGTATATCATTATGATTATAAAAATAACGATTAACATTAAACTTATCAGAATATTGGGCGAGGAACATTAGGAATATGAAGAATTTTGCAATGATTGGAGCTGCGGGCTATATTGCGCCAAGGCATATGAAAGCGATTAAAGAAACAGGAAATCATCTTGTTGCTGCGTTAGATAAAAATGACTCGGTCGGTATTATTGATAGTTTTTTTCCAGAAGCTGATTTCTTTACAGAATATGAAAGATTTGACCGCCATATTGACCTGTTAAAGCGTAAGGGTACAAAGATTGACTATGTTTCAATCGCATCACCAAATTATCTTCATGATAGTCATATTCGTTTTGCTCTTCGCCATGGGGCTCATGCGATTTGTGAGAAACCATTAGTGCTGAATCCTTATAACATTGATGCTTTGGCTTTGGTTGAAGCAGAAACGGGTCAGAAAATATTTAATATTTTACAGCTTCGTTTGCACCCAAGTATTATTCAGCTCAAAAAGGATGTGGCAGCGGCTATTAAGGCGGATCCAAATAAGGTTTTTGATGTTGACCTCACATATCTGACAAGCCGGGGTCATTGGTATTTTACGTCATGGAAGGGCTATGATGATAAATCAGGTGGTATTGCAACTAATATCGGGGTTCACTTTTATGATATGCTTGGCTGGATTTTTGGTGACTTGAAAGAAAATACATCGCATCTGAAACAGCGTGATGTGGGCGCAGGTTATTTAGAATTTAAACATGCAAGAGTGCGCTGGTTTTTATCAGTTAATTATGATTATATTCCAGATGATATTAAGGCTACAGGGATGCGAACTTTCCGTTCAATTACTGTTGATGGTAAAGAGGTTGAATTTTCTGGCGGCTTTACAGATCTTCATACAGCAAGCTATCAGCATATTTTAGAAGGAGAGGGCTTTTCATTGGAAGAAGCACGTAAATCTATTGAAATCGTAAGCTCAATCCGTAATCAAAATATTGTAACAGGCGCTTCAAACACTCACCCCTTTGTGGCGAAAGTTTTAGCCAATGGTTGATTATTACAAGCATGATAGCGCAATTGTAGATGATGGTGCTGTTATTGGTGAAGGCTCACGGGTTTGGCATTTTACCCATGTCTGCGGCGGCGCGCAAATTGGGTCAGGAGTATCTTTAGGACAGAATGTTTTTGTGGGTAATGACGTTACGGTTGGTAATAATTGTAAAATTCAAAATAATGTTTCTATTTATGATAATGTTCATTTGGAAGAAGATGTTTTTTGCGGCCCGAGTATGGTTTTTACCAATGTTTATAATCCACGTTCTGGTGTTGAGCGTAAAGATGAATATCGTAATACGATCATTAAAAAAGGGGCAACGCTTGGTGCAAACTGTACAATTGTGTGCGGCGCAACGATTAATGAATATGCTTTTGTAGGTGCGGGTGCGGTAGTTAATAAAGATGTTGAAGCTTACGCTTTGATGGTCGGCGTTCCCGCAAAACAAATTGGCTGGATGAGCGAATATGGTGAGAGCCTTGATTTGCCGCTTGAAGGTGTCAAAGAAACGACCTGCCCAAATACGGGAGCAACATATAAATTATCAGGGGCTTCTGTCGTCCGTGTAAAATAGGATAAATCATGCAATTTATTGATCTAAAATCACAGTACCAGCATTTAAAAGAAAAAATTGATAGGCGCATTCAGGTCGTTCTTGATCATGGTAAATATATCATGGGGCCTGAGGTTCAGGAGCTTGAAGAGCAATTAGCAGATTATGTTGGCGTGAAACATGCTATTACCTGCGCCAATGGCACGGATGCTTTACAGCTTTGCATGATGGCTCTTGATATTAAAGAAGGTGATGCGGTTTTCTGCCCGACATTCACCTTTTTTGCCACGGCAGAGACTATAGGACTTAGCCATGCCACGCCTGTTTTTGTTGATTCAGATGCTCAGACTTATAATATTTGTCCAAAAGATTTAAAGAAGCGTATTGAAGCGGTTATTGCAGAGGGTAAATTAACGCCGAAAGCTATTATCACCGTAGATTTATTCGGACTTCCAGCAGATTATGATGCCTTAATGGCGATTGCCCAAAAATATAATATTAAATTGATCGAAGATGCAGCGCAAGGTTTCGGCGGTGAAATTAAGGGGCGTAAGGCGGGGGCTTTTGGTGATCTTGCTACGACAAGCTTCTTTCCTGCAAAGCCACTAGGCTGTTATGGTGATGGGGGTGCGGTTTTTACAGATAATGATGAATATGCAGCTTTGTTAAAATCTTTGCGGGTTCATGGTAAGGGTTTAGATAAATATGATAATGTTCGGATTGGTCTTAATAGCCGTTTAGATACTTTGCAGGCGGCGGTTTTAATCGAAAAATTGGCAGTTTTCTCAAAAGAACTTGAGGCGAGAAATGAATTAGCTTCTTCATATAGTGAGGCATTAGAAGGGCGAAATGGTTTAAATGTCCCGTATGTTCCTATGGATTATTTGAGCAGTTGGGCGCAATATACGCTCATTTCTGAAGACCGAGATGCTATAATGGCAAAATTGAAGCAAGCTGGGATTCCATCAGTTGTATATTACGGTACATGTATGCATGAACAAACAGTTTTTGAGAATCTTGGGTATAAATTAGGTGACTTGCCTGTAGCTGAAAATTTATCGAGAACCGTTTTTAGTTTGCCGATGCATCCTTATATGGAAGATAATGATTTTAAACGAATTTTAGAATGTTTTTAACATGATAGGTAGATTTATTCCTAAAAATGAATTCTTGCAAAATGTCATGACATTAATGTCTGGTACTTTTATTGCTCAGTCTATTCCTATTTTAATCAGCCCTATTTTAACACGTTTGTATAGCCCCGCCGATTTTGGACTACTTGCAATATATATGAGTGTTGTTGCAATTATTTCTATTGTATCGACGGGACGATATGAGCTAGCAATAATGTTAGCAGAAAGAGATGTTGAGGGGCTTAACCTTTTGGTTGTCTCTATTGGGCTTTCTTTTTTAACAAGTCTTGTAGTTGGAGGTGTGGTTTTTTTCTTTCGCGAGCATTTTTTAATTCTTTTGGGGCAAGACACGTCTTTGAAATGGATGTATTTGGTTCCTTTTGCGATATTTTCTAATGGCGTTTATCAGGGGTTTAGTGCTTGGCTTAATCGTAAGAAAAAATATACCCAGCTTTCAGTGTCAATAGTAGCGCAAAATTTAGCACTATCGACGGCACAAATATGGATTGGAATTTCTAGAGTTATTCAGAATTACGGGCTTCTGATTGCTTATTTATTTGGGCAAGTTATTGTCATTTTTGTATTTATTTTTTGTTTTTTAAAAAATAGGACGAAATTTGACGGGATAAATAAGAATGCCTTAATGTCGCAAATGAAAAAACACAGTGATTTCCCGCGAAAAAATATTTTAGGATCCTTTATAAATACGCTTGCGTCACATTTGCCAGTTTTTCTGATAGGTATTTATTATGAGCCAATGATAGCGGGTCTATATATTATGGCGATGAAAGTTATGAATATACCGATGGTGTTCTTAGGTAGAGCATTCTCACAAGTATTTTATCGTACAGCAGTTGAAAGAAAAAAGCAATATAATCTGGGAGATTTTGTTGTTAAGAATACTAAAATATTGTCATTGATTATTGCGTTACCAATGCTCATTATATTCATGTTTGGCAATGATATATTTTTGGTGGTTTTTGGAGCTGAATGGAGTGTTTCTGGAGATATTGCAAAATATTTAACACCTATGGTGTTGGTTGGCTTTGTGTTCTCAGCTCAAAGTACAATCATGATGGTTCTTAACCGTTTAGAATTTCAAATTTATTTCAGCATTGGGTTGATTGTTCTTCAAACAATTGGTTTCTTAATTGGCTCTTATTTTTTTGGTTCTTTTGCCGTATCTATCATCTTGTTTTCAATCGGCGGGGCAGTGGTTTATAGTTATAATATTTTTTGGATTTTAAAAGCTTCTCGAGAGGATTGTTGAAATATTATGAAACAGAAATGGATTATTCGCATTCTTATTTTTTGTACTTTATTCTTTTCTACATCTTGGATATTAGATGTTTATGATGAGGAGGTTAGTAAGTTTAATGGTAAATTGGCTAATCTTTTACGGGGAAATGATTTTGCTTTACGCACTTTTAATGAGAAAGGTATTCCAATTTCAAATTTTGGGCGGTTAGGAATTAAAGATATCTCACCATTTTATGTAGTACATTATGGGCTAATTTATTCAGATAAATTGGTTCATGGTTCAAAATATGATTATCTTTGGAAATATAATAACAGCGTAGAATTTTGGAATGTTCTTCCAGATAGTAAGTATATAACGGAAAAGAATTTTTACCATGCCGCTGATTGGGTGGTTGAAAAAATGTTAAAAGATGTAAATGATGTGTATCATTTAATTTATGGTTTTGATTGGTATTATAAATATTTAAAAGGGGGAATGTTAAAGGCTCCATGGTATTCTGGCTTAACGGATGGTATGGCACTTTCTTTGTTGATTAGAGCATACATCTTGACAGATAATGATAAATATAAAATTGCGGCAAATAGACTTTATAAATCTGTGATTTTAATGAGGGAGAAAGGCGGGAGCACAATTCATCTAAGAGATGGCAGTATTTGGATTGAAGAATATGTAGCAAGAGATTTGCCAGACCATGATCAGCCAAGAGTTTTAAATGGGATGGTTTATGCATCTTTTGGCATCTATTTTTATGAAAAATTTTTCAATGTTCAAAAGCCCCTCTATTCAGCTTATTTTGATTCATTAAGAGCAAATATCCATAGATTTGACCTTGGTTATTGGACGGCATATGATTTGATAGGTACCGTAGCTAATTATAAGTATCATAATGTTCATCTTGGGCTTTTGAAAGATTTGTACTTATTAACAGATGACCAATATTATTTGGATTTACATAAAAAATGGGATGAATATTCTACTAGTTTTATCATGAGGCATTTTGTCCATGGGAGACCAACAATTAATAGTCTGATGAGTTTTCTTGAGTATTTAGCGATTTTGTTTTTATTGGAATTAATTATTATCCGACTGCTTCGATTAGAGAGAAAATATTAAAAATGATTGCTATATTCCAATTGTTATCATTTTTATCAGTAGTCATCTTATTCTTTAAGGTGCAAAAGAATGGTTTAAATCTTTTAAGGTTTAATTTTGGGATTTATATAATAATTTCATTGGTTCCTTTTGCTATTTTATATGAGGATTTTAATAGTTTTGTGACGACGTATTATTTCTTTAAACTTCTTTTTACAATAATTTTTTTAGCCATGATTGTATTAGATAATACGAGAATTAGGTTTTTGATATATACAAAATTTGATTTATTTATCATCAAAGTAATTGCTATTATTTCAGTAACAGTAATTGTAATTTTCATACTTTTAATTGGGGTGCAGAATTTCCCTCTTTTTAATGTACTGTCGGGAGTTTATTTAGATTTAATTATAATGAGGGAAGATGCTTATAAAAATGCAGATATTCCTGTAACCCTGTTTTATTTAGTTTTTTATGTTAAGTATTTTTTTATTCCTTTATATGCGTCTGCAGTGATGATTTATTGGAATAAGTTAAATAAAAAACTGACTATAATCATTCTTGTTATAATGGCGGTGAATCAATTATTAACATTATCGAAAACAGGTTTGTTTTTAATGATTTTAGCACTTATTATGACCAAGCTTTTTACCAGTCGTATTTCAATTAAAAAAATTTTAGTGAGTTTTAGTTTGATTACTTTAGTACCCGTTATGATCCTTTACTTAATAACATTAGATAGAGAAATTATCCCACTTTTAGAGGCTATTGGGAACAGAGTATTCTTGATTCCTGAAGCATCAGCTCTTGAATATTTTCAGATTTTTAATGAAGGTGGGTTTAGGGATTATACTTCATCAACTTTATTCGGTTTTTTTAATGGCGATGAGGTGATTAATATTCAGAATTATGTGTTTTTAAAAATGCACCCAGATTCAATTATTGAAAGCGGTACTGCACCAGGAAATATATTTGGGATAGTATATGTTGACTTTAATATCTATTTGATACCAATTTACCATATTTTTATATTAGTTTTTATGTACTGGCTAAATAGAGTTCTTATAAGTCATAATAGTTATTTGATTGTTTCATTGCTTGTAAGCTCTTCTATGGCAATGTCATTTATTTATTTTACGAATTTTCCAACTGTTGTTAATAGTTATGGTATTATTTTTGCGATATTTATATTATATATTTTAAAACGAAAAAAACGCAATCAATATCGGATACAAATATAATGAAAATTTGCATTTTTACTTCGGCTCATCTTGTTAATGACATCCGAGTATATAAAAAAGAATTAGTGAGCCTTCTTAAACATGGTTATGAAGTTGTATATTATACTATATCTCATCGTACACTGTACAATATACTGTGTACAATGTAGACTGTATAATATACAGCTAACGGCGTACAATTAAACATAGAATATACAATACGCACTATGCGACGTACATCGTTCATTGTGTATATATATAAAGTAAAATGTATGGCATATATTGTAATTTTGTATATACGCCGTATATTATACGGTAAATCTGAACCAATCAATTGCATAATCGATCATAAATAGAACTTTGAACTTTCACTCAATATACTTTTTTTGATAACACGAAATATCGCATATAAACACTGCATTATAAACATGCACCATATCATCAGTTATGATATTAACTAGGTATAACGGTGTATAATCTACACGATCCGGGTATGAATCTAGGCACCTTTGGGTAATCCAGGGGTCGGTGATAGGAGATTAACTCGGCGAGTTGGCTCGAGGTGGTGGGAGGGGCTTATCTACCCCAGTCATCTCGGGACACACCGGTTACAAGCCCGCGCAATGTCGTAATGTCGTATTATATAAGACGGCGTAATAATCCATGCTGATTATGTAATGCACCATGTACGGCGTAAAATGTACGTCGCATAATGTCCGTCATACCTATTCGATAATAACTGACACTGTACACCGTACATTGTACCATGGCTGATTATTGTAGCTCTACATCTCTACCTTTATACTGAATACCAATCATTATATGCACACACACATACAAGCACAAACAT
>JADGEY010000076.1 GCA_016744185.1 Emcibacteraceae bacterium | reverse complement strand
TATTATCAAGATAATAACCCAAATGACAAAAAAACTATGACGTATTTTTTTATAAAGAATAAAGAGCAATAAAAAGTAGCAATTGAGTAACAAAAATGATAATAATATTAAAATAAAGAGTAATAAAAGATGAGAATAATAGTAAAATAAAGAGTAATAAAAGAAGATCTGAATATGAAAAAAAGTAAACGTTCTATCAAATTAGCACAAAAAGTTTTGATGGGAAGCACTGTGATAACTTTGCTTGTCTCTTGTTCTAATAAAGACGGCATCCATTATAATCAAAATAATCTTACAGCATCAGACATAAGTATAACGAAAACAGAAGAAGAAAATAGCCTGATGCAGCTTGCCCATGGAATGATGGATAGTAAAGATTTTTCTGCGGCTATTTCTCTTTATAAATCTGCTCATAAATGGCATCCATTTCAATCTGGGCCGTTAATTGGTCTTGGGCAAGGTTATAGCGCTCTTGGTGAATATTTAGATGCAGTGAAATCTTATAAAAAAGCCCTAAACCATGATGAGAGAAATATCGAAGCCTTAAAAGGTCTTGCAAAAGCTTATCTTGCTCTTGGTCGCCCGACAATGGCAGTACCTCTTCTTCATTCAGCCGTCCAAATTGATAATAGTGATGTAGACATTATTAGTAATCTTGCCTTAAGTTTAGAGCTGCAAGGTAATCATGCTGCGGCTCTTACTATTTACCAAGATGCTCTTGCTCAAAACCCAAATAATCTTAAAATTTTAAATAATTTTGGTTTATCATTGACCCTCAGATCTCAACATGGCAAAGCGATTAAATATTTAAAATTAGCCGCGCAACATCAAGATTCTACGGCAGATCACCGTCAAAATCTTGCGCTAGCATATGCACTTTCTGGTAATGAAATCATGGCATATAGGCTTTTAGCGATTGATAATGGGCCCGAAATATCCAATGAAAATTTATCTTTTTTTCGTTTGGTTTCAGCACTTCCAGAAAATGATCGTTTCAAAGCGATGATGAATGGTAACCTTGAAGAAAAGGTCAGTAATTCAGAAGCTGCAAATTTCACAATAAAAAAAGATACTTTAATTCAAAAAATTACAGTAGCTCGTTTAATCGAATCTGCAGAAGATCCTACGAATATTCCTGAATCTGAAATTATCCCTGAATCTGAAATTATTCCAGAACCTGAAATTATCTCTGAATCTGAAATTATTCCAGAACCTGAAACTACGGCAAAGTTTGAAGATGATGGTGCGCCGTTATTATTAGGGGCTGAAGGATGGGCTTTGCAAATTGCATCTTATAGATTTAGAAAATTTTTAACGCCAGGCTGGAAAATTCTTTTGAAAAAATATCCTGAGGTTTTAAAGGGGTTAGAGCCAAGAAGATCAGAAGTTGATTTTGGTGATACTGACAAGAATCTTGATGGTAAATTTTACCGCCTTAATGCTGGACCTCTTTCTTCATTAGAAGAAGCAAACGAAAAATGTAGACTTATTCGGTTAAAAGGAACAGATTGCTGGGTTCGTATACCCGAAAAAGCTGAAGGTAAATTACCTGAAAAATCTGAAGGTGAATTACCCGAAGAAACAGAAGGTAAATTACCTGAAAAAACTGAAGATAAATCACCCGAAGAAACTGAAGGTGAATTACCCGAAAAAGCCGCTCAAAAAGATATGGAAATTGAAAAATCTGAAGAACAGCCTAAAATTGATGTTAAGAAACCTTCTATAACGACTTAATTTTTAAAGCTACATCAGATCATTGATCTATATATTATTTAGCCCCTCACTTTAGTTAAAGTGAGGGGCTAAATATATTACTTTACTATGCATGTCCATTAGACTTATAAAAAACACAAAAAAAGGAAGCCTTCGCAAGCTTCCTTTTCATCATTAAATTTTTACAAACTACTTATTCTTTAAATAAGCCTGCGCTGCTGCGAGCCTTGCTATGGGGACTCGGTAGGGGGAGCAAGAAACGTAATCTAGACCAAGGCTATAGCAAAATTCAACCGATGCAGGGTCGCCGCCATGCTCGCCGCAGATGCCAAGTTTAATATCTGGGCGAGTACTGCGTCCACGCTCTGTGCCGAGCTTCATAAGCTCGCCAACGCCCTCTTGGTCAATTGTGACAAAGGGATCTTGCTCGTAAATATCATTTCTAAGATAATCATCTAAAAAGCTAACGGAATCATCACGGCTAATACCATAAGTTGTTTGGGTAAGATCATTTGTGCCAAAGCTAAAAAATTCAGCATGCTCCGCAATTTCACCTGCTCTAAGGGTCGCTCTTGGCAGCTCTATCATCGTTCCCACCATATAGGTAAGATCACTGCCAGCGTCTTTAATGACTTTATCGGCTATTTTTTTGATAAGCTTTGCTAAAATCTCAATCTCTTGTTTTGTTCCCACAAGAGGCACCATGATTTCAGGAACAGGATCATCTGACGAAGTTTTAGAAACTTCAATAGCCGCCTCAATGATCGCTCTGGTTTGCATTTCATAAATTTCAGGATATGAAATACCAAGGCGGCAGCCCCGATGTCCTAGCATGGGATTAAATTCATGAAGATCGCCCGCTCTGCGTTTTAGAAAAGAAACATTTACGCCCATAGCCTTTGCAACATCTTCAAAGTCACTGTCTTTAGTCGGCAAAAATTCATGCAAAGGCGGATCAAGAAGCCGCACGGTCACGGGAAGCCCTTCCATGATTTTAAATAGATCAATAAAATCTTGCCGCTGCACAGGAAGAAGCTTATCAAGAGCTTTCATACGCCCTTCTTTATCTTCTGCCATAATCATTTGGCGCACGTTAATAATGCGCTCGGCATCGAAAAACATATGTTCCGTACGGCAAAGACCAATGCCTTCTGCGCCGAACTCTCTAGCTGTTTGAGCGTCTAATGGGGTTTCCGCATTGGTACGGACTTTCATTGTGCGCACTTCATCTGCCCAGCCCATAAGTTCTGCAAATTCACCGCCCAGTTCAGGCTGTATCATGTCAACTGCGCCAAGCATCACTTGCCCCGTAGCGCCGTCTAGGGTAATCACATCATGATTATTAACTTTACGTCCGCCGACTTCTATACTGCCTGTTTTTAAATCAATATGAAGCTCGCCCGCACCCGATACGCAAGGACGGCCCATGCCCCGCGCCACAACAGCCGCATGAGATGTCATGCCGCCTCTAGAGGTTAAAATCCCCTTTGCCGCATGCATGCCGTGAATATCTTCAGGGCTTGTTTCAATGCGCACTAAAATAACATCTTCGCCATCTTTTGCCATTGTCTCGGCTTCATCAGCGGAAAAAACAACCTTGCCCACAGCCGCCCCTGGGGAAGCTGGTAGACCTTTGGTTAAAACGTCACGTCTGCCTTCTGGGTCTAGGGTCGGGTGAAGCAGTTGGTCTAGCGCATTTGGCTCAACCCTTAAAATTGCTTCTTCTTTTGTGATGATATTTTCTTGTACCATCTCAACCGCAATTTTTAGCGCAGCAGGGGCTGTACGCTTACCGCTGCGGGTCTGGAGGATATAAAGCTTTTGCTGCTGAACTGTAAATTCAATATCCTGCATGTCTCTATAATGGCTTTCCAGCTTTTCAAATACAGCGGCAAGCTCCGCATAAACTTTTGGCATGCTTTCTTCCATAGAAGGCATGGTCTCCCCCGCATCAAGGCGAGATTTTTTTGTTAGATTTTGCGGCGTGCGAATGCCTGCTACCACATCTTCACCTTGGGCATTGATTAGATATTCGCCGTAATATGCTTTTTCGCCCGTAGAGGGATCACGGGTAAAAACCACGCCCGTTGCGCAGTCATCGCCCATATTACCAAAGACCATGGACTGTACATTCACCGCCGTTCCCCATGTATGAGGAATATTATTAAGGCGGCGGTAGACCATCGCCCGTTCAATCATCCATGAGCCAAAGACCGCATCGATTGCGCCCCAAAGCTGTTCATGCACATCTTGCGGAAAAGGCTTACCAAGCTCTTTTTGAACAATTTCTTTAAACTGGATAACAAGCTCTTTCCAATCATCGGCGTTTAAATCAGTATCAAGATAATAGTTGTTTTCTTCTTTAAATATCTCTAAGAGTTCTTCGAAATGATAATGATCGACCCCCAGAACCACATCACTATACATCTGAATAAAACGGCGGTAACTGTCATAGGCAAAACGGGCATCACCTGATTTATTCTTTAATGCCTCGGCCGTTTTATCATTCAGCCCAAGATTAAGAACCGTATCCATCATCCCTGGCATAGAAACCCTAGCCCCTGAGCGTACAGAAACAAGCAAAGGATTTTGATCGTCACCAAAAATAGCCCCCACAGTTTGTTCCATTTGTTTTAAAGAACTTAAAACTTGGCTTTTTAAATCAGAGGGATAATTCTCATCATTGTCATAATAGGAGGTACAAACCTCTGTCGTAATCGTAAAGCCCGGCGGAACAGGCAGACCAATATTGGACATTTCTGCCAAATTTGCCCCTTTGCCCCCCAATAAATTTTTCATTGACGCTTTGCCTTCAGCTTTGCCATCTGCGAATGTGTAAACCCATTTTGTCATGCTCTTAGCCTTCAATTTTATTAAAGTCCGCAACCAAATTCATGGTCGACCGAATTTGAGAGAGTAATAACAAACGATTACGCCTCTCACTCACATCCGTACTATTGACGATAACATCATCGAAAAAACGGTCAATAGGGCTGCGTAAAGCTGCAAGCACTGTCATCGCTTTTTCAAAATCCTCATCCTCAACCGCCTTTTCAACCCGACCTTCAATTTGGGTCAGTGCCTTAAATAATGTTTTTTCTTGTTCTAAGCTCATAAGAGAAAGATCAGCCACGCCATCATATGCTTTACCGTCTTTCTTTTCTTCAATACGCAAAATATTTGCAGCCCGCTTGTAGCCTGCCAGCAGGTTAATCCCATCATCACAAGCCATCAGAGCTTGCAAGGTGCTAACTCTTTCCAGAATCCTAACAAGATCACTTTCTCCGCTTCCAGAAAAGGTCGCTGTTATCAAATCATGGCGCACGCCTTCGGATTTAAGATGTACTTTAAGACGATCAGCAAAGAAATCACCAATGTCACGTCGCATATCCATTAAATCATGCGACGTATATTGCTCCGCCGCCGCAGCGGATAAATCACGCAGAGACAAACGCAGCTTATTTTCAACAATAAGCCGAATAACCCCAAGAGCAGCACGCCTCAGAGCAAAAGGGTCTTTCGAGCCCGTTGGTTTTTCATCAATGCCAAAAAAACCAACGAGAATATCCATTTTCTCCGCAAGAGCCACCGCAACAGAAATAGGCGCAGAAGGACAATTGTCACTTGGTCCTTTTGGTGAATATTGGCTTGCAATCGCATTGCCTATTTCACTGTCCAGACCTTCTGCATCTGCAAAATATTTCCCCATCAGACCTTGCAGTTCAGGACATTCATCAACCATGCCCGTCACCAGATCAGATTTTGAAAGCCGTGCAGCTTCTGACGCTTTTTCAATGTCCGTCCCCATCATGCCAGCGATATAAGCACTCAGCTTTATAAGGCGTTTAACCCTCTCGCCTACAGAGCCTAGTTTCGCATGGAAAGTAATTTGATCTAGCTTTGGAAGGTAATCTTCAAGTTTTGTCTTTAAATCCTGATCCCAAAAGAATTTTGTATCGGCAAGGCGAGCATTAAGAACCTTTTCATTTCCTGCAATGATTGCGGCTTGATGATCGGCTGTTTTCATGTTCGATACAGTGATAAATCTACTCGCAAGCTTTCCATCTGATGATTTAAGAGAGAAATATTTCTGGTGCGTGCGCATAGCAGACATTAAGGCTTCTGGCGGAACGTCAAGATATTTTGCGTCATATTTACCAAGCACAGGCACAGGATATTCACTAAGCCCCGCAAGCTCATTTAAAAGCGCAGAATCATCTACAAGTTCTAAACCCTCATCCGCTGCCAGTTTTAAAGAGGCTTTCAGTATAATATCTTTACGCTCTTCCATGTCCAGAACTACAAAATTCTTGGCAAGTTTCGCTTTATAATCTGCAAAATCAGAAACAATAAATTCTCCGCTACCCATAAAACGATGACCAGATGTTTTATTTGAAGATGTAACTTCATCACCCACGGTAAATTCCACCACTTCCCCATCAAGTAATGATAAGATGCTGTGCATCGGACGTACCCAGCGCAGCGATCTCGCACCCCATCTCATGGATTTTTTCCATGGGAATGTACGGATAAGATCGGGCAAAAATTCGGTTAGAACTTCTGATGTTTTACGACCTTTTTTCTGGATAACGGCAAAAAGGAAATTGCCTTTTGGAAGTTCTCTAATTTCAATTTGATCTCTTGGCATACCTACTGATTTAAGAAAGCCCTCTACCGCCCGATCAGGCGCATCTGCTTTTGGCCCCCGCCGCTCTTCATTCACATCAGGCTGAACTGCGTCCAGTCCTTCGATATGAAGTGTAAGCCGTCTGGCTGTCACATAAGCTGTTGCTGTATCAAATTTTAGGCTCGCTTCTTTAAGTTTAGCTGTTACCAATGTTTTTAGGTCTGCCGCTGCTTTTGCTTGCATTCGTGTGGGGATTTCTTCGGAGAAAATCTCTAATAAATACTCTGATTTTCCTAAAGTCATGACTTATCCCCTTCCTCAATAGAACTTAAATAAGCTTCACAGCAGATTTTAGCAAGTGTGCGAACCCGTCCGATATAGGCGGCACGTTCCGTTACTGAAATCACGCCCCTTGCATCAAGAAGGTTAAAGGCGTGAGAGGCTTTAATACATTGATCATAGGCAGGGAAAGGATAATATTTTCCGTCCTTTTGCCCCTTGTCAATAATCAGTTGGCATTCATCTTCTGCCTTTGTAAAATCATCTCGCAGTCTGTCTGTATCTGCTATTTCAAAATTATAGGCGGAGAATTCTTTTTCATTTTGCAGGAATACATCACGATAACTAACCCCATGGTCATTCCATCTAAGATCATAAACATTATCCACCCCCTGAATATACATAGCAAGACGTTCAAGACCATAAGTCAGCTCGCCCGTTACGGGACTGCAGTCAAAACCGCCAAGCTGCTGAAAATAGGTGAACTGGCTGACTTCCATGCCGTCACACCATACTTCCCAGCCCAGACCCCACGCCCCAAGAGTTGGGCTTTCCCAATCATCTTCAACAAAACGAATATCATGCTTTAAAGAATCAATTCCCAGATCCTCCAGAGACTTTAAATAAAGCTCTTGGATATTCTTAGGCGATGGCTTCAATACCACTTGGAACTGGTAATAATGCTGTAATCGATTTGGATTTTCGCCGTAACGTCCATCTGTTGGACGGCGGCAAGGCTGCACGTAGGCTGCATTCAGGGGCTCCCAGCCAAGCGCGCGCAAGGTCGTTGCAGGGTGGAAAGTCCCCGCCCCCACAGACATATCATAGGGCTGTAAAATAACGCAGCCCTGCGCTGCCCAAAAACTCTGCAACTTTAAAATTAACTCTTGAAAAGAGGGAGCATTTTTATTTATTTTAGAAGAAACCATTTGTGACATTTTTTCTATCTTATAAGTTGCAGCATTATAAAGCGGAAATTACCGACCCGCAGCCCATTCGTCAAGACCGAATTTGTGAATCATCTTAAGCTAAAGCCCAAAACGCCCCCATTCGGACTTTGTTTCCATCATTTTGACCGCATCTTCTGCTATAGATGATTTCACAGATCGCATTCCAAGTAATAATTTAATAAAGCCTTTTTCTTCTTCTATGCGTTTAAATTTAACATCATCACCTAGTTTCTTCTTCATCACTGATCTAATATCACCGATTCCATCAATAAGCCCTGTCTGAATAGCTTCATCACCGCACCAAATTTTGCCATTAAAGAGCTCTTTTTCAGTGGCTTTTAATTTATCCGCACGGCGTTCATTAACGATGTCTTTAAAAAAGCTATGGATTTCTTTTAAAAGGACTTTCATACGCTTTATATCGGCAGGTTTTTCATCTTGGAAAGGGTCAAGCTGTGACTTGCTGTCCCCTGCGGCGTAAACTCGCCGTTCAATGCCAAGTTTTTCCATGGCTTTTTTATAGCCAAACCCCATGTTAATAACCCCGATAGATCCAACAATGGAGGCTCTGGACGCATAAATCTCATCTCCCGCAAGCAGTAAAAAATATCCGCCAGATGCCGCTACATCTTCTGCGAATGTGTAAATTGGGATTTCTTTTTTTTCTGAAAGCTCTCTTAGGCGGCGCATGATAAGCTCGCTCTGCACGGGCGACCCCCCCGGTGAATTAATCGAAACAGCCACAGCCTTCACCCCAGAGACATTAAAAGCCGCCTCGATATTTTTTTCAACGCCCGCAAGATTAAGCGCACTACTGAATTTACTAGAAGAGCCAATAACCCCTTCAAGATGCAATATGGCAACCACAGGTTTAGAAGGCTTTAGAAATGGTATTTTTTTAATAAGATCACTGAATGACATTTTATTTCCATATATTATTGCGTGATATCAAGAAAGCCATTATGGCGTAAGATATCTTCTGCTTTTTGTGTAAAACTTCCCTTTGATGTATGTAGTGTCAGTCCATTTTTCAAGGTTAGAGGCTCTAAAGATGATTTTCTTGCCCTTATTATTATTCTTTTAGAGCCTTTATATTCATCAGACCAAAGCGGATAGATAATAATATTCCCTGCCTTGCCTTCAAAAGCTGCTAAAATATCGCCAAGCCTGTCTGTCCGATGAATGAGTGTAATATAGGCTCTTTGCTTAAGAAGCTTTAAGCAAGATAAAATCCATGTTTTTAAATCCATATTTTCTTCTCGGTGCGCTGCTGCTTTAGTCTCAAAAGGCGATTTCATGCCTGCATCCTCTTTATAATAAGGCGGGTTTGTCACCAGATGGTCATATGTATTGGGCTGGATTTCTTGGGGCAGGTCTTTCAAATCCCCTCTAAAATATTTAATTTTATCCCTTAGAGCATTTCCCTCCGCATTTTTTCGGGCAAGAGCTATCATATCTTCTCTTATTTCAAGAGCATGACAAATATTTTCACAAGCATTTCGGCTTTTATAAAAAGTCAAAATGCCGCCCGTCCCTGCGCCAATATCAATAATTTTTTGACCCTTTAATTCTGGAAGAGAAGCGGCAAGAAAAACCGTATCACTGCTAATACGGTATCCTTTTTTAGGCTGGTAAAGCTTTACCCTGCCCCCTAAAAACTCATCTTCTGATAATTCCATTTTCATGCTCTAATTTTGTAATAACCTTATGAAATCTTATAAGGTTATTAAGCTGTTTTTTCGAATCAAATCGTATCTTTACCTAAAGTTTATAATAAGAAAGCTTAAAGATAATCCTTATTTTAAAAAATGAAAAAGACTAACCTATTCAAAAATAGCTTAAAAGCTCATTTAAAAATAAAATTTTAGATAAAAAACATTCTTTTACCGAACTATTCTTGACCTTAACCTTAGGGCAGATTACTTTTAAAAAATTAAATGTAATATGAATAAATGTAATATGAATAAAGGTAACATGCTGTGGGCATTGTAATTCAACTTGATAAAGAACAGTTAGAAAACGAGAAACAGGCCGCTACTGCACTCCAAACTCTGCTTGATCTTGTCAAAGATGATATGGATAGAGTTAATCAGACTATTCTTCAGAAAATGCAGTCTCCTGTTGTTTTAATTCCTCAGCTTGCAGGGCATCTTATCGCTTCTGGCGGCAAAAGAATTCGCCCAATGATGACCCTTGCCTCGGCTCATCTTTGCGGCTATCAGGGCGATCATCATATTACTCTTGCCACCACCGTTGAATTTATCCATTCCGCAACCCTTCTTCATGATGATGTCGTCGATGAAAGCAGCCTGCGGCGGGGCGCAAGCACGGCTAATTCAATCTGGGGCAATCAGTCGAGCGTTCTTGTCGGTGATTTTCTTTTTAGTAAATCTTTCGAGCTTATGACAGAAACAGACTCGTTAGAGGTCATGAAAATTTTATCTCATGCCTCATCAGTGATTGCAGAGGGTGAAGTGTTACAGCTTATCACTGCAAATGATACGGAAACAACCGAAGATGCTTATATGACTATCATTGCGTCTAAAACTGCGGCTTTATTTGCCGCTGCTTGTGAAATTGGCGCTGTTATATCAGACCGCCCAGCAAGAGAACAAGAAGCCTTGCAAAGCTATGGTAAAAATCTTGGTATTGTCTTTCAACTTATTGATGATGTTCTTGATTTTAGTGCAGAAGAAGAAAAGCTTGGCAAAAATATAGGGGATGATTTTAGGGACGGGAAAATTACTCTGCCCGTTATTTTAGCCTTTCGCAGGGGGACGGGCGATGAAAGAAAATTTTGGCGGCGTACTATGGAAAATCTTGATCAAAAAGAGGGTGATCTTGACCATGCGCTAAAACTCATTAAAAAACATAATTCCCTCAAAGACACCACCGAACGCGCCCGCCATTACGGCGCGATTGCCCATGATGCTCTGGCTATATTTCCGAACAACGCATATAGAAAAGCTTTAGAGAATATTGTGGATTTTTGTATTAAGCGTGCCTATTAATTATCTTCTTTACTTTGATTAATATGATCTTCTATCTGAGATAAAAGATGAACAATTTTTCCCAAGCTTCCAAATAAAATGCCTGATAACAGACCGCTGCCCAGCAAAGTAATGTCTTTTGTAGAATAAGCCCAAATAGAGCCAATAATAACTGATATTACTGCAACAATGTAAAGTAAGAT
>JADGEY010000075.1 GCA_016744185.1 Emcibacteraceae bacterium | reverse complement strand
GCTATTCTTGAAGGAATGTGAGTGGCGTTTTAACAACAGTGACCCTTCGTTCCAATTAGCTAAAATAAAACAAATGGCTAAACAATAAATGAACTAGTTATCTGGTACAGCCCCAAAAATTATTTAGCCTATTATTTTTTCAAGCTCAAGAAGGTATTTTTTAGTCTGAATACCTTCTCCGCCTGAATATCCTGTTAAAGAGCCATTTTTACCCATCACTCTATGGCATGGGATAAGCAAGGGAATGGGGTTTGACCCGCAAGCAGAGCCAACAGGGCGGCTGTGGGAAGATGTTTTTTCAGCTATTTCACTATAAGTCATTGTTTTGGAATAAGGAATAGACTGTATAGCTTTATATATTTGACGCTGGTATTTTGTACCAAAAGGGCTTAGCGGCAGATTCATTTCAGGATTTTCACCATCAAAATAAGAATCGCACCATTTTTTAGCTTTTAGTAAAAGTGGGTTTTCTTTTTGGAAAGGCGACCAGCCAAAATCTAAAGAGACAATGATGCCTTCTTCTTCGCTAATGGTTATATCACCAATAGGACTATGAAATGATAATTGCGCCATAATATTTTTCCTTTGATAAAGTTGTTTAGATTTTATGACAGATGAATTAAAGTTGCAAATAGTAAGATGGGTAATATTTAAACTTTAAGAGAATAAAGAATGACGATTTTTGCATTATCAAGCGGTAAAGGACGGGCAGGGGTTTCTATTATTAGAGTATCTGGAGCTCTTACTCAGCAGGTAATTTTTACATTAACGGGCAAGAATGAGATGCCTTCGCCCCGTCAAGCAAGGCTGGATTGGTACCGAGATCCAAAAACAGATGTTAGATTAGATCAAGGGTTAACGCTTTATTTTAAAGCCCCCGCAAGCTTTACAGGTGAAGATATAGCCGAATTTCATATTCATGGGGGTAAGGCAGTTGTTTCTGGTTTTTTAGAGGCTCTTGGAAAAATAGAAGGTCTTCGGCTTGCAGAGCCAGGGGAATTTACCAGACGCTCATTTGATAATGGTAAAATGGATTTAACAGAGGCAGAAGGGCTTGCAGATCTTATTAATAGCGAAACAGAAGCCCAAAGAAGGCAAGCTCTTCGTCAGATGGACGGCTATCTTTCAAATCTTTATGGGGGCTGGAGAGAAAAAATACTAACGGCAATGGCATATTTGGAAGCGGGAATAGATTTTGCTGAAGAAGATATTCCAGATGATGTTACGCAAAACACTGCGCTGATTATCCAAGATGTTTCACGTGAAATAACCGCTCACATGGAAGATAATCACCGAGGGGAAAGGCTGCGGGAGGGGCTGCAAGTTGTTATTTTAGGGGAGCCAAATATTGGAAAATCGACGCTTCTTAACTTTTTATCCAAAAGAGATGTTGCAATTGTATCAGATATAGCAGGAACAACGCGGGATATTTTAGAGGTTCATCTTGATTTAGGCGGCTTTCCCGTCACGATTGTTGATACGGCAGGACTTCGGGAAGCAAATGACGTGATTGAAGCAGAAGGCATTAGACGGGCAGAAGAGCGAGCAGAAAAAGCAGACTTAAAACTTTTTTTACTAGACGCTAAAGATTGGCGCAATATTCCAGAGCGAACAAAAAAACTTATTGATAAGGATACAATGCTGCTTTTAAATAAATCTGATTTATTTACAGATGATATTTCATGTAAAATATCTTATGGAGAGGCGATAGGGGTTTGGGCTATTTCTGCTAAGCATGAACAAGGGATAGAAGAATTTATAGTTGCGCTTAAATCTGAAGTTGAGAAGAGAATGGATATTTCTGATATGCCATGTCTTACTCGAAATAGGCATAGATTAAATTTAATAAAATCTTCTGCATATTTAGAGCAGTTTTTATTAAATGATTCGGGTGAAATGGCTCTTTTGGCGGAAGACTTAAGAATGGCAGCACGGTCTCTTGGGAAAATTACAGGACAAGTTGATGTAGAAGAAATTTTAGGAAAGATTTTTTCGGAATTTTGTATTGGAAAATAGATAAGTTTAATGCTTTTAAAAACAGTGGTTTATAGCGGTATTTTCAATATTGAAATGGTTAGGGGCTTTAAAGGTGTTTTACGTAAAATATTACGATATAGAAACAATCCATGTTTTCTGTTGATTTTTGATTTATGAAATAGCCTAAATAAACAAATTAATCATGCTTAATGAGGGAAATTTCTTTCCCTCTGATAATATTTGCTTATTATAGAGAGAAATATATTTTTAGGTAATTCTATAATGAACGAATTAAACATGCCCGGGATAAAAAATGCTTCTTGCTATGATGTCATTGTAATTGGAGCAGGGCATGCGGGCTGTGAGGCGGCGGCGGCATCGGCGAGAGCAGGGGCAAAAACGCTTCTTATCACTCATAAAAAAGAAACAATTGGTGAAATGTCTTGCAATCCTGCTATTGGAGGATTGGGTAAAGGGCATTTGGTCAGGGAAATTGATGCAATGGATGGGCTTATGGGCGTTGTTGCTGATGCTTCAGGTATTCAGTTTCGTATGCTTAACCAAACCAAAGGAGCAGCAGTGCGAGGCCCCCGTTGTCAGTCCGACCGAAAACTTTATAAAAGGGCAATGCAGGATGTTTTGTTTAATTACCCTAACCTTGAAATCACCGAAGATTCTGTTGAAGATTTAGAAATTGTTTCACGTGAAACACAGGGTAAGGAGAGTAAATATGATGAAGAGGCTTTTATTCAAGATCAAAAACCATCTAATGTTATTTTAGAAGTTACAGGCGTTGTTACAGCTTCTAGAAAGGTGATAAAAGCGTCTAAGGTAATTCTAACGACAGGGACTTTTCTAAGAGGGGTTATTCATATTGGGGATGAAAGAACGCCAGCAGGGCGGATGGGGGATAAGCCCTCTATTGGTCTTTCAGAAACATTAATGAGGCTTGGTTTTCAGCTTGGGCGGCTTAAAACAGGAACGCCGGCAAGGTTGAACGGCAAAACAATTAATTGGTCTGTTATGCAGGCGCAAGCAGGGGATAGTCCTGCCGTCCCATTTTCTTTCATGAACAAAGAAATCATAGTCCCTCAGGTGGACTGCTATATAACTCATACCAATGAACATACGCATAGAATTATTGAAGAAAATATATCAAAATCAGCGATGTATGCAGGGCATATTGAAGGAACGGGCCCTCGGTATTGCCCCTCTATCGAAGATAAAATCATTCGTTTTAAAGATAAAAACTCTCATCAAATATTTCTTGAACCAGAAGGGCTTGATGATGATACGGTTTATCCAAATGGAATCTCGACATCCCTGCCAAGGGACGTACAAGACCTTTATATAAAGTCCATTATGGGGCTAGAGAATGTAGAAATATTTGAATATGGCTATGCAATTGAATATGATTTTATTGACCCTAGAGAGCTTTATGCTACGCTGGAAACAAAGAATGTAAAAAGCCTTTATTTTGCAGGTCAAATTAATGGTACAACAGGATATGAAGAAGCCGCAGCGCAGGGGTTAATGGCAGGCTTAAATGCGGCGCGGGCAGCGGGCGGGGGTGATGCTTTTTATCTTGATCGTGCAGACGCTTATATTGGGGTGATGATTGATGATTTAGTGACTAAAGGCACGAAAGAGCCTTATAGAATGTTTACGTCACGGGCAGAATATAGATTAAAGCTTAGAGCGGATAATGCAGATCAGCGTCTGACAGACATTGGCATTAATCTTGGGATTGTAAGTTCTAAACGTGAAAAAATATTCCGGCAAAAAATGAAAGACCTTAAGAAATATCATGCGCTATTTGACGGTCTTTCTATTTCTCCCAATATTGCAAAGAAACAGGGATTAAAAGTTAATCAAGACGGGGTTTTGCGGTCTGCTAAAATGCTTCTTTCTTACCCAACAATTTCTTATGAGGATATTTCAAATATCTGGTCTGAATTAAAAGAAATTCCAAAGGATATGATAGAGCAGATTCAAATCGATGCTACATATTCTGGGTATTTAGAACGGCAGGAAGCTGACATTAAAGCTTTTAGAAAAGATGAAGACCTGCTTCTCCCAATAGATTTAGATTACAGTGCGGTCGGCGGCCTTTCTAATGAGGTACGAGAGAAGCTTTCGAATGCGCGTCCTGTCACATTAGGCTCTGCGGGGCGGATTTCTGGGGTAACCCCTGTCGCTCTGACCGCGCTGCTTCGTTTTGTAAAACGTAAAAAACCAAGAAAGTCCGCATGAGTATGAGTGATTTTGGACCAGAGCAATTCGCTCTTAAAACAGGCTCTTCTTATGAGACTATGGAAAAATTAAAGATTTATGCAATCCTGCTTGATAAATGGCAAAAAAAGATGAATCTTGTTAGTAATAGCACTATAAAAAATATGTGGCTGCGGCATTTTTATGATAGCGCCCAGCTTATGGAATATATAGATGCACCAAAGGATGGGAAGCTTTTAAAGTTTCTGGATATTGGCTCTGGGGCAGGCTTTCCCGGATTGGTTCTTGCTATATTGGGATTGGGCGAATTTCATATGATCGAAAGCAATGGTAAAAAAACGGCTTTTATGAATCAAGTGATAAGAGAGACTGGAATAAAAGCGATTATCCATAATAAACGTGTAGAAGAAATGGAAAATTTTAAGGTTGATTATATCACTTCAAGAGCCTGCGCTTCTCTTAATAAATTATTCACACTTGGTAAGGAATTTATTTCTAAAGAGACTGAATGTTTTTTTTTAAAAGGTGAAACTGTAGGTCAAGAAATATTAGAAGCAAAAGAAAATTGGGATTTTGAAGTAAAAAGATACACAAGCAGAACAGATTCAAAAGGATCTGTCTTAAAGTTATGTAAAATAAGGGTTTTAGCCTAATTTAGTAAAAAGGAAAAAAGTTAATGTCCACAAACTTATCCACAGGCTCTGGACGCTCTGGACGCTCTGGGCCTGAAATAATTGCAATTGCTAATCAAAAGGGCGGGGTTGGTAAAACAACAACGACTATTAATCTAGCAACAGCTCTGGCGGCAGCGCAAAAAAGAGTTTTATTAGTTGATATGGATCCTCAAGGAAATGCAACAACAGGACTTGGAAGAGGAAATGAAAGTGATTATTCAATTTATGAATTAATCATGGGAGAAGCTGAAATAAGAGAGGTTATTGTTGATTCTGTTATTCCTGGACTTTCTCTTATCCCTTCTACCATTGACCTTGCAGGTGCAGAGCTAGAACTTGTGAATGAAGATCATAGAACATATAGGCTGCGCAAAGCTTTTCGTCATCCGATTATTCAAGAGTTTGACTTTGTCCTTATTGATTGTCCGCCCTCTTTAGGACTTTTAACGCTTAATAGCTTGGTGGCAGCAAATTCTGTATTTGTACCGCTTCAATGTGAGTATTTTGCCCTTGAGGGATTAAGCATGCTTCTCAAAACAATTGAAACAGTTAGAGCAAATTTTAACCCAACACTTCTAATGGAGGGCATTGTTTTGACGATGTTTGATAAAAGAAACAACCTATCAAGCCAAGTAGAAGATGATGTAAGAGAGCATCTTGGGGATAAGGTATATACAACAATTATACCCCGTAATGTACGGATTTCAGAAGCTCCGTCACATGGTAAGCCTGTATTGCTTTATGATGTGAACTGTGTGGGCAGTAAGGCTTATATTTCATTGGCAGCAGAAATTTTAAAACGCAGACGAGCATATACACAGATGGTAAAGGTTTAAAAAATGGTAAAAAATAAAAAAGGATTAGGAAGAGGTCTTGGAGCTCTTTTAGAGTCAAATAAAGAAGAATATGAAGCTGTGATAAAAACAATAGCTCCAGAAGAAAATACAGAGATACCATCAGCAGGGAATAAGCCCCGCTTTGATCAAGAAATACCTGTTGATCTTATGGTTCCAAATAGTTATCAGCCCCGTAAATATTTTGATGTGGATAAGGCCTCTGAGCTTGTAAAATCTATTCGTGAAAAAGGTATTTTACAGCCTATTTTAGTGCGTCCTTTAGAAGGTTCTAAGGGTTTTGAAATTATTGCGGGAGAGCGCCGTTGGCGGGCAGCTCAAGCAGCAGGGCTTCATGAAATTCCAGTGATTGTTCGTGATCTTACCGATGAAGAATCATTAGAGATTGCTATTATTGAAAATATTCAGCGCCATGATTTAACGCCGATAGAAGAAGCGGTAGGCTATAAAAGACTAATGGATGAGTTTGATCATACCCAAGAACGTCTTGGTGTTTCTGTGGGGAAAAGCCGCAGTCATATTGCAAATATTTTGCGTTTGTTGTTGTTGCCGTCAGCCGTTCAGGAAATGTTATCTAAAGGTAAAATATCGGCAGGTCATGCAAGGGCTTTGATTACAGCAGATAATGCAGTGCAGCATGCGCAGAGGATTATAAAGCAAGGATTATCTGTGCGCCAAACAGAAGCCTTGGTTAAAGGTGATATGCAAGAGAGTGGGCAGATCATATCTAAATCTAAAAAAACCACTAAAAAAATAATAGAAAAAGACCCCGATACAATTGCATTAGAGGGTGAGCTTTCTGCGTCTATTGGGCTAACGGTAACGATAGACTTTTGTGCGGATGAGACGGGGGAAATTAGAATTGCTTATAAAGATTTAGAGCAATTAGATGAGATTTGCCAGAGGCTTTCTTAAAAGAGATAGACGATGGCTTAAAAGAGATAGACGATGGCTTAAAAGAGATAGGCGATGGTTTAAAAGAGATAGGCTTTTTTAAAAGGGCGAGGGTTTATTTAAGCTATATATGGATTATAAGAAGAGCGAGCATCTTGGGGTTCGCTCTTTTTTTGGGAGTGGGGGTAAAGAATGTGATTTTTTTCATAAAACATGATGTCTTTAAAGGGAAGAGTATTTTTAAAGTAAGGTCACTTTAAAGAGATAAAAAGTTAATAATAGTTATTACTATTAGGCTTATTTTATGCTGCTTTTTTAATATGTACCAATTTAGTATGAATTAGGTTGACATCTTCCTAAAAGAGTCCCATTTAAGAACTATAGAGGTTAAGTTTTAAAGTCTTAGGCTCTTTATATTTGTTTATAGAAACTCTCCTTAACTTTAAAGGAAGCACAGAAAATGATTAAACTATCAAATTTAGCGGATTATGCCGTGGCGTTAATGGGCGTTATTGCTCAAAGACCAGACCATATTCATTCTTCGGCTGAGATTAATCAGAAAACGGAAATCCCTCTTCCAACAGTTAGTAAAATCATGGGCGTGCTGACCCGCTTTGGTCTTTTACGCTCTCATAGAGGGTTTAATGGGGGCTTTTCTCTGGCAAAGCAAAGCGATGAGATTACCATTGCAGATATTATAGAGGCGGTTGATGGACCCGTGCAGCTTACGAACTGTATTGGTACGGAAGGTTCTGACTGTGACTGGGAAGCGGGCTGCGCGACAAGAGGACGCTGGGATAAAATTAATGATGCGGTTAAAGAGGCACTTCAGAGCGTGACATTAACGCAAATGGTAAGCCCTATGCCAGATTTTGTTGGCGATAAAGATTATATTTCTGCGCATAAAAGACTAAATTAAAGGCTCTAATTATGGTAAGTACAGCAGAAACACGTAAAGCGGTTGAAGATGTATCGGCGGATTACAAATATGGTTTTGTAACCGATATTGATACGGAAAAAGCGCCTATTGGGCTTTCAGAAGAGGTTATTCGCTTTATTTCAGCAAAAAAGAATGAGCCTGAATGGATGTTAAAGCACCGTCTTAAGGCCTATAAAATGTGGCTTAAAATGGAAGAGCCAGATTGGTCACTTTTACATTATGAAAAAATTGATCTCAGTAAAACATATTTTTATTCTGCGCCAAAATCCGCAGCAGATGGGCCTCAGTCATTAGAGGATGTCGATCCTGAGCTTTTAGAGACTTATAAAAAACTGGGCATTCCGCTAAAAGAGCAAGAAATGCTCGCAGGCGTGCAGAATATTGCGGTTGACGTGGTTTTTGATAGTGTGTCTGTGGCAACAACCTTCAAAAAAACTTTAAATGAAAAAGGCATTATTTTCTGTTCAATTTCAGAAGCGATTATTGATTATCCTGAAATGGTTCAAAAATATATGGGTTCTGTCGTCCCTATGCATGATAATTTTTATGCGGCGTTAAATAATGCAGTTTTTACAGACGGAACATTTGTCTATATTCCAAAAGGCGTTCGCTGCCCGATGGAACTTTCCACATATTTTAGAATTAATGAGCAAAATACAGGGCAGTTTGAACGCACGCTCATCATAGCAGATGAAGGCTCTTACGTCTCTTACCTAGAAGGCTGTACGGCCCCGCAAAGAGATGAAAACCAGCTTCATGCAGCTGTGGTAGAGCTTGTTATTTTAGATGATGCAGAAATTAAATATTCAACGGTTCAAAACTGGTACCCAGGGGATAAGGACGGCAAAGGCGGCATTTATAATTTTGTAACAAAAAGAGCTGCTTGCAGAGGCGTTAATGCCAAAGTTTCATGGACGCAGGTTGAAACAGGATCAGCGATTACATGGAAATACCCAAGCTGTATTTTACAGGGCGATGGATCGGTCGGGGAATTTTATTCTGTTGCCATCACCAATAATCACCAGCAAGCCGACACAGGCACAAAGATGATTCATATAGGAAAAAACACAAAATCGGTGATTATTTCAAAAGGTATTTCAGCGGGCAAAGCACAAAATATATATAGGGGGCTTGTTAAAGTGATGTCGAATGCAGAAAACGCCCGTAATTTCACCCAGTGCGACAGCCTGCTTATCGGCGATCGGTGCGGCGCGCATACAGTGCCTTATATCGAAGTTAAAAACCCGAGCGCGCAAATGGAACATGAGGCAACCACCTCTAAAATATCAGAAGAGCAGCTTTTTTATTGCCAGCAGCGGGGGCTTAATATTGAAGAAGCGATGGGGGTTGTGGTTAATGGATTTTGTAAAGATGTGATGATACAATTACCGATGGAATTTGCAGTCGAAGCCCAAAAGCTTTTAGGGATTTCACTTGAAGGTTCTGTGGGTTAAAAGATTAAATAAGACGGAAAAAGACAATGTTAGAGATTAAAGATTTACATGTTGAAGTGGGCGGAACTGGAATTTTGAAGGGGTTAAACCTTACAATTAATGCAGGGGAAGTTCACGCAATTATGGGGCCAAACGGCGCAGGGAAATCAACGCTTTCTTACGCTATTGCGGGTAAAGAAGGTTATGAAATCACCAAAGGCTCGGTCACCTTTAAAGGAAAAAATTTTTTAGCTTTAGAATGTCATGAAAGAGCGGGCGAAGGGCTTTTTCTTGGTATGCAATATCCTGTAGAAATCCCTGGGGTCTCGAATATGAACTTTCTTAAAACAGCCTTAAACTCTATTCGCCGTTATAAAGACCTGCCAGAAATGGCGGCGGTGGAGTTTTTAAAATTTATTCGCTCGAAAGCATCAGAGCTTAAAATGGATATAGAAATGTTAAAACGTTCGGTCAATGTTGGCTTTTCAGGCGGCGAGAAAAAACGTAATGAAATGGTTCAAATGGCGGTGTTAGAGCCGTGCTTTGCTGTTTTAGATGAAACAGATTCAGGGCTGGATATTGATGCGCTGCGCACTGTATCGGAAGGCATTAACCGTTTTCGCAGTCCTGAAAATGCGGCTCTTATCATCACCCATTACCAGCGGCTTCTTGATTATGTTGTCCCCGATTTTGTTCATATTCTCGCAGAGGGCAAAATCGTTAAAACAGGCGATAAAGACTTAGCTCTTTATTTAGAAGAACATGGCTACGGCGCTATTGAAAATGATGCGGCTTAAAGGCTAAGGATTATATGATGGCTTTAAAATATTATTTTGATATTCCAGAATATGCAGAAGAATTTAAGGGCTTAGCCCGTGGCTCTGATAATCTACTTCATGATTTTCGTACCCAAGCGATGGTTTTTTTTGACCGGTCGGGGCTGCCCTCTGCAAGGGTGGAAGAATGGAAATATACCAATCTTAAAAAATATATGGACTCGTTTCATTATAAGATGTCCGAAAAAACATCTGCGATAGATGAGGCACGGTCTTTATTTAACTGTGTATATTTAAAAGATGTTACAGGGGCGGTTATTGTGCTTGTTGATGGGTTCGTATCTTCACAGCTTTCTGATTTTAAAGAGCTTTCCATAACTGATCTTAGCCAAGATTTATTCAGGGCAGCGTCCCATGATGTTGTCGATGAATTTACGACAAGCCTGCGCCATTTAAATTCAGCATTTTTAAGAGACGGTGCAATAGTGAACATATCCGAGGGGCAAAAACTAGACCAGCCTGTTCAAATTATTCATATCGCAACTTCTGGATCAAAAGATAAAGCGGTACGCTCTCGCACTCTTATAAATATAGAGAAAAATGCCTCTGCACAGGTGATTATAAGCCATATTAGCGCAGATGAGGTCAATATTTGGACGCAAAATATTACAGATGTCAAAATTTCTGACGGGGCTTCTTTAAAGCTTTACGGTCTTCAGCTTGAGGGTACGGATGTGCTGCATACATCTGAAATTCAGGTGGATATGGGCGAGAAGGCATTTTTCCATCATGGCGGGATTTATAGCGGCTCTAAAATGAACCGTTCTGAAATCCACGTTATCTTAAGGGGTGAATTTTCCCGCGCCGAAATGAAGGGAGCATATCTTGCGCAGAATGGACGCTCGCAAGATATTTTTACGCTAACAGAACATAAAGCCGCGAATTGTGAAAGCCAGCAAGTTTTTCGGGGCGTTCTTGGCGCAGGCGGTAAAACAGCTTTTCAAGGACGGGTAATCGTCGGGCAAGATGCCCAGCTTACCAATGCGGATCAATCGAATAAAGCTCTTCTGCTTGACCGAAATGCAGAAG
>JADGEY010000074.1 GCA_016744185.1 Emcibacteraceae bacterium | reverse complement strand
GCGATGCTCTGCGTCACTCGCAGAGGAAGCAGTGTTTCAATTTTTCACAATGGTGTTGTGGTTTTAAATTTCACAGACAATGGTGCGCCTAATATAAATAATAACACCTATATCGGCGCATTAAATAACGGGAGAAATTATCATTTTCATGGGGGTATTTCAGAAGTCCAGCTTATTGAAGAACATTCAAGCCCTGATAGAATTTTAACAGAATATAATAATCAAAATGATCCTGCGAGCTTTATTTCTGTAGGGGAAAGGGAGCGAAACTTATCTTTCTTAGTACAAGGTAATTTGGTTGAAATATCTAATGATCGGATCGTTGTTACAAAAAATTCATTTTTGTTAACACATAATAGTTTGATGAGAGTGTCAAATAGCCAAGTAGTCAATATGGCTAATTTATCGGTTACTATAGAAAATAATTTAATCAAGTTTCTTGCTCTAACTTGTGAAAAAATCATTTTTAAGAAAAATTCAGACGCTTTTATTATAAATAAATCTAAGCTTATTCTGACTAATAATACAGTTAATTTCCATCAAACTCTAATCTCAAATTTAAGCCGCCATCACCATTTAATGTCAAATATATTTATTTCTAATTTGGCAGTAACTGTAGATATTATCCGCAAAATCAAGCCAATGGGCAAAGATAAAACTCTTCATATAAAAAATATACAAAATATAATTACCCCTAAATATTAAAGGATAGAAAATGTCAAAAAAAGTAGATGATAGCATCTTGGATGCTGCGCTAAATGAAATCAAAAATAACGCCACTAAAATGACGGTATGCTCCGCAGAGCCGAGCAATTACGCCGCTGCGAATAATGGCGGCAGTGTTTTTTTAGGGGATGTGATTATGGCAAGTACAGATTTTACCATTACAAATGGCGATGTCTCTGGGCGTAAATGCCGTGTTTCGCAAAAATCAAATGTTAATATTGATGTTACAGGGACAGCAACCCATGTGGCTTTGCTGGATACGGCGGCATCTAAACTTCTTTATGTCACAACGAGTAGTTCTCTTGCCCTAACGAGCGGAAATACACTGACTTTTAATGCTTGGGACATTGAAATCGCAGATCCAAGCTAGGGGGAATAGATATGGAAATTTTTGTAAAAGACCCCAGCGCAACCGTGGATTATGGCATCGATTGGGGCGCGGGATACCTTAGTGAGAATGAAGCTATTAATAACAGCTCATGGGACATTTTCCCAAAAGAGGAGGACGGCGATCTTATGGTTCATAATGTCCCTGATTTTAGCGGCACTCAAACAAGTATTTTTATAAAAGGCGGGATTATTCGTAAAATATACCGCCTAACAAACCGCATCATTACGTCAGCGGGACGCAGTGACGAGCGTACAATAATCATTAAAATAGGGGAAAGGTAAGGGGATGAAATATGGACGTTGATCTTATTAAACCTGCCCAGCATGAACCTGTGGTTTTAAGCGAAGTACGGGAGTATTTAAAAATTGAGACAGAGCAAGAAGATGCTTTGCTTCTTGGGCTAATTTCTGCGGCGAGAAGAGCCTGTGAGACTTATATTGGGCGTTTTCTTATTGCGCAGGAATGGTGCTTAACGCTGAATGATTTTCCTGAAAAAGGCTGTGATATTCCTTTTTCGCCTGTGATGGAAATTACAAAAATTAAAACCATGGGAGAAGATGCTTTTGAAGAAGTTCCAAGGAATTATTATTATCTGGATAAATCTTCTTTAATGCCCAGAGTGGCTTTTGAAAATGGACGAAATATGCCAGAGGTAAAAACCTTTCATGGCGGCATAAAAATTTATTTTAAGGTCGGGTTTGGCGAAGATTGGAACGCCGTACCAGAAGATATAAGGCAGGGGATATTATATTGGATATCTGCGGTTTATGAACATAGAGAAGGCGGAAAAATAGAGATGTTTCGTAAATCTGAAATGCTCTGGGCGGCTTATAGAATGGTGAAATTATGAAAATTTCTGCAATGCGTCAAAGAGCCATTTGTAAAGAGCCTGTCATTACCGAAGATACAATGGGCGGCAGGGCTGAAAAATGGCAAGATATTGCGGTCGTTTGGGCGCATCTTGCTCCTATAAAAGGGCATAGTATTTCAGCTGCTAAGCAGAAAAGAATATCTGGAAACTTTAAGCTTACCGTGCGTTATAGAGCAGATTTACTTTTAGCGAGGTTAATTACAGTTGGCGGGCGAAACTTTAGGGTTGTTTCTGTAACAGACTTAGAAGAAAAACATGATTTTATCATCTTTAAATTAGAGGAATCTACCCTATGATAATTCATTTAAATTCCTTGAATAGTAAATTAGAAGGGCTGTTTGATCGCTATAATAAGACCGCTCTTTTAAAATCACAAAAGGCAGCTTTATTAGTGCGATCATATGCGAAAGACAATATTTACCGCAGCCTTAAAACAAAGCTCTCATCAAGCCCTCTTGCGGAGACGATTACGGTTGAGGGCAGCTCATTTGGTTATGTGGTCTCTACGAATGTTCCCTATGCAAAATATATTGAGTTCGGGACGATTTACCAGTCAGCAAAGCCCTTTATGAGCCTTGCCGCCGAACAAGTTAAATCATCAGGAGGATTATATGGCTAAATTTTCAGCAAGCCTTTATCAGAAATCTCTTTATGAGTTTTTAAATAATAATTCAGCGTTAAAGGCAAAGATTACAGGTATATTTGATCATGTTGATGAGGGGCGAAAGCTTCCCTATATCACTTTGGGGGGTATTTCTATTCGGGATTGGTCGGCAAAGACTTTCTCGGCAGAAGAGCATCTAACAGACCTGCATATTTGGTCAGCCCATAGAGGCTCAGAGGAAGTGAGAGACATTGCAGATCAAACATATGAAACGCTAGAGAACCCTGATTTAAATCTGGGAAGTAATCATCATTTGGTGAATTTAAAATTTATATTTTTTGAAAGTTTTTATGATGAAAAAAATGAAATCAATCATGGAATCATCAGGTTTTCAGCAAAAATAATGGCAATTTAAAATTTAAAGGAAAAAAAATGGCAGCAGAAAAAGGCAGAGCTTTTTTAATTAAAATAGGCAATGGAGAAGCTTCAGAGGCATTTGAAATTATTGGCGGTATGAGGTCAACTTCATTCAAAATAAATAATGAAATGGTTGATGCGACCCATAAAGGATCAGGGGGCTGGCGAGAGATTCTTGCCGGGGCAGGTATTCGCCATATTAGCCTGAGCGGAAGCGGGATTTTTACAAATTCAGCCGCTGAAAAAAACCTGCAAGCAAAAGCGATGACAAGTTCAGTGGATAATTATGAAATTATTTTTGAATCTGGCGATAAGTTTAAAGGGGCTTTTCAGGTAACGCATCTGGAATATTCTGGGGATCATAACGGAGAACGCAGCTATAATATGGCTTTTGAAAGTTCTGGCGCAGTGGTTTTTACGGAGGTATAACCTATGATTAAAAATCAAGTTACTTTACAGATATTAGGCAAGGATTATTCTCTTACGCCCCATTTTAAAGCCATTATGCAGATGGAAGAAAAGCTGGGCGGAATTTTACCCTTGGCTCTTAAAATATCGGATGGAAAATTATCCTTCACAGAGGTGGTGCATGTGATTTGGGCATGCCTTGAAAAGGGGCATGAGCTTACTTTTGAAAAACTTGGCGAAGATATTCTATCACAGGGACTGGCAAAATTTATTCCTGCGGTACGTGACCTTCTTACGATTTGCCTTGCAGGGGAACTGAAAGAGTAAATTTAGATGATGCGAGAGATTAACTGGGAAAATTATGCGCTGGTTGCTTACGGGCTGCTAGGGTGGTCGCCGCATGATTTTTGGAGATCTACGCCGCTAGACTTTCATTTAAGTTTTAAGGCGTGGAAAAAAACCAACGATGTTCCTTTTGAGGAAGATTTTTTGAACCGTGCTGATCTTGATGCTCTGATTCAGAATTTTAAAAAACAAGGTTTATAAAAGTTAATAGATTGACCTTACTTTAAAAGAAAGCCATATTATATTTCATAATCTGAAAGGTAATATTATGGCAGAGAAAAAAAGAAAGTCGCTCACTCAAAGAGTAGCAGACCGTAAAAGAGGTATTCCAGATGATGAATATGAAACGGGGAAAAAAAAATCTAAATACGGCAAATATTATCTTTTAGGGATGATCCTTCAGGGGGCAGGGCTTATTATTTTGATGATCTTGATGGGCGGATATATTAGGGGGGGATATGATCAAATGAACTGGGTTTTGGTAATTATAAGTTCTACCGCTTTTATTGCGGGGCGGCTTTTAACCTCGGCAAAGAAACTATTTTTTTAAGATTTAAAAGGATATAAATTCAATTTTTTAAACCTGCTTATAAATTATAAGCAGGTTTTTTTGTGGAAAAATTATGACAGAAACAATTTTAGATAGATTGATTGTAGAAATCAGGGCTGATGCGTCCCCCCTACAAACAGAAGTAAAAGAGATTAAGAGCGAAATGAATTTTTTAGAGAATATCTCTAAAAAAACGGCGCATAGCATGACGAGCGCTTTTGAAGGCTTTGCAAAAACAGGAAAATTTAATTTTGATAGCTTAAAAAATACAGCTTTGTCAGCCTTTGCTGAAATCGCATCTTCGGCTCTTACATCTGGAATTAACAGCTTGTTTGGCTCGGGCGGCGGCGAATCATTATTAGACTCATCGCCTATAGTGTCAGGGTTAAATTCGATTGTTTCAGGGCTTTTTGGGCGGGCGGCAGGGGGGGCAGTATCCGCATCTCAGCCCTATATGATTGGCGAGCGAGGGCCTGAATTATTTATTCCTCAAAATTCAGGGCGCATTATCGGACATGATCAAATGATGAATGGTAATGGCTCAAACAAGGCGCGCAAAACAACTAATATTACGATAAATATTTCAAACTCATCTCAAAATGCGGCAGAGACCAGAAAATCAGCAGGGCAAATTGCGGTAGCTGTAAAGCGGGCGGCAGATAAAGCGAATAGAGATTTATAAAAGGGATTAAAAGATGTATTGGACAGCGGCAGTCAATGATCAAAAAGAAGAAACATTTATCAGGCGGTTCACGCCCCGTTACTGGACAGTCAATTTCCCCCGTCCGGTAGTGGCAAGCGTTGTAAGCAAAGCCCCTAATGCGATGGATATTGATCTTGTTTTTTACCGTAAAGAAGACCTGTGCGGGCTTATTTGGGAAAGTGAAGATCATTATGATCACCCTTTATTAAAATATGAAACCTCCAAAGATTATAGTGACTGCACGTTATCATTTCGCTGGCGTTCTTCTGGGATTGCACCGCTTGATACATTACATGGGTCTGTTCTAACTATTGAAGGACGGGATAAGGATGGGGCAAGCAAGATTTGGTATGTTCGGCTTTGGAATTATGCTGCAGGCAGCGGAAATGACGCTGTTATTACGCTCAATTTTGATAAGTTGGACGGCGGATTTATTTTACCGAGTGAAGCGGACCCATTATATCCAAAAGATATTGATAAAATATTTATTAGCATTGTTCCGCCAGAATATGATGGGGAATCAGAAGGGGCATTAGCGGCGGCAAGAGAGGCTTCTGTTCAGATCACGGACATTAGGATTAAAGGGACAAGCGCAACGCTTAAAACGGGCGATGGATTTGTAAAAGAGCATCCCCTGCGGATTGCAAATGGTTATGATGACGTTTATAACCTAACGCCAGAGCGGGTGATTTGGAACATGCTTCAACTGGGTTATCGGGGCTGGATTAATCATTATGTAGGGATGAGCCATTATTTTAATTTGAAATATGACACTGCTCTTTCTCGCTATGTTACCGATCTTGAAAAGCCCGCTTTAAATAAAGCAGCACTCGCTTGGCATCAAGATTTTTTGGCGCAGGCTCATTTTTTTGGTTTTAAAGTAATCCTTTCTCTTTCCTATGAAATATTAGCGGAAAATATTCCTGAAGATTGGCAGCAAAGATCACATGATGGTGCGGGGGCGCGGACGGGGTGGGCTCCTCCCTCATCTTTGATCGCGCCCACTAATCCAGAGGCACTACAGTATTTAGGAGACGTGTTTCTTGAATTTATAAATTTGCAAACAGAGACCGGAGCAGAACATTATTATCAAATTGGCGAGCCTTGGTGGTGGGTCAGTTTTAATGAGCCGAAAGTGCCTTATTTTTATGATGATGTGACGGTCGCATTATATGAAACAGAAACAGGAAATATTCTTCCTGCCAAACATAGGCTTGCGGTAGAAGTGCCGTCAGATGAGCAGAATATTTTTCTGGGCTGGCTCGGCGGTAAATTAGGATCGTCAACAATCTGGCTTAAGGATTATATTAAGCAGGCAGAAAGCTCTAGCAAAGTTGGCATATTATTTTATACGCCGCAGGTACTGGAATCTAATATGCCAATGTTAGAAAAGGCGAATTATCCAAAATCATATTGGGCATCACCTGCATTTGATTTTTTTCAAGTAGAAGATTACGATTATGTGATCGCAGGAAACTGGGCAGCCCATGATTTATCTATTCAGAAAATTACCAGTGATTTAAATTATACTATGGATAAGACGCATTATTTTTCAGGATTTAATTTATTAGCGGCAACTTCTGAAAATTGGCGCAATATTGACCTTGCCGCTAAAGATGGATTTCATAAAAAATTTGGCGAGACATTTATGTGGGCTTATCCACAAATTGTGCGAGATGGTATTATTTATAATCAAGATCAGGAGCAAGAAATGAGCGGCTTTCATGAAGTAAGATTTCCTCTGGATATTAGTTATGGTGCAGTGGGAGGCCCTGAATTTTCAACGGACATCGTTGAAATGCAGTCGGGTTATGAGCAAAGAAATAGAAAATGGTCATCACCAAAGCTTAGCTTTAACATAGGGCTTGGCATGAGATCAGAAGATGATTTAGCGGATGTAATCAGTTTTTTTAGAGCGCGCGCAGGCAGAGCTTATGGATTTAGGTATCGTGATTGGATGGATTATAAGGCTTCTTTTGAATGGATAGGGCTTACGGATGGAAAGATGAAAGATTTTCAGCTTCAAAAGAAATATTCAAGCGGTGGCTATGATGAAACGCGCATTATTTATAAGCCTGTCACAGAAACTATAAAAATATTCATAGAAGGCGCAGAAATTAACGCAGGCTGGACAGTGGACGTTGTAAAAGGTCTTATAGAGTTTGATGAAGCCCCTGCGGCACATAAAACCATTACGGCAAGCTTTGAATTTGATGTTCCCGTTCGTTTTTCAGAAGACCGTTTAGATGTCACATTTGAAAGCTTTAAAGCGGGTCATATCCCAGATATTTCACTGATAGAAGTGAGAATTTAATGAAAAATATTTCAGCTAACCTAAAAAATCATTTGCAGCAGGAATGTGTCACTCTTGCCCTATGTTGGCGGCTTCGGCGAAAAGATAATGTGCAAATGGGCTTTACCTCTCATGATCGCTCATTAGAATTTAAAAATTTCACTTATCAATCTGTCACAGGGTTCGTTCCTTCAAATATGAGCAGCTCAAACGATTTCAATGTGGATAATCTGGATGTAAAAGCTTTCTTATCTTCTCATTTTATCAAAGAAGAAGATCTGCTATCTGGGCTTTATGATTATGCAGAGGTTGAAATATTTCAGCTTAATTGGCAAGATTCTTCTATGGGAAAAATTAAATTATTAAGCGGCTCGCTTGGTGAAATTCAAGTTAATGACCATCATTTTATTGCTGAAATTAGAGGGAAAACCCAAGGGTTGCAGCAGGTTATTGGGGCTGCTTTCTCACCAGAATGTAGAGCGGAACTAGGGGGGCAGAGCTGTCATGTTAAGCTAGATGATTTTGAACAGGTCAGCAAAGTATCCTCTGTTATATCGCTTGATATTTTTTTAGATGGCGGAGGCTTAAAGCCTGATAAATATTATAATTATGGTGGTTTAAGATGGGTCACGGGCAGGAATTCAGGAATTTTTTGCGAGATTAAAAACTATGAAACGGGCAGAATTACACTTTATGACCAAATGCCTTATAATATTGCAGTAGGTGATATTTATAAAATCACGGCGGGGTGTGATAAACGAGCAGAAAGCTGTAAGAATAAATTCTCTAACTTTCTGAATTTTCAAGGGGAGGTCTCTATTCCTGGGAATGATGCGCTTTTTACATATCCTGGACTTAAATAAAATGGAGTCACAAGGACTCCATTTTTAAGAATCAAGCTATGAAGAAAATTATTATTTTTCTTTTTTAGCGGCAGGCTTCTTTTTAGCAGCGGGTTTCTTTTTAGGAGCTACTTTTTTGGTTTTTTTCTTCGTTGCCTCTCGTTTTTTCTTAGCATTTTCAGCAGCTTCTGAATCTTGCTTATCACTGGCATTAATAGGGTTACCATTTTCATCGCTCTCTTTCCATTGTTCAGGGAAAAGTTTGATATGAACTTGGTTTACTCTATCGGCAAGATCGCCTAGAGCTTTTAACATTGCATCTAGATTATAGGCTTGCCCACGGTAGTAATAGGTATGATTTGTTGGATCGTAAGCGCGGAAAATATTTTTAGTTTCAGCGTCTTTATGTTGGCTTGATGCAATCTCGCCAATGAAATCATAGAGGATATATTCATTCTTAGATTGGCTAATCCAAGCATCATTCATTTCATCGGACTGTTCTAAAAGACCAATGATATTGCTGTTATTCAGGGGGTGTTTTTCAGGAAGCCCAAGCATATCACGTAGAGCGGCAGAGCGGTCTTTGCCTTTTTTACGAGGGGACCATACAAGACGGGAGATATTGCTAGACCCCACCATAATGCCTTGAAGCGTGAAGAAAACACCAACGGAGCTTCTATGTTCAAGCATTTGACTGAAAACACCAATATTTGCCTCTATATAGCGGCATTGGTTTCTTAATTCATGAATATGAAGTCCTAGTAAATTTAAATCCATATTGGATAGTCCTCTATAATTTTTTAAGTCGGTTTTGTAACAATGTATAGTAATGAAATAAAAAGAAAAGCTCTAATTTTAAAGGCAAGAAGCTATCTTGGGGTAAGATTTTGCCATCAGGGCCGAAGCAGGGTAGAAGGCTTTGATTGTGTCGGGTTAATTTGCCATGTTTTGAAAGATGTTGGCGTTAACATTAAAAGCCATCAGAACTATGTTCGCAGACCAAAAAGAGGGGCTCTTTTGCAGGCAGCTCTTGAAGCAGGATTTGTTCAAAAACCATATGTTTCTCATGAAAAAATCTTTGATTTACAGCAAGGAGATATCTTGCTTTTTCATTTCGGTAAAAGGATAGAACATGCTGCTTTTTACACGGATATTGGCATTTTACATGCAGATGAAAAAAGTGGCAAAATAATAGAACATAGGCTGGATGATCGCTGGGAAAAGAGGATTTTTGCAGTTCTCTCTTTTGATGAAATTCGATAATTTTTAAATAGAAAAGGTTTTTTATGGCAACTTTAATTTTAACAACCATAGGAACAGCGGTCGCAGGGCCTATTGGTGGAATATTTGGCGGGCTTGTCGGGGGTGTATTGGACAGAAGCTTTTCAGGCTCTGGTAATGATAGGGTGGTAGAAGGAGCGAAGCTGAAAAACCTAAATATTCAGACCTCTTCTTATGGTGAGCCATTGCCGCTTATTTATGGTAGAATGAGGGCTTCGGGGAATGTTATTTGGTCGGCGGGGATTAAAGAAAAACGAGTAAGTTCAAGTAAAGCTGTTGGCAGCGGCAAACAATCAAGCAAGGTCACAAATGTGAGCTATATATATTCAGCGTCCTTTGCCGTAGCTCTGTCGTCCCGTCTGATTTGGGGAATTGGAAAAATTTGGGCAGATGGTAAATTATTAAGAGAAGCGGATAGCTCACTTGCGGTATCTGGAAGCCTTAAAATATATAAAGGGGAAAAGTCACAAAAAAAAGACCCGCTAATAGAGTCGATTGAGGGCAGTGAAAATACAAATAATTTTCGCAATATTGCTTATGTATTATTTGAAGACTTGGCGTTGGATGAATATGCAAACCGAATTCCTAATTTAACATTTGAAGTCCTTGGCGATGAAGGCGGGCAAATTTCGTTACAAGATATGGTTCTGGATTTATGTAACAGAGCCAATTTAAAGAGCGTTAATGTAGAAGATTTAGATCAAATGGTAGAGGGTTATGTAATCTCTGGCACAGTAAAAACAAGATCAGTTTTAGAAGATTTAGCGGCGGCTTATCATTTCGATATTATTGGCGAAGGAGAGGGCGTTTTATTTAAGAAGCTCCAGCGAGATACATCGCTTTCTATTTCTAAAAATGAGCTTATATCAAAGCCTTCATCGCAGCCAGATATTACGGTAAGCCGCGCACAAGATTTGGAGCTGCCTAAAGAAATTTCTCTATCTTACATTGATCCTGAACGTGATTATCAAATGGGTCTGCAAAGAGCAAAAAGATTAAAGGCAGGCGGGCTGCAAGTTATTCAGCGCAGAATGCCTTTGGTATTAGAGGCAAATGCAGCAAAAAATATATCTGAAACTCATTTGGATAGAGCTTGGAAAGAACGAGATCATGTGGGTTTTGCGCTGCCCTATAAATACAGCGATCTTACCCCCGGGGACGTGGTGGAACTGCCTTTTAAAACGGGGGCAAAGAAAATTATGATTAAAAACATTGAACTTTCAAACCAAGGGTTTGAGTGCGAGGGACTTAGCTATGGGGCGAGTTTTGGTTCTCGTAATATTCCTGCCGATAGTGGGGGCATTCCAAGCCAAAAAATTGAGAAACTTGCAAGTAGTGGGGCTATTCTTATGGATATGCCGACCCTTAATGCAGAGGATGTAAGAGTTCCTCTTTTATTTTGGGGGGCATATGCAGGGGCTGGACGCTGGGCGGGCAGCGCTCTTATGATTTCCCGTGATGATGGGATTTCTTTTGAGGTGCTTTCTTTGGCTAGTGAGAAGATGATTACAGGTACTGCACAAAATATTTTAGGGGGCGGGAACAGCGTTACTTGGGATAGCTCAAATGAAATTAAGG
>JADGEY010000073.1 GCA_016744185.1 Emcibacteraceae bacterium | reverse complement strand
TATATGTCACCGGTGGAGTTTGAGCAAATTCAGAATGTCGCTTAAAAAATTGTCCAGAAAGCTGTTGCCACATCAGTGTGTATGTTTTTGCAAGTATGAGACATAAGCGGACATTTGGATAATCTAATATTGATACAATATAGTGATAATTTAAACTTACTTTAGTTTACAACAGTAGCAACATAATAAGTGCCTCGTCCACGCCCTTTTTGTTCAATGAGATTCAAAGAAACAAGTTTCTCAAAATCCAATTTACGAGATGCTAAACTTCGTATTGAAATTTCTTGATATTCACGTTGCGTAATACTACCTTTTTGGTCGATATAATCTAAAATCTGTTGATGATGCGGCTCTAAGCGTGGGGAAAGTTGGCTTTTAGTCGGTAATATTTTTATAATTCGTCGTAATTCATCAAGGATACCTTCGGCAAAATATTCAAGCCAACTGGAATAATTAATATTATCTTTTAGATCATAATAGTCACCCTCTAAACCAACTGCTTTAAAATATCGTGTAATATTACGGTTATAATAATTTTCGAAACTAAATATCTTAAATAGATCTAGACCAGAACGACCCAATATAGCTGTAGTCAATAATCTTGTAGTTCGACCATTTCCATCAATAAAAGGGTGGATAATCACATTTTGACGATGAAAAATACCCGCCAGAATAATAGGGTCAATTTTTCCAACATTATCATTTATAAAATTCATAAGTTCCGTTGTCAGATACTCAACATCTTTGGCATCTGGAGGAATGAATGTAATCTCATCTATTTTACGAGGGTTACGAATAATAACAGGGTCTTGCCGGATTGCCCCGATATGCGAAGGATTATCCAATAACCCATCAACTACTAAACCCTGAATTTTTTCTAGTAACCTTATATTTAACTCAAAACCCCCTTGCCCAACTAACCGATATAGTTTTTGTAATGCGTTATTATAATTTAAAACTTCCCGTTCGGTATCGCGAATATTTTCTTTCCTATTCTTTAATAATTGTTTTACATCGGTGAGAGGTAAAGGGTTCCCTTCAATGCTCGTTGAGGCAAATGATGAAAGTTCTCTGGCGTTTAATTCTAGCTTGGCTAGGGCTGTATCAGGCAAATGATATGCTTTTATCTCGCCAATTGACTCGCCAATACCTCGGATAATAAGCAAGAGCTTATCACTAATTCTATATTCTGGTTTCCATTTCATAGCCATAAATTAGCCGAAAAATAGCCATAAATCAAGCCTTTTATAAGCCATAAATTAGCCCATATTAAGATAAATTTTATAGGTTTTGGAGCAAGCTCTAAATTTCAATTAACGAAACAAAAGAGGTAATAATGAAGGGTCTGGTGAACTTTAGGCAACAATATGTTAGTCTAAGTCATTATGAACACAAACAAAAATAAATATTATAACCGTTCTCATATTTCGGAGGATAAATTCAAGCATCTTTTAAGGTGCTTTGCAATGGATTTAAACGCCTATGAAGCCCATCAAATTAGTCATATTTCTCATCGTTCTTGCAAAGTAATATATGCAAAATTACGCCTCTATATTTTAAAGCATTGTGCCTGCTCTAGGGCTTCGGCGGGAACGTTTGAACTGGATGAAAGTTACTTTGGCGCACGCCGTGTTCGCGGAAAAAGAGGGCGAGGAGCAGCAGGGAAGACACCTGTATTTGGACTTTTAAAACGAGACGATTGGAAATATATAAAGATTACAATATAGGTAATATTTATTCACTCCCTATTGAAGCAAATGAAAGTATTTATTTAGCAGGAGAATGTCACAGAATTCAGCATTGGAAAAGTAAATTAAAGCAAAAATATTATATAAAAAACATTTCAATCAAAAAATACAACCAAGTAGCTGACCAATATTTTAATCAAGGCGAAATAATCTGGAAGCATTAGGAGCGCAACAGTTTTTTTCAATTGTTTATATTCAGCAATATAGCTTAAAATATTTTCATGTAACCGATGAAACCTCATTAAATTCTGCTTTTTTCCAGACATCATTTTCCATGATTACTTTAAGCCTCTGTACAGCGTCCCATAGGTCTGTGTATTTTAAATATAGCGGTGTGAAGCCGAACCTCATAATGTCTGGAGCTCTAAAGTCACCGACTACTCCTGCTGCAATTAGGGCTTTAATGATGGGGTAGCCATTCTCTGAATAAAGTGATATTTGGCTACCTCGCTCGGCAGAATTTAGCGGTGAGGCTATGCAGAAATCATATTCTTTTAAATTTTCGTCTATAAGCTGAATGAATAAATCACTCATTTTTATGGATTTTTTTCTGATTTCTTCCATGTCTGCACTGACCATAATATCAATGCCAACCTCGGCTGTGGCGAGTGATAGGATTGGCTGCGTTCCTGTTAGGAACTGCCAGATTGTTTTTGCCTGTTCATAATCTTGCTCGAATAAAAAGGGTGCTTTATGCCCCCACCACCCTGTAAGGGGCTGGGTTTCTTTGCCTTGATGACGGGACGCTACAAATAAAAATGCAGGTGACCCCGGCCCTCCATTTAAATATTTATAAGTGCAGCCCACAGCAAAATCCACATCACAGCCGTTTAAATCTATGGGAAGCGCACCTGCGCTATGGCATAAATCCCATATGATGAGCGCGCCTACTTGATGAGCCTTCTTGGTGATGGCTTTCATATCCAGAAGATGCCCTTTTTTATAATGTACCTGCGTTAAAGAAACCACGGCGACATCTTCTGTAATGGCTTCTAAAATATCATTTTTTTCGGCAAATTTAACCTCATGCCCCTGCCCCATTATTTGGCTTAAACCCTGCGCAGTATAATTATCGGTTGGGAAGTTACTGCCTTCCATTAAAATAATCTTACGCTCTGGGCGCATTTTTAAGGCTACGGCAAGGATTTTAAATAGATTAAGTCCTGTTGCGTCCGTGCAAATAACCTCTCCCTCATTTGCGCCGATAAGCTTGGCTATTTTATTGCCTATTTTCTCGGTAAGATGAAACCAGCCCGCTTTATTCCAGCTTTGAATAAGGTCATGTCCCCATTCCTTTACAACAACTTCATTAGCCCGCAGCGCAGCCTCTTTTGGCATTGCTCCGAGTGAATTACCATCAAAATAAATTAGACCTTCTGGCAGAGAAAATTTAGACCTAAAATCCTTTAAATTATCATTTTTATCGAGCTTTTCAAAATCTTTACGGGATAACATATTCTTTTAATCTTTCTTATTTTATGACGTTTCACTATTCACGCCAGAACAAATAACGAGTATTTGTGCAGCCTGATTTGTCGCTGAAACATATTTATGACCAGACATGCTATCTAAATATACGCTGTCCCCTTTATGCAGCGTTATAGGACGGTAATCCTCGCTATGAACTATGATTATACCGTCAAGGACATAAACAAATTCTTCCCCTGCATGCCCTGTTAAAGAGCCTATCCCCTCTGCGTCTGCTGGCTGAACGGTTAAAATCCCTGGGTGCATATTTTTATTTAAAAGATCAGAGGCGAGAACCTCTACCTGATAGCGATCCACCTCATTTATTAATCCCTGCCCTTTTAGGGTAATCACTCTTCGTCCTGCTTTTGGCTGATGTTCATATTGTTTTTCATCGAAAAGAGCGGAAATATTTACATTTAGCCCAAGAGCGAGTTTCATTAAATTATGGTAATTTAAGGTTGCCTGATTATTTTGGACTTTTGAAAGGGTTGAAACAGGCAGACCAACAAGATCGCTCATTTCTTTTAACGTAAGACCTCTTTCTTTGCGTAAAAAAGCGATGCGCTCCCCCAAAGAAGACATTTCATTAGCCGGTTTTGGATTTTTATTATTAATCATATTTAATACCCTATCTAGCAGTAAGATAACATATTTTTCCAAAATGAAAAGTTTTTTCTAATTAGGAAAATAAAATATAGCTTGCCCCTCAAAAAATCCTATGTCACATTAATGAGAAAATAAGGGACTAAAATGGCTGATTATAAATTAATGGATCATAAAACATTAGAAAAAGAATATTCTCCTAGCAGCTGCATAGAGGATATTATGCTCTATATTAACAGATATATTAATGAAAGTGTAGCCGCACGAGAAGAATTAAAAGATAACATGATTTTAGGCATGAAATATGGGGCAGAAGAACGGTCTGTCATGGATATATTCCTGCCAAAAGACGCTAAAAGCTCTCCTGCAAAAACATATCCTATACATATTTATATTCATGGCGGATATTGGCAGGAGCTTAGCAAAGATGAAAGTGCTTTTGCTGCGCCTAATTTTAACAGTCATGAGATTATTTTTATTGCGCTCGATTACCAGCTTGCCCCAAAAGCCACCATGGCGGAAATTATTTCTCAAACCCAAAGCGGCGTTGTTGCAGCTATAAAATCTGCGGCATCTTTTCAAGGAGATACCAGTAATATAACTCTTTCAGGCAGCTCAGCAGGAGCGCATCTTGTGATGGAAGTCATGTCTATGGACTGGGTAAAACACGGCTTTAAATGCTGCCCTATCAAAGGAGTTTGTGCTGTAAGCGGCATTTATGATTTACAGCCTCTGGTTAATACTTATGTGAATGAGCCTTTAAAAATGAGCCTTTCTGATGCGAAGTCTGCCAGTCCCTTATTTCATCTTCCCTCCCCAGATATGCTCAGAAAAGATATAAGCCCTAGTATTTTTAGCTATGGTGAGAATGAGACATCAGAATTTAAACGCCAGACTAAAGATTATCAAAAAGCATGGAAAGAGGCGGGTCATAAAAGCCTTTATATTGAAATGCAGGACTTTAACCATTTTGATATTATTATGGAGCTTGGCAATCAGCACAGCCCTCTTTTTAAGGCTGTGCTGGAACAAATTAAATCGTAAAGCTCTATAGGTGAGTGCGAACAGACCATAATTCTGGAAAGAACTGTAGGTCTAAAGCTTTAACAAGGTAACTCACGCCGCCCGTACCGCCCGTACCACGGCGGTATCCGATAATCCGCTCAATTGTTTTCATATGGCTAAAACGCCACGTTTGGAATCTATGTTCAAGATCAACCAGCTTTTCTGCAAGCTCATAGAGGTCAAAGTATTTATCACTTTGAGTGTAAATTTCATTCCAAATTTTCTCAATACGTTTATCTGCCACATAAGCTTCTGATAAATCACGCTTTAGAATATCATCAGGAACATCAAAGCCTCGCTCTTTTAACAGCCCAAGCGTTACATCATAAATGCTTGGCGCATGAAGAGCTGCATTTACTTTTTCATAAATTTCTGGATAGGCTTCATGAGTTTTAATCATCGCTTTATTTTTATTACCTAGCGCAAATTCCATAATGCGGTATTGATAAGACTGAAAGCCAGAAGATTGTCCAAGACTATCCCGAAAGCTTAAATAGTCTTTTGGTGTCATGGTTGACAGAACGTTCCATGACTGGATAAGCTGCTCTTGAATGCGGGCAATCCTAGAAATCATTTTAAAGGCGCTGCCCAGCTCATCTTTTTTAATATGACCAATGGCTGCTGTAAGCTCGTGTATTGAAAGCTTAATCCAAAGCTCTGACGTTTGATGTATGATAATGAAAAGCATTTCATCATGCTGATCTGACATAGGGTTCTGAGCCGATAATATATCGGTAAGAGCAAGATATTGACCGTAGCTCATATCTTGTTTCCAGTGAATTTTTTCATCACTTATATCTACAGCGGCAACAGTTTCAGTCTTTTTATTACTCATAGAGCTAGCTCCTTTAATGAAAGATTTTCTCTAATAAAGGCTAGAAAGACAAAAAAAGCAAGCATTTTCTAATTAGAAAAATTTTTCTAATTAGAAAATGCTTGCTTTAGATTTTAAAATTTAACCTCTTGCAGCAATAACAAGCTCTATCGCAAGCTTATCTGCAATGACATTTGTTGCAAGCCCCTGCTCATCTGCATTCTTAAAAATAGACCCTAAGCTATTGTAAATATTATTAACTTTTTTATTTACTTCATTAACATCATACCGCCCCGTTGTTTCCGCTGAAACATTGATAATGCCGCCCGCATTAATCACATAATCAGGCGCATAAAGAATATCTGCATCTTTTAATCTTTTACCATCTTCATCCGTTGCAAGTTGATTATTCGCCGCCCCTGCTATAACAGACGCTTTAATGGTTAGAATAGAAAGCTCATTAAGCGTCGCCCCAAGCGCGCAAGGGGAAAGCACATCACACTGAACAGAGGTAATTTCATCTGTTGGAACAATAACAGCGTCAAATTCATCTTTTACAACTTTTAAAGCAGCCTGATTAACGTCCGCAACCAATAGCTTTGCCCCAGCGGCATGTAAATGCTTGCAGAGATAATATCCCACATGCCCCACGCCCTGCACAGCAACTGTCATGCCTTTAAGGTCATCTCGTCCATATTTATGTTTTACAGCCGCTCTAATACCATGAAAAACGCCGTCCGCTGTAAAGGGAGACGGATCACCGCTTGCATGCTCTCCATTATCAAGCCCCGCCACATGATCCGTAACAGAAGAGACAATTTCCATATCCTCTACCGTAATGCCCACATCTTCAGCAGTGATATAAAGACCATTTAGGCTATCAATAAATTTTCCAAATGCTTTAAATAGCTCATCTGATTTATCAGTTGCAGGATTACCAATAATAACTGATTTTCCGCCGCCAAGGGGAAGTCCTGCAACAGCATTTTTATAGCTCATGCCCCGTGACAATCTTAAGGCATCATTTAGAGCGTCCATTTGACTTGTATAAGGAAACATACGGCAGCCCCCCGCAGCAGGGCCGCAAGATGTATCATGAACCGCAATAATTGCTTTAAGACCTGTTTTTCTGTCATTTATCATCACAACATGTTCATGGTCTTTAAATTGATTTTTCTCAATCACAGTTTTTTCCTTAATTATAAACTATTCTAGGGTTAAATTATTTATGGCTAGAGTGGTAGTTAAATTTTAATCCATTGTCGAGTATTAAATGCTATTCACCTAAGATAAAACGATCGTTTTATTTTGCTTGTATCTCCACACAAATTACTATTTAATGCCTTCTCATTATAAATTAAAATCAGACAAGGATTTATCATGCGTGAAGCTGTCATTATATCAACGGCAAGAACCCCGATTGGAAGAGCCTTTAAGGGGGGCTTTAACATCACAAAATCCCCAGCCCTTGCAGGGCATGTAGTCCGCCATGCGGTAGAGCGTGCAGGAATTGCGCCTGATGAAGTAGAAGATTGCATCATGGGCAGCGCACTACCCTGCGGCACAACAGGCTGGAACATTGGGCGCATGGCGGCTCTTGCAGCAGGACTTCCGACTAAGGTCGCTGGCGCAACGATTGACCGTCAATGTGCATCGGGCATTATGTCGCTTGCCATTGCCGCACGGCAAATTATGTGCGGCGAGGTAGATATTGCAGTAGCAGGCGGCGTTGATTCTATCTCTCTTGTTCAAAATAAGGCCTTTAAATGGCTTATGGAAGAAAAAGACCCTAACCTTACAGCTCTTCAAAAACATGCTTACATGAACATGCTGCAAACCGCAGAAACCGTGTCCGAGCGTTATAATATCAGCAGAGAATCCCAAGATGAATATGCCCTGCAAAGCCAAATACGCACTGCAAAAGCACAGGATTTAGGTTTATTTGATGATGAGATCGTCCCTCTTGCAACAACAAAAGCGATTAAAGACCGTGAAACAGGCAAAATCACTTTTGAAGATGTCACGCTTTTAAAAGATGAAGGCAATAGGCCCTCTACAACGGCTGAAAGCCTATCTTCTTTAAATCCTGTGTTTGAAGGCGGCGTTATCACAGCAGGTAATGCAAGCCAGCTTTCAGATGCTGCGTCCGCCTGCGTTCTTATGGATCGCAAAATAGCTGAACAAAAAAACCTCTCTCCCTTAGGATTATATCGAGGAATGGCAGTTTCAGGCTGTGACCCTGATGAAATGGGCATTGGACCAATTTATGCTATTCCAAAGCTGCTTAAGCAAACAGGGCTTAAAATGAATGATATTGGTCTTTGGGAGCTTAACGAAGCCTTTGCGGTGCAGGCTCTTTATTGCCGTGACCATCTTGGGATTGATAATGATATTTTCAATGTAAATGGCGGCGCAATTTCAATTGGTCACCCTTACGGCATGAGCGGATCACGCATGACTGCGCATGCTCTTACCGAAGGCAAAAGGCGGGGCGTTAAATATGTAGTGGTAACCATGTGCGTTGGCGGCGGCATGGGCGCAGCGGCTTTATTTGAAGTTCTATGATCTTTAAATATAAAGCTTTGAAGATCAAAAAATAAAACTGGTATTTCCCTCCCCTATTGTTATAAATTAACTATGTAAATAGGCTATAGGGAAAATACCATGAAAAAACTATTGTTAAGCGTTTCTTTTTTCGCACTTATTTCTTGCTCACCTGCATCAAATGATGATCAAGATTCAAATACTGCAAATATTACAGATAAAAAAACTTCCAGCATTATATCAAAATCAAAAGTTGATCGCTGGAAGGCTCAGGCACAAAATATTACGATCATTCGGGATAAATGGGGCATTCCTCATATTTATGGCAAAACGGATGCAGATGCTGTGTTTGGCTTGATGTACGCCCAAAGCCAAGATGATTTTAACCGTGTTGAGATTAATTATTTAAACGCCATGGGACGGCTTGCCGAAGCCGAAGGTGAAAAAGCAATATTCCGTGACCTTAGAATGAAATTATTTGTCACGCCAAAAGATTTGAAAAAACGCTATGCAGGAAGCCCTGATTATTTAAAAAAACTCATGGTGGCTTACGCTGATGGGCTTAATTACTTTCTGTATATGAATCCGCAGATTAAACCAAAAGTGATTAAACATTTTGAACCTTGGATGGCATTATCCTTTAGTGAAGGGTCTATTGGTGGTGATATTGAATCAGTATCTATTCGTAATTTAAAGAAATTTTACGGCAATGCACCAGAGCGACAATACGCAAGCCTATCGCCTAAAACTATAAAAGACCCTGATTTAGAGCCAAGAGGATCAAATGGTTTTGCCATTGCGCCAAGCAATACAAAAAATGGCAAAGCTCTGCTTTATATTAACCCCCATACTACATTCTTTTTTAGAGAAGAAGCCCATATGGTTAGCGAAGAAGGTCTGAATGCTTATGGCGCTCTTACATGGGGGCAGTTTTTTATCTATCAAGGATTTAATGAAAATGCGGGCTGGATGCATACGTCAAGCTACGCTGATGTGATTGATGAGTTTTTAGAGACGATTATAGAAAAAGACGGGAAATTTTTCTATCAATATGGAAGCGAGCAACGAGAGTTAACCCAAAGTAAAATAGACATTCCCTATAAAACCAAAGATGGCATGAAGAAAAAGACGATGAGCGTTTTTCATAGCCATCATGGTCCTATTATTAGAGAAGAAAATGGCAAATGGGTCGCCGTTAAAATGATGTTTAAGCCCGTAAAGGCTCTTGCCCAATCGTTCCTGCGCACCAAAGCTCAAAATTATAAGCAATATCATAAGATGATGGAATATAAGGCAAATTCATCAAATAATACAATCTTTGCTGATAGCGAAGGTAATATTGCCTATTTTCATGGAAATTTTCACCCTATTCGAAATGTAAAATATGACTATAGAAAACCAGTAGATGGCAGCAACCCTGATACAGACTGGAAAGGGCTTCATGATGTTGATGAGGCGATTAACGTTGTAAATCCCAAAAATGGCTGGATTCAAAATACAAATAACTGGCCTTTTTCTGTTACGGGAAAAAATAGTCCTAAAAAAGCAGACTTCCCAATTTATATGTCAAGCACAACAGAAAATCCCCGCGGACGGCACGCTATAGAAATGTTGAATAACGTCACGGATTTTACAATCGATAGTCTGATAACGGCGGGATATGACAGCTATATGCCTGCATTTGATAAATTGATCCCTGCGCTTGTCAAATCATTTGAAAAAAGCAATGACCTTAAAAAATCTGATTTAAAAGAAGCGGTAGAATTTTTAAAATCTTGGGATTATCGCTATGGATTAGAATCCAAAGAAACAACATTAGCCGTATTTTGGGCGGCAGATTTACTAACAAAAATGCGTAAAGACAAAGCTTTGCGAGCATTGTCAGGCAAAAATAACCGGAATTATATTGATGTTATGAGCGAAGATATGGCAGGACAGCCGCAGCTTGAATCCCTACATGCCGCAATGAACCTAATGATGAAAGATTTCGGCACATGGAAAGTTGAATTTGGAAAAGTCAATAGATACCAGCGTATAACAGGAGATATTAAACAAAAATTTTCTGATGATAAACCAAGCCTTCCTGTTGGCTATGCCTCTGCCCGCTGGGGTGCGCTTGCCTCTTTTGGTGCAAGAAGATACTCAGGGACGAAAAACTTTTACGGCACGAGCGGTAATAGCTTTATCGCTTCTGTACAGTTTGGCGATAAGTTAAAAGCAAAAGCCCTTACAGCAGGAGGGATTAACAGCAACCCAGATAATAAACATTTTGACGATCAAGCCAAAATTTTTACAAAAGGGACTTTTAGAGATGTTCTTTTTTATAAAGAAGACATCCTTAAAAACATGGAAAGCCGTTATCACCCAGGAGAAGAAAAAAAGACCCCTTAATTTCAGGTCTATCAAAATTATCAAAAATAAAGGGCGTTCAAAATTCTGAACGCCCTTTATTTTTGGATAGATTAACTTTTAGAAGCTTCTTAATCGTAACTCGGATTAATATTTGCCGAGCCACGCTTTTTTTGAAGCCTTAAGCGCAGGGCATTGAGTTTAATAAAGCCTTCTGCATCTCTCTGATCGTAAACTTGGTCTTCTTCAAACGTGACATGCTCCATCGAATAAAGCGACTGAGGGGATTTACGCCCAACAACCGACACACTGCCCTTATAAAGCTTCAGCCTTACCGTACCGCACACATGTTCTTGTGATTTATCGATCAGAGCTTGCAGCATCTCTCTTTCAGGGGAATACCAAAAACCATTATAGATCAGCTCTGCATAGCGGGGCATTATTTCATCTTTAAGATGCATAGCCCCTTTGTCGATTGTAATGGATTCAATCCCTCTATGTGCCGCCAGCATGATCGTCCCCCCAGGGGTCTCATAGATGCCCCGTGACTTCATGCCAATAAACCTATTTTCAAGCAAATCAAGCCGTCCAATGCCATTTGCACCGCCAAGCTCATTTAATTT
>JADGEY010000737.1 GCA_016744185.1 Emcibacteraceae bacterium | reverse complement strand
GAGATGATTATGATGATGATGATGGTGATGGTGAAGATCATGATCAAATCTATTTTTAACTAATATAATGGGACCAAGAGTGTCGACCAATGAGAGAGAGAGATCTATACAAACACTCCTAGCAAAGATATATCATGTATGCACATGTACGTCTACATATAGCGATACACCGATTATAGAGTTATATGAGGATGGTGGTAAAAGAAAATGTAAAAATGTGACAATAAAAAGAAATTTCTAGAAAATAATACACAACAATAAATGTTCACGGAATCTGAAATGAATTGATGTAAAATGAAATGAAAACAGCAGCTTATAAAAATGATAAATGTAATGCTAAATATGTAGGAGTGAATGTAGGTAGGTATGTGTGTGTGTGTGTGTGTGTGTGTGTGTGTGTGTGTGTGTGTGTGTGTGTGTGTGTATGTATCTGTTTGTGTGTATGTCTGTGCATGTATCTAAATGTAAGTGTAAAAGGGTATGTGTTTGTGAATTTGTATTGAGTATGTATGTGAGTATGTATGTGTGTAGGTA
>JADGEY010000736.1 GCA_016744185.1 Emcibacteraceae bacterium | reverse complement strand
ATGTAAATGATGATTTATATATAATAAAGAGAAATCATATCTAGCAACACATCATACACACATACACTGATGCTTCCACTTATATACTAACACCTCAACATATCATCACATATGTGCCTACACACTTCTTTATAGATACACACACACATACACACATACACACATACTCACTATTACTCCCTAATACACACATACACACACACTCATACACTATTACTCCCTTATACACATATACACTCACCTACAATCGCACACAATCGCACACACACACACACACACACACACACACACACACACACACACACACACACACACACACACACACACTAACAACTGTCAATAATAGAACTTCGCCTATTCATGGCAAAGTTCTTCACTTTCTCGGGTACAGAGGGTAAACGTTCCAGCAGCAAGGTCAAACATAGGGCGGTATTGTCGTCAAGGGCACAGCTTTGGAACGGCGTGTAGCCTACGAGGGGTCAAGGTTGTTTGTGTAGAGTACTAGGGGTAAATGTTGTTCATTACAAGGTCAAG
>JADGEY010000735.1 GCA_016744185.1 Emcibacteraceae bacterium | reverse complement strand
AACTCCGATTTTTTTCAAATTTTCACAGAATGTTATAATATTAAAAAAAATTAGTTTTCCAAAATTTTTTGGCGAAAAAAAAAATATTGGGCCATCTAGAGAAGTTACAAAAAAATTGAATTTTTTCGAAAAATTGAATTTTCATAAAATGATAATATTGAAATGACTATAACTTTTTTATTATTTATTATATTTTTACCATTTTTTCTTTATTTGAATAAGTTAATCTAATATATTTACATACAGCTAAAATATTTAAAATATTTGTAATTTATTTCATAGATATTCAAGGTCAAAGTTCATATTTTTACGATAATTTCAAAAATTGACAATTTTTAAATGCTCATAACTTTTTTGCGTATGAATATATTTGCATGAAACTTTGACAAATGCTAGATTATAATATAGTATTATAAAATAGATTAAAATATTATATGTATGTATATTAATTATTGAAATAATTGAACAACAATTTCCATTATTTCGTGAAAAAAATTATAAAAAATTTTATTCGTGAATAAAATTTGTGGTATGAA
>JADGEY010000733.1 GCA_016744185.1 Emcibacteraceae bacterium | reverse complement strand
AGGTAACACATTAATAAACCTTATGACATAACGGACGAGATTGTCTTACATTATGATATACGCCAGGAGCAGGAGGAGGTAAATTGTGTTCGTATTCTAGGGATTGTCTTCTGTCGAAATCTTCGGGTAAAGTTTTCCGTTGTTTTTTGAGAGACCTTCTACTGTAATCGTTATTGGAAGAGAATATACTTCCTTTAGATCCCATACGACGTAATGTGTAAAATAAGGAAGACATACTACCCGACCTACGAGCGGGTGATGCACGATCCATAGACATAGTGATGAGGGTGGAGTGGGGGTGTTGGTGGGGATGTGGGTATGTATAGGGTATACAGTGGGTGTATTGAGTTTAAATAACCCTATGGTCAGGTACACGTGACACACTTTGTATTGATGTGTGTGTGTGTGTGTGTGTGTGTGTGTGAGGTAAAAGTAGTAACTTCTAGGATACAACCGAGTTATACTGCGTATGTGGGAGTGGTATACTAATACTATCAATCAAGTGAAATAGGTCAATTTATAATAAAAAGGGGTAAAT
>JADGEY010000732.1 GCA_016744185.1 Emcibacteraceae bacterium | reverse complement strand
GCCTGGATCTATTGTCTTCTTCATTGGAGAAACTAGAAGAACTATCTACTTTAGGTGGCTTCTTATATTTAAACATATTCTCACAATTAGTGGCTATCGGGGATGATTTAATTCCTTGTTGTTGTTGTGGTTGTGGTTCCTGTTTTTGTTGTGGTTGTGGTTCCTGTTTTTGTTGTTGCTGTTCTGTTTGCAGTTGTATTTGTTTATTTCGCTTCTCTTCGTCCTCGGAAGATTTCATGTACATTTCACGCAGTCGCAGCCTGTCCAAATCGGTGATCGAGCTTCTCTTCAACGACGATGATCTTCTCTCGTCATCATGGCTGCCGTCTGCAGGAGACGAGAGTGGTGCATTTGAAGATGAAGCATTGTTCGTAGTGGTGGCCATGCCTTGTGTCTGATCATTCATTGTGTCTTTTGTCATTGTCTGCACATGATTGGAGATGAGAATGACGATGAAGAAACAGATGATGATGATGATGATGATGATGATGATGATGATGATGATGATGATGATGATGATGATGATGATGATGATGAT
>JADGEY010000731.1 GCA_016744185.1 Emcibacteraceae bacterium | reverse complement strand
ACACTGCACTGAATACTGCACTGAACACTGCACTGAACACTGCACTGAACACTGCACTGAACACTGTCCTACATTACACCACTTTACACACTATTACACTAATTTACACACCTTGCCACTATTACAGGTGTATCAGGCTTGCATATACAGAGCCTATAGGGCCTACATAATATGCCCTATATTGTATGCCCTACATTATAAACCCTATAGGGTAATAATAACCCTATAGGGTTGTGTATACATACAAGCACAAGCACACACATACACACACACACACACACACACACACACACACACACACACACACACACACACACACACACACACACACACACACACACACACACACATAATAATATCAACAATAGTTCACTCAACACGTATCACGTGACGTGAGCTTGTGTGTGCTAAGGAGGGACTACTCTTTTCCTACTGGGTTCAAATACCGAATCACTTGTCGATCTCCATCAATCATTGTGATTATATCATTGGTGTATAAGTGTATATGTTTATATATATACGTGAATATATATATATA
>JADGEY010000730.1 GCA_016744185.1 Emcibacteraceae bacterium | reverse complement strand
GGATTTGAGAATAAATCACATAGAAGAATATTGGGAATAAACTACAAAGAAGGCAAGACAAATATATATGTTAAAAACAAGATGATATCGCTTATTGGAAAATACGAACCATTACTACAAACTGTTAAACGTCGAAAATTAAAATGGTTCGGTCACACCTCTAGACACGAAAGCATCACTAAAACTATTCTGCAAGGAATGGTTGAAGGATGCAGAAAAAGAGGTAGGCCGAAAAGAACATATATTGACGACATCAAAGAGTGGACCGAAATGGATATTAATGTTTTGTTGGATAAAGTAAAAAAGCGTAAAGATTGGCGTAAAATTTGTTACGGAGCGTCAACATTGATTTCCCCTACGATTTTCGAGTCACGGGATTAAAGTAAGTAAGTAATTCTTAAATATCGTAACTTTAAAGTAAAATAAATTTATGATTTATCATAAATTTATGTTAAGCTGCCACAGGAACCTTATTGTATTATTAAACCTTAAACAGTAAAAATCTCTCTTCTCTTATACATATATATATATACTAGCT
>JADGEY010000072.1 GCA_016744185.1 Emcibacteraceae bacterium | reverse complement strand
TCTATTTTAAGAAAAGAAGATACTAAAATCGTCACCTTAACCTAAAGAAACGTTAACAATTAATGATTCTGCCCTGCTTTATATGGGTTGCGGGTTGACCAAGATTTCTGATTAGCTATACTAAAACACCCTAGGAACAAAGATCTCTCTGGTTGCGGGTTGACCAAGATTTCTGATTAGCTATACTCTTTTGCGAAACTGTACATACATCAGGCCGGTTGCGGGTTGACCAAGATTTCTGATTAGCTATACTTTTTTTAAGAGAATTAGGCGGCGATGTAAAGTTGCGGGTTGACCAAGATTTCTGATTAGCTATACTAGATAAGCACTAACTGATTGATAATATTGATTAGTTAGTGCTTATCTGTTTTTAAAACCCTCAATAATCAAATTAAAATAAGAGTAATTGCTCTCTTTTTTTTGTATTTTCACGATATTTACCCTTAAAAACTTTCATATTCTCATATTGCTTATCTGTGATGGCAATGACTTGCACCGATCCGTAATCTGGTAAATTTTCTCTGATTCGTTTTTCCATAGTCTGTGCTTTTTCTTTTCCAGAGAGCATTCGATAATAGACTGAAAATTGAGCCATAGCAAATCCTTGATCCAATAAAAAATTCCTGAACCGTGAAGCTGCCTTCCGGTCTGGTTTCTCAACAACTGGTAAATCAAACATCACTAACATCCACAAGATATTATATCCACTTAGCCAATATTTCTGATCTCGGAGCATCGTTAAAATAGCTTTCCCGCCTGAATTAAAGTGGGGAACTCAAGGTGATTTTCTTTCGCATGCAAACTACTGACAAATGTTTGTGCCAAACGGTGCATTGAATTCATTACAGTTGAAACCCCTTTTATAAGGTGAACATCATTATCTAATACCTTGGTTAATTTTCGCTTAATTTCAGGAGTTAACTCTTCTTTCAATTCTGTGGATTCTATTATTTTGCGAATTTCCATATCCATTAAGGGGCGGTAAATCTCCATAAAATCATCGACTAAAGCAAAGGGGTTCTTACGGTTATGGTGATGAATGCCAAGAGCCGCCGTAAGGCCAGCCCCGCAAATAGCCCGCGCCATGGCAGCGCGTAAAATACTATAACCATAATTCAAAAGGGCATTTTCAATACCTGTCCTACGGTCACGGCGAAAGTCATTTCCAAATAATGCCCGCCAATAGAGGCGGGCGGCCTGTGCCTCCATATTTTCTGGATCACCAGATTTAAGGCGTTTTGCCAATATTTTTAAGTCTCCTACCACGGGAGAATCTTTCTCAAAATATTCTAAGACCCTTTGCTGGTTCATTATTTTTTCAAAAACAATAGATTTCCAAATACGCTTTGCTAAGGGCTGGCTACAATCGATTTGCGCCCATAAAATACCCGCTTGATCAAAATGACTATCATAAGGCAGAGTGAAGGAAAGAGGATGATAGTTTTTACCGCAGGTCATAATCGGGGTTTTTCGCTCGGCAAGTTCCACCATCAGTCCTTTAGATAGGGTAATCTGATGAGCTGATAAAATCAAAATGGTGATATCATCAAGGGGAATGCGTCCGGCTTCAGTCTCTGATTTTTTAACCAGCATAAATCCCCTATATTTTGAGAGATAATGACCATCTTCAGTTATTTCAACAACTTGCGTGACCATATTTACCCCCTACGTTGACCATCTTCACTGTAATTTATTTTGCTTTTGAATAGATTTTTTAGGACATTAATCGAAATATACCTCCGTTTGCCATCTGTTTCATATTGAGGGCGCAGATCAATTCTATTATTGGTTGTACTAAAACCTGCTACGCGCATAATTTTTATTTCACCGTCTTCTTCCATTTCAATCATATCATTCTTAAAAAGCCGCGTGATAAATTTGGCGGCTGGGTGAAGTTCTTTTCCTTCGATCTTTCCCTTATTTTTATCTGGTTTTTCCCCTTTGCACTCTGCGTAAGACCAAAAGGCACCCTTCCATTCATGCTGACCTTTTTTCCATTTCCCCGCTTTACCCTTTGGTGTTTGCCAAATATCAACACAAACATATGAATCAGGGGCATAGGCCTTAAAGCGGACGGAAGGAATCTTTGTTGCAGATTGATTTGACACTAAAATCCGAATGGTTTTAATATTGTTTTCTTTTCCAAATTCAATAAGCGCCTTATCTAATTTCACACCAACCGCCTTAGCTTCATAGATATATTGTTCAATCCGCTTGCGCCAGCCACGATTACGAATAGCCCTTATTTCTTTTTCAGTAAGAGAGCCAATTTTCTTTCGTGTGACAAGATTATACCCTTTTAAATCTGGATCTTGCTTTTCTGGTGCAATGATACCATATGCGGTTTCCTTATACATTTTACCATTCACCCCATGATCCGCCTTATAAGAAATAAGCATATTCGCTAATTTCTCTTTCAACTGATTACGCCAAACAGTGATATCAGGCAGTTCAATATACACACGGTTATCAGCACTTCTTTTTGAGTTATTTGACACTTTTTGTAGCATAGCACGATCTGTCAGCCCCACAACAAAGGCATCAATTGCATGATGACGGTGATCATTACGTTCCTTAAAATTATGATCCCCAAGGAGGCTATTTAAATGCCATTTCCCCCGCATCATCGCCGTTAATCCCCCAGGAATAGTTGCAATTTTATTACCGTCACAAATATGACTTAGGTAGCGTTTGGTGATCTTTGATATATAGGCATTATCACTTAATTGACGAGCGAGGAAACCGCCTTCTTTTTCAAATTTCTCCATTGCATCTGCATCAAACCGCCACCGTTTATAAGAAGGAAAAATCTTTGCACGGTCGGAAATTTCATGCCAAATCATTCCTTTATCAGCGTGCTGCCCACTTGCAAATGCTTCATATGGGGTTTGATTAGCCTTAACTCTGTTTGCTCTACGAATTGCCACAGTTAAATTGGAGGTGCCATTATCCAATGTTCTAGAAAAGGGTAAAATATGCTCGATCTCAGCTTCTCCATTAAACAACATAGCTGCCGATATATTTTTACCCGAAAAAGGGCAGGGTCTGGAAAATTGATCTGGCCCTAATTCCTCCCATAGCCGTATTTTCTTTAAGTCAAGACCTGAGGGATCAGTCCCCTTATGAAGTTCACGGAAGATATCTGAGCGTCTTTCGTTTTCTTTGGCAAATTTTTTATTTCGTTGGGCGATTTCATCTCGCGCTTTGGCGGTTTTCTTTAAATCACGGACAAGTTCGATATGGATTTCCGCTGGTGCGCCAAAACGTTCGGTTAAACAGTTGATCAGCTTTCGCAGTTGGTTTAAGGCTACATGCACTGTTGGGTTATTGATTTTACCGTAATGTTGTTCTGGATTTTCATCCGCATCAAAGTCCAAAGGTTTCCCGCCAATCACACTGCCCTTTAATAGTGAGCCATAATAAGGAAGTTTTTCCAGTAATTGACCAACGTCATACCTGCTATGATGAAAGAAAACTCCGTCATCATCATAGACCTCACGTACCGCTGCATCATAGCCAAGATGATCTTCGCGCATGATGGCTGCGCAACGCATCATAAATTTACGTGATAAATGTCCTGTTGCTGCGGAAAGTTTAAATTTACATAAAGCCTTTGCTTGATTTTCACTCAACCCAAAACCAGAGATTAAATCTGTAATGAGAAGGTTATCTTCCTCTGCATCATGTAACATTTCCATAATATCATTTTGTTGATCTGGCGTTAACTCATTCCATAATTCCCCCAAAACATCAGGTTTTCGCATGTCAATGGCTGTGAGATGACCATTTAATTTATCACGGGGTCCATTTTCCAAATTAAACAGGCATTCTCTTGGAAAAAGCAATGCACCATCTGGAGTCTTTAATTTTCGAATGGCATTAAAAGACATTGTTTTCTGATGATGTAACTTTTCAATCAAGATTTCTCGTTGCGCTTCATTTAAGCTATGTTTTTCTTGGCGTTCATCATAATATTGAAGATTGCCGATTTCCTGTAATATCCTAAATTCATGGGCGGCGGGTAAATCTTTATGGGCGCGATATTCATCTATAAAAAATTCACAGCGACCCCGCTCTACAGGTTTTAATTTACGTTGATAGAAAATCCCGTCAAAGCCCTGATCCTTATTTCCATTGCGTATGTCATCCCAGTTTTGAGCGGTAAGGCTGTGATGGGCTTGCTGTTGATCTCTGATGCGGTCAAATTCTTGGATATACATGGCGCGGTCTGCATAAAGATCACCTTCTTCCCCCCGAAAACGAATAGATTTTCCTGCTTGCAAACGGCAATTCATCCATTGACCAAGGGTTTGATCGCCAAGCGCTGCTCTTAATTCTGAAATTTTAGGTTTGATTTTGCCTGTTTCTTCATCATCACCATCACTCTTGCGGTTTGATAGAAATCCTCGGCGTTGAGCAAGCCCAAATAAAGCACGTCCTAATTCATAGGGCGTTAAAATACGTTCAATTCCAGCCGCTCTTAAAACATAGGGGTTAAGATTCTCTAGTGCTTTACGCTCTTTTACATCCTCTGGCATTAGACCAAGCTTTACCAAATGATTTAAGAGTTGTCTTTTTCGCTTCAATGAAAGATCTCTGTTGCGCCTGACACCCCGTGCCAAACGTCTTTCAACGGCAAGACTCTCTCCTACACGATCCTTACTCGAAGGCTCTCGCCCATCAGAAAAAATACGAACGCCAGAATCTTTTAATTCTTTAATTTCTCCATTGGAATTTAACGCAAAAGTCGCCCACCCCAAAGAATTAGTCCCCATATCCAATGCCAATCGCCAAACCATGTTTTTTCCTTTATAGTCAAAGAGAGGAGGCAATAATTTGAGCTACTGCCCCCTCTTTCTATAGATGCTTAAAAGTGGCTTTGGAGGTATCATCCCCAACATAACTGGTTTGGACCCAGTTATACCACCTCATAGACCTTTTCTCAAAAATACAGCATAGAGGGTAGACTCTATAACTGCTAACGGTTGCTTCCTTTGTGTTATATTGATGTTACAAAATACATGTGTATCCGAAAATCACTTGCGAAAGGAAGCAACTCCTAAGTTTTATGATTTCTAAAGTCACCTTTGTCAATAAATTTAAAAAATACTTGCGATGTTTCTTCCTTGCTATATTTTTTTTTATATATATTATACCATCTGTGAATACGTAAATACTTGCGGTTGCGGTTTGACCAGGTAGAAACAAGGTGTTTTTTTATATCTCACATATAATAAGATATTTTATATTGACTTACACAACTTTAAAAGGCAATATAATTTCTGAGTATAGCTACTCAGAAATCTAGGCAATTCGTTAACAAGACTTTTGTCATAAAATTTAAAGGTTGGGTACGCCCAGCCTTTTTTTATGGCTTCTGTAAAATATAATGAAACATATAAAATATCAGTGGGTCTGGTGAACTTTAGACAACAATATATTAGCCTAAGTCATTATGAATACAAATAAAGATAAATATTACAACCGCTCATATTTCGGAGGATAAATTCAGGCATCTTTTAAGGTACTTTGCAATGGATTTAAATAGCTGTGAAGCTCATCAAACCAGTCCTATTTCTCATCGTTCTTGCACAGCAATATATGCAAAATTACGCCTCTATATCCTAAAGAACTGTACCTGCTCTAGGGCTTCTGCGGGGACGTTTGAACTGGATGAAAGCTACTTTGCTGCATGCCCAAGTTTGTGGAAAAAGAGGGCGAAGAGCAGCAGGAAAGACACCTGTATTTGGACTTTTAAAACGAGACAGCAAGGTCTATGTAGAGATCGTAGAAAATTGCTCACGTAATAGCTTACTTACTATTATACAAGGAAAAATTCTAGAGGGCCGCACTATTCATACTGATGGATGGAAGGCTTATGATGGGTTGATTCTTAATGGTTATGATCATTACAGAATCTATCATTCAAACAATGAATTCGCGCGAGGGAAATGCCATGTAAATGGAATAGAAAACCTCTGAATCTTTGCCAAAAGAAACTTCGCCCAGTTTAAGCGGCTAGCACCAGACCTTCTTTAATCTGAATAGAAATCTGTGTAAGATATGATCCTTTACAAGGACCGCCCACACATTCGCCCGTTGAATAGTTGAATAATGCCCCATGAGTATGGCACATTAGGTAAGTTTCTGTGCGTTCCATGAATGTTTCAGGCATCATATTTAAAGGCGTTCCTGCATGGGGGCATGTGTTTTTATAGGCGTAAATTTTGCCTTCTTTTCGCAAGATGAAAATATCGAGGAGGTCATCGCCGTTTTGGTAAGAAAACTCTAACGCCATGCCTTCTTTAATGTCTTTTACAGAGCAAATTACGTCCCCTAGAGCGGGCGCACCAGCACAGCCATCCAAAGATATTTTAGACATCTTCTGGCTTCCAATCCCCCAGCGCAGGCATCCAAGATGTCACAGAGACTTTCTCAAACAGCCCTGCAATCTGATAGGGATCATTTTGGGCAAAACCATCTGCTGCGGCTTGGTCTTTGGCATGGATAATCAGCATAGAGCCGCAAGGCTTACCCGCCTCATTTAAAAAAGGCCCTGCTAGAACCACCTTGCCGCTGGTTTTTGCATAGGCGACATGATCTGGGCGAACAGACATTCTCAGCTCTAATGAATTTTCTTTGTCATAGGCACGAATAATAAAATACATGGCTTAATCTTCTTTTGTTAAATTTCATCTCTAAAAGGTCTGCTTAGCAAGCTTTCTATGGCATCTTTGACATTTTTTCCCTTATATAGAATGTCATTTACCGCTTTTACAATAGGCATATCAATTTCTTCTTCTTCTATAATGCGGGCAAGGATTGATGTCGTGTGATAGCCTTCTGCGACTGTTTTACGGTCTTTCATGAGGTCTTCTAATTTTTCACCCTGCCCAAGGGCAAAGCCAAGTGCCATATTTCGGGATTGGGTAGAGGAGCATGTCAGCATTAAATCCCCTAGCCCGCAAAGCCCCATCATGGTTTCTTTATCTGCGCCCCTTGTATGACCAAAGCGCATCATTTCTGCAAGTCCCCTAGTGATAAGAGCCGCATGAGCATTTTTACCAAGCCCCCGCCCTTCAACAATGCCGCAGGCGATAGCGAGAACGTTTTTAACAGCGCCGCCGACTTCTGCCCCTGCGATGTCACGGGAGAGATACGGTCTAAAATTGGGCTGTCCAATAGCATCTGCAATATCTTGGGAAAATTTCTGATATTTAGAAGCAATGGTGACGGCAGAAGGATAGTTTTTTGCGACTTCTGAGGCAAAAGTTGGACCAGATAAAACAGCAAGAGGATTCTTTGGCATGATTTCAGCCATAACCTCGGTCATCAGCATTCCTGTCGATTGCTCAATGCCTTTTGAGCAGAGTACAATAGGCACTTTCGCACTGATATAATCTTTCATGACATTAGCGGTAGGGCGAACAAACTGGGCAGGTGTTACCATGAACACAGCGTCCATATGAGCTAAATCATCAAAACTATCGGTTGCTTTTACAGAGTCGGGCAGCTTTATGCCTTCTAAAAACATCTTATTTTCATGAAATTTATTAATGCCATTGATAACATCATCTTCACGGGCGCAGATCATGACATTACAGCCCGCGCGGGCAGATGCCGCCGCTAAAGCCGTCCCCCAAGCACCGCCGCCAATTATTCCAATATTTTTAATCTTTGCCATCTTTTATCCTTGCTTTTTAAGCTTTGTTTTTTTACCCATAGCAAGCACAGCATTCGGGTCAAGAGCCCATCTTGCTTTTGCTCCGATGTCTAGGCTATCAAAATCTTTTATTTTAAATCGTTCTGCCCCTGCCCATGCGATCATTGCCCCATTATCTGTACATAATGCAGGCGGCGGCGTATAAAAATCCATGCCGTGAGAGGAGCATAGTTTTTTTAAGCCGTCTTTTAAATAACTATTTGCCGCAACGCCGCCTGCTGCGACAAAAGCAGGATTTCGCTTGTTGTTGGATGCAGCAAGATTAATCTGCGGCAGGAAAATATCCAGTGCATTTTTAACTCTGTCTAAAATAGCGTCCGTTAATGCGGCTTGAAAAGAGGCAGCAAGATCATAAATATCTTGCTGGGTAAGCTCGCCTCCTAATTTTTCGAACTCTCTTTTAACCGCTGTTTTAAGCCCTGAAAAAGAAAAATTACATCCCGCCCGCCCTTTTAACGGACGGGGCAGAGCGAATTTTTTTGGATCACCAAGCAGCGCAGCCTTTTCAACCGCCGGCCCGCCGGGATAACCGAGACCTAATATTTTTGCAGTTTTGTCAAAGGCTTCACCGGCAGCATCATCTATTGTTGTGCCAAGAAGTTCATAATTCCCCACGCCCTTGACGGTCAGAACCTGGCAATGACCGCCCGATACCAAAAGAAGAAGATAAGGAAAGGAAATATCCTGCGTCAGCCGCACAGACAGGGCATGCCCTTCTAAATGATTAACCCCAATAAGGGGAAGATCTTTGGCATAGGCGAGGGCTTTGGCTGTCATAAGCCCGACCATCACGCCGCCAATAAGCCCCGGCCCTCGGGTGACAGCCACCGCTGATAAATCATCAAGCGTAACGCCTGCCTGCGTTAATGCCTGCGTGATAAGACCGCTGATTTGCGTAATATGAGAGCGAGCGGCAATTTCAGGAACAACGCCGCCGTAAGGGCTATGTTCTTCTATTTGAGAAAAGATAATATTGGATAATATCGTCCCGCAAACAGAAACCACAGCAACGGCGGTTTCATCGCAGCTGCTTTCAATCCCTAAAATTAAATCAGAATATGCTGGTTTTTGCGGCAAATGGTTTCACTATTCTTTGGTTGTTTTTACTCTTTATTTTGTCTTATAAGGCTTATATTATTTGTGGCACTATAGGTAAAATCAATCTATATACTATAGCATGGAATATATATATTAAAATAGATTAAAGCTTTTTAAAAGGGCGTTTAGGGTGATGGGTCAGAAGATAAAAATAAAAATTGGTACAAGAGGCAGCAAGCTTGCTCTGGCGCAGGCTCATGAAGTAAGAAGAGAAATTCTAAAAGCCCATGAGCATTTAGAGGATGATGATATTGAAATTATTGTCATGTCGACCAAAGGTGACCGCATTGTAGATCGTCCTTTAAGCGAAATTGGCGGCAAAGGGCTTTTTACAGAAGAAATAGAAGAGGCCTTATTTCAAAATAAAATTACGCTTGCTGTTCATTCCTTGAAAGACATGCCGACCCTGCTGCCAGAAGGGTTAGAGCTTGCTTGTTATTTAAAGAGGGAAGATGTAAGAGATGCTTTTATTTGCGCCGCAGCACCGAATATTATGGATCTTCCTGCGGGGTCTGTTATTGGAACGGCTTCGCTGCGCAGAGCTGCGCAAACTATGACTCTTCGTCCTGATTTGAAAATTATCTCTTTTCGGGGAAATGTGCAGTCTCGGCTGAAAAAATTATCGGACGGCGTGGTGGGCGCTACCTATCTTGCGGTGGCAGGGCTAAACCGTCTTGGTCTGAAAGATGAACGCATTCATCCTATCGAAATAGACCAAATGCTTCCTGCTGTGGCGCAGGGGGCTATTGCGATTGAAATCGCATCTGATAATGATGCCGTCCGTTCTCTTATTGCGCCGCTTAACCATCAAGATACAGAATATTGCGTTAGAGCGGAAAGAAAAATGCTTCATATATTAGACGGGTCATGCCGCACGCCTATTGCAGGACTGGCGCAAATTAGCGCAAATGAAATGACTTTAAAGGGGCGCATTTTATCAGAAGATGGCACAGAAGATCATAGCTTTTGTGTGGCTGGGGATAAAGATAAGCCAGAAGAGCTGGGACAAAAAGTTGGTATGGCTCTAAAGAAAATGTCACAAAAATGAAAATCCTGCTCACCAGACCAAAGGCAGAGACAGAGCGTTTAATTAAAGCGTTAGAAAAGACAGGCGCAGAGGTTTATTCTTACCCTCTGACAAGCATTAAATATACGCAAATAGCAGAGCCTTTAGGGAAAAACATTCAGGGCTTTATCTTTACCAGTACAAATGGAGTTCGGGCTTTCGAGCATCATTTTGGGCATAATTCTGATTTTAAAAAAAATAAAATATTCGCTGTGGGGCGTAAAACAGGTAAAGCGGCTCTTGAATGCGGCTTTAGGGACATTCATTTTGCAAAGGGCAGCCAAAAAGACCTGCTTCGGGTTATTCTTAAATATGCCTCTCCTGATCTTGGGACATTGTTTCATATGGCAGGGCAGCATTTAACGGGGGATTTGAAATTAGAGCTAGAGAAACAAGGCTTTAAACTAGAGAGGCGCAGGTTATATGCAGCGGAAGAAAATAACTTTTCGGATGGCGAAATTCTTACGAGAAATTTTGATGTCATAGCGTTTTATTCTGTCCGTGCGGCGGAAATATTTTTAAAACATGCCGCAGGGGCTAATATTCAGCAAAAATTATCACATGTAATTGCAATTTGCCTTAGCCCTGCCATATCGTCTATGCTAGACAAAGAAAGCTGGAAAAAAATATTAACGGCGGCTGTACCAGATGAGGCTACCCTGTGGAAACTGGTTAATATTACTTTTGAAGACATGAGCCAATGAAGTGAAGGAAGCGTACCATCATGATAAAAAAAACGAATAAAGAGAATGATAAGGACATAAAAAGCCCTCTTTCTGTGGATGAACTGGCGGCTCAGACAGCTAAAATTAAGGGATCGACAGAAAAGACCTCTGAAAAAATTAAAAAAGAGACTTCTTCTAGTGTAAAAAAACCTATGCCAGAAGCCAAAACGAAAACATCAATTAAGGAGGAAGCTCCAAAAGGTCTTAAAAAGAAAAATCCTAATTGGGCAGCCCGAATTTTAAGTGTTCTGATAATATTTATTGGCGGCAGCATAGCAGCTATTTATTTTCTGCCCCATATTGAACAGCGCATGCCTATCGTAACTCAGTGGTTGCAAAAAGATGTTATGATTGCAGGAAATTCTAAGGAGACCTTAGAAAACTTAGAGAGCAAGATCGCCCGCCAGCAAAGTGAAATTGAAGTTTTTCGTCAAAAAATGACTGACCAAAATACGGCTCTTTCTGCTTTTAAAGAAACTCTGTCAGATCATTCTCTTAAACTTAGCTTGCCAGCGCAGGAGAATTCTGCAAATCCTATGCCTGTACTATCTATAGATCAAGGGGAGCTTAGACAAGAAATAACCAAGAATATTGCGGATTCAATCACGCCTAAAATCGACATATTGGAAGAGAAAATTAACGCCATATCCACGGCTTTACAGCAAAGAATAGAGAGCCTTAAAG
>JADGEY010000729.1 GCA_016744185.1 Emcibacteraceae bacterium | reverse complement strand
GTATTATAGTATCCTAAACACAACATAATCTAAACAATGTAATTGATTTACTACACACTTAATAATTATATAATTGTTAATTGTTGACATGTGAAGGGTAATTTGGATTTATTTGCCTATATTAATTCAATATTCTTTCCATATGTTATAAATCATGAAACTATAATTGCATAATAGAGCTATTATTATTACATATATAACACAGCCTGATCTGATTTTATTGATTCTTCACACACACACACACACACACACACACACACACACACACACACACACACACACACACACACTCACTCTAACTGTAATTGTACAAAATTGACATGTGAATATACACTTAAGAAGTGATGGTAATATCATATGCCCTATATATGTTAAATATTCTTTACTAATTGCTAGTATTCACATAGCATACCTTGGAAAACTTTAAATGTACTTGTACAAAGTTGATATGTGAATATACAATAGGGCATACAAATAATAGTTGATGTTAGAATCATATTCACATAGCATACCTTGGCAAACTCTAAATATAATTATAC
>JADGEY010000728.1 GCA_016744185.1 Emcibacteraceae bacterium | reverse complement strand
GATCTATTTTTTGCTATTAGCACATATATCTTTATGCAAACTGGTATTAAATCGTACGGTTAAAAGAGATTTTTAAAGATGTTCATTATGAGTGTTGTTTCTAGACTATTATCGAAAATATCAATCAGGGGTGTGGATAAATCCTGAGCAAAATTTAGAAAAATATCAGACATAAAATTATTCAGGTTAATCTGGATAAGTTTACGTTGATAAGGTTTGATGAATTCAACATTAAATGTATTTGCATAGTAATCAGTAACAAGTTTTTGAACAATTAGAGACTAACGAGGAACTATCTTTTGTAATAATAAGATCAAGTGTGTTACCTGAGATATGAGTTGGGAAATCTATATTTTGAATTAATGAATGTCGTACAAGCGTTTATTGTTAGAATTTCGCCATAAAATGTGACTTTTATTCATATGGATGTTAAAATCACCAATAGCAATGACATCATTAGTATTAGTGGAATCAACCAAATGGAGAAAATATGTGATGAAAGAGCTAAATGAAGAATGTGTGTGTGTGTGTGTGTGTGT
>JADGEY010000726.1 GCA_016744185.1 Emcibacteraceae bacterium | reverse complement strand
CATTATAATGACTAAAAGACGCACCCTTACGACAGCCTTTAAGAAGAAGGTAGCACTTTCCGCTTTGCGCGGAGATCAAACCATTCAGGAACTTTCTGCGCATTATCAGGTTCACCCCAACCAGATCAGTACATGGAAGAAGCAGGCGATTGCGGGTCTTGATGAAACTTTTAACAATAAGAAGCCTAGCCGCGCCCGCGATGTGGATGGTGAAATCAAAGAACTTCACGCGAAGATAGGGGAATTAACAATAGTGAATGATTTTTTGGAACGCGGGCTCAAAAGATGAGCCATAGTAAACGCAAAGAAATGGTTATTGGTGATGATAAAATCTTGAGTATTCGTAAGCAATGTAAAATTCTTCGCATTAGTCGTAGCAGTTTTTATTACCAGCCCAAAGAAGCGTCATCCGAGACGCTGTCTATCATGAACCGTATGGATGAGCTGTTTATGGCTTATCCCTTTTATGGTAGTCGCCAGATGATGGTAAGTCTACAAAGAGAGGGCATATCTATTGGTAGACATCCTGTGCGGCGGTT
>JADGEY010000725.1 GCA_016744185.1 Emcibacteraceae bacterium | reverse complement strand
AAATTATACTTTCCCAGTTTTTTTTATTATTTGCATAACTTAATTGACCGTAAACGCATTGGATATATCAAATTATATCTTTGTTTATGTAAATATAATGGAAAATACTACTGATATATTATAGATTCAAATATTAATGATATCATTTAGCATATAGCATATGTTACGTAATATTAAGTAGTATATATATAATATGTGTAATAGTGTGCCGATATGTAATCATTTGATAAATGGTTTAGATTCTAAATTAGAACAATTATCAAGGTAATAGATAGTCTATAAAATGAGGTTACCAGCTTAGGACATATTAGTAATATGAGTAATATTATTACTCCTAAAATCACTATCATAATGATTATGCATTCCCAATTAAAAAATTAGAAATTTACATAAAATAAAGTTTAAATAGTTTTTAAGAATCTTATTTATTTAAATAATTTAATCTTAAATAATTTAATTCAATAATTCCTTATATTAGTATTTATCTAACTCTATTTAATACTTTGGGCAATCGATCACAAGAACTGATAACATTACTAT
>JADGEY010000724.1 GCA_016744185.1 Emcibacteraceae bacterium | reverse complement strand
TCGAAGTTGAGCCCTGCACTGTAGGGCTACACTACACACACGCACGCACACACACACACACACTACACACCCCCACACATACAACCCCTACAATGTAGGACCGCACTGTAGCGCCCACACTACACACACACACACACACACACACACACACACACACACACACACACACACACACACACACACTACACACCCCCACATACACAACCCCCACAATGTAGCTCCCACACTGTAGCGCCCACACTACACACACGCACACACACACACACACACACACACTACACACCCCACACACACACAACCCCTACATTGTAGGGTATACACTGTAGGGCCTACACATACACAACCCCTACATTGTAGGTCCTACACTACACACACACACACACACATTACACATTAACCAACCTCAGAAATGCTGTCCAGCAGTCTGGACATAGTTTCCCTGCGTTTGCTCTTGGCTTTCTCCATGGCTTCAAGTTTTACGAGCACGGCGTCAATCTTGCTCACAATGGATCCAATAGAGTGTTCCATGCGGTCCACCCT
>JADGEY010000723.1 GCA_016744185.1 Emcibacteraceae bacterium | reverse complement strand
ATTGTATACACAGTACACTAAGTGTTCAATATACACTGTACAGTATAAATAAATGTACAATAATTGGATGATATTAATAGAAATATATCACAATAGAAATACATTTCATACCAAGTAACCTGAATTATTAAAACTCAAACAATGTATGTGTGTTTATATTATATAATAATGTTATTAAATATAATTGTATTTATTTAGTTTCAAACCATCCTTTGTTCTGCCATCGACCATTACATAATCATTACATAATCGTGGGTTGTGTGTGTGTGTGTGTGTGTGTGTGTGTGTTTATGTATGTGTGTGTGTGTGTAATAGGAGGCTGGTAGTGGAAACGAGTGAAATAAAAAAAAGAAGAAAGTCGACTGCAACATATCATGGGAATTTAGTTGCCTGACTCATTTGCATATTGCATTAGATAACGTTGCATATTGCATTAGATAACGTTGCATATTGCATTAGACGTTATGAATTATATAATGTATATTACATTAGATGCTGCATATTGGTTATATGTTTGTTATTAGGCTACATGTTACAGGT
>JADGEY010000722.1 GCA_016744185.1 Emcibacteraceae bacterium | reverse complement strand
CAAATAACCTTTCTTCACGAGGACATTATGTCCTTGAACATTGTCAATATAACCGATAACTCCTTGAGACGAATACCAGGCTAAATAATCTCCAGTGTTTGCCTTGAATCCGGTGGAGGTTAGCTTGAACTGCACGGAAAGAGGTTAGGAGGCTTAGGGGAAGTTTAGAGGAAGTGTAAGGAATACGGGATTGGTTGGGGTTAGGGGATATTTAAGACGAGGGGGATAAAGATTGGAAAGAGGAGAGTGGGTAATGTTAAGAAGGGAGTGTATTCGTGGGGGGGAGAGTAGGGTCATAGGACGGTGTAGGGTTAGGGATGGGGATTGGGGTTAGAAGAGGGCTTAGGTTACTCGTCCACACGAGCGCACGTACACCGCCACAAGGAACGACGCGTAACCTTGGTCCAGCCGATTTTGTTGAGTCGGTGCGTGGTGTAGGCGGCGATGACTTCGAAGCGGCCCTCGACCACCTGGTCCAAGGGACGAAGCAGAGCGAATGTTAAGGAGACGTCCGCGCGAGCGATGAACGCCCTCACGTC
>JADGEY010000720.1 GCA_016744185.1 Emcibacteraceae bacterium | reverse complement strand
CGCACACACACACACACACACACACACACACACACACACACACACACACACACACACACCAAGATATAGTATGCATCGATAAGTTAAGTTTAATTCAAGTCGATAACTATCTCAGAATAGCGTATATCGTAAACCGTTTTGTTGGTCTTAAAGATGCGCATATGGCTCCGTATTTCGCGGCATATATCTCTTGGAGTAATAACGCGTGTGCAAACTAACCCGGGAACATGCGATCCATCCTTAAGGTTAGAGAATGTACGTCTCTGTTCTATTGTGGGTCCACCCGAGAAGGAAATAGTAGTCATGTTCGAGTCGGGTAGCTTTGAACCTGTGAAACGGTTAACGTAGAAGGCTTGTTTACATCGGTTGCTAGGGGAAGTGGGTGGCCGGTGGGCGGGGCCCAACGGTGCGCGGTCACGCGTGACGAGGCGGGTGTACGCGGATAACGCGCGCGCTCCCTGGCGCACACGCACTGGTGTGGCGTGCGTGGGCAGCCTGTATCAACACGATCCACTATCCAAGAAGTGAATTGAATTAAAG
>JADGEY010000071.1 GCA_016744185.1 Emcibacteraceae bacterium | reverse complement strand
CCTGAAATTCCCAGATCCTTATAGTTTGTTTTCTTTTGGCACGGCTTTTGCTCTCTTACTTTACCTAACAAACCAAAATAATTAAAAAATGCTCGGTGACCCATAATAAATATTTGGGGGCCATAATAAATATTTGGATTATAGGAATAGGGAGAATTAAATAGTGTCACTGGGTAAGGTATTTAAAGGGGTTTCGGCTGTTCTGATTATTTCATTAACAGCCTGTGAAGCAAAGCTTGATCTTGATGGGGTAAATGAGACTAAGAAAAAAATCACAGTGCGTCATGACCAATTTCAGGCGGCAAGTAAGTCTTCTGAGGCTATCGTCATTGTTGGCAGCCGCGGGGTGATTTTAAATTCACAAGACCACGGGAAGAGCTGGAAAAGACAAGTATTAAAAGGAGATAGCTCAACGTCTCTGCCGACATTAATTGATGTCACTGTTTGTCCAGATAATAGATTTGTGGCTCTTGACGCAACAAGAAAGCTTTGGATTTCTGATAAGAACGGTGAAAGCTGGCAGCCCAAACCCATCGTGACAGAAGAAGAAGTTACAGCCCTTACTTGCGATTCAAAGGGTATCATATGGGTGGTTGGCAGCTTTACATTAATTGTGAAAACAGAGGACTTTGGGGCAAGCTGGACCGATAAATCTATTCAAGAAGACGCAATATTCAGCCGCATTCAGTTTATAGACAGGCAGCATGCGGTTGTTACAGGCGAATTTGGGTCTGTTTACATCACGGCAGATGGAGGAGAAACTTGGGAGTCTTCGGGCTTAATTCCAAATGAGTTTTATCCCATGTCCTCTCTTTTTACATCTTTAAATGAAGGCTGGGCAGGCGGGCTTCAAGGTATTATTTTTCACACAAAGGACGGCGGTCTTAATTGGCAGCGTCAATCTACGGGAACGGTAGCGCCGATTTATAATATTTTCCCTGTGGGTGATCAGATTTTCGCAGCGGGAGAGCAGGGAACGTTACTTATCCTTAAAGAAGATAAATGGGTCTCTTATACAAAGAATTTAGGCTTTGGATATTTAAGAGCCGCCTTGCAAGCCAGCGATGATAAATTCCTCGTTGCAGGAGGCGGCGGCTTTGTCAAGCTTCTTAGAACTGATCTGCTTTCTCATAAACAAATAAATAATAATTAGAATTTCTATATAGGGACTTTTCATAAATGTCGAAATTTACGCATTTTTTAAAAGATATTGACGATCATATCTTTACATATCCAAAAATAATATTAGGTGGGCTTTTAGCGATTACAGCTTTTTTTGCTCTGCAAATCCCAGGGGTAAAAATGTATAGCGATTTTGCGGATTTATTACCGCAGGAACATCCTTATATCCAGCTTCATAATGATATAAGAGACAGCTTTGGCGGCGCAAATGTTGTGGTTGTTGGGGTTGAAGTGGAAGAGGGGACTATTTTTAATAATGATGTGCTTGCCCTTATTCACCGCCTTACGCAGTCGGTTGATAGTCTGCCTGCGATTAATCATAATTTAGTCAGCAGCCTTACTCATAGAACGACCCGAAAAACATGGCTGTCAGAAGAAGGCTCGATTGTTTCAGAGCCTTATTATGATCCAACAAAAAAGCCTATTTTAAATCCTCAAGATATGGCAGAAATGCGAGATGCAGTTCTGGCAAATCCACGGGTTTTTGGTCTGATGGTATCGCCTGATTTAAAATCTGCTCTTATTAAAGGGCAGTTAAATGAAGGCGCACTTGATTATGAAAAAACCTTTAATCAAATTCAAGAATTTAGACAGAAGGAACAGCATGAGGGCATAAAAATCCATGTGACAGGACAGCCTATGCTTGTCGGTTGGGTCTATACATATATTCCGCAAATTATTCAGATTTTCATGTTTACATTGGTTTTCATGTTCGTTCTTTTGATGGTGTATTTTAGAAGATTATATGGGGTTCTCATTCCGATGCTTGGCATCGCAATATCTTCTATTTGGGGGATTGGGATTTTATCTTTACTTGGCTTTAATCTTGACCCTTTAACCCTTGTGATCCCTTTTCTTATTTCAGCCAGAGCAATGTCACATGGCATTCAGCTGGTGGAACGCTATTATGATGAATTTGCCAGACTTTCAGATGGCAAAAAAGCGGCTAGAGCGACCTTTGACAGTCTTTTTCGCCCTGGCTCGCTTGGGGTAATCTCTGATGCAGTGGGTCTACTTTTAATCTCGCTCGGCTCTATTCCGATTAATACAAAGCTTTCTTATTATGCCTCTCTTTGGGCGCTTTGTGTGATTTTAAATGTGCTGGTTTTTGTCCCTATGCTTTTATCGGTCTTGCCGCAGCCTAAAAGAGCTGAAATTCGCCGTGGCTGGGTTCGGAAATTCTTGCCAAAAGTCGGCAGATTTGTAGCGTCCCCTTTAAAAGCAAAACGTATTTTAATAGCAACTATTTTATGCTTTATGGTAGGCGGGTATTTTAGCAGTTCGGTACAAATTGGTGAAGCGGAACCAGGCAGTCCGCTTTTATATTCTTATCATGATTATAATCTCTCTTCGACAGCGATTAATACTAATTTTCCCGGATCAGAAGAGCTTTATATCATCGCCCGAACAGAGAAAAAAGGCGGTCTAAAAGACCCTAAAGTTCTTAAAGCCTTAGAAGATTTCCAAATTTTTATGCTTAGCGATCCAGATTTGGGCGGAACAAAAGCCTTGCCAGACTTGGTAAAGCAAGTAAACCGTTTGCTGCATAACAATGATCCAAGATATATACAAGTCCCTCATGATCAATTTTATGTTGGCGGTTTAATGTTTGCCTATATGGCTTCTAGCCCTATTCCAGGGGCATTAAAAGAATTTGTCAATCCCGAAGAGAGTGAAGCAAATATTGTTTTTTACTATAAAGACCATCAAGGCGAAACTATTCGCCGTGCGGTTCATATGGCTAAAAGCTGGATAGCGGAAAAAGCGGGTGATATTGAAGGATTAAGCTTTCATCTTGCCGGCGGCATTATTGGGGTAACCGCAGCAACGAATGAAGCTGTTTTCGAGACTAACAGAATTGTTGTACCAGCAGTACTGCTCTTGATTTTTCTTTTTGTGACCTTCTTTTATAAGTCCTTTCATGCGGGCTGGTTGATGTTCCTTGCCATGTCTTTTGCGACAATCTTAAGTTATGGTTATATGGGCTTTATGAATATTGGCATTAATGTCAATACAGTGCCGATCATTGCGGTGGGCATTGGGGTCGGGATTGATTATTCGATTTATATTATGGATCGTATTAGAGAAGAAATCTTAAAAACTGACACTCTTCAAGAGGCCGTTATTCGGGCGATCAGCACGACGGGGCTTGCGGTTTGTGTGACGGCTGGCGCGCTCATTCTTGGGGTGGTTATGTGGGTTTTCTTATCAGATTTGAGATTCCAAGCGGACGCTGCATTATTATTGGTGGTCATGCTTGTTCTTAACATGGTGGCATCTTTATTCATTGTGCCAAGCTGGATTACAATTTTCAAACCAAAATTTATTACTAACATTGAAATTATCGACGGTGTGATAGAGGAAAAAACAACCGTTTAAGTCGATATTTTAATGGCTCAATTCAGAGCATTTCTAAAATTCCTCAATAAACAAAGATGGGAGGACTACATGAGTAAATTAAAACGATTAAAATTAAGATCACGAGCAGCGGCTTTGTCGTTAATCGGGGCGTTATCGGTTTCCAGTATTTCGGGGGCAGCCGCAGGCACTTCTGATGATGGGACATTTGAATGGAATGGATTTATTGAAAATGCTACTTTCGCTCGTAAGGGCGTGGGTATTTCAAAATTCAGAAATACAATGCAGCTTGAAATGTCTAAAGAATTTAATACGGGAAGTTTTTTCTCGGAATTCTCATTAAACATGACGCTTCGGGCGACATATGATGGGGTTTATGATTTAAATAAAAGCCATTTTGGACGCACCGCTGGCGGCGCAATTAATTTGCAAAGCACATTTTCAGGAGCTCCCTCTTCTGTTCCTCATGGCGGCGGCATTGTATCCACGGGAGCATTTTTCTTTGGTTTTGATCGTTCCAAAAACCCTAATGATGGTCTAATGGTTCTTGGGGGAAATAGCCATCTAACAGATGGCGGCGTGGCTTTCGCCGTTCCTGTTCGTCCCTGTGACGTTGATAATCGGGGCTGTTTGGCAGGCTATATGGACGCGACTTTAAATGGTCTGCGTTTTTCTGATTTTAACGACCGTTTAGATTTCTTACGAGAGCTTTATATTGATGGTAATATCCCGTTTGATAATGGTCATGAGCTGAATATTCGCCTCGGCCGCCAACAAGTTGTTTGGGGACGTACAGATTTATTTCGGGTTCTTGATGTGATTAACCCTGTGGATTATTCCCGTCATAATATTTATGATGAGTTAGAAGATATTCGCATTCCCCAGTGGATATTAAATATGGAATACCGCATGGGCGCAGTGGGGAGTTTTGAAGATCTTAACTTTAATTTGGTTTGGAACTTTGATAAATTTCGTCCAAATTCGCTGGGTCAAGGCGGAACGCCATATCAAATTTTGGGAGCAGGCGGCTTTTTCCGTGGCATGAAAAATTGCTGGGATAATGGCTGTACGGTTGCGAATTTTGCAGGGCTTCCAGTCCCAGGGACGACAGGACTTGCAGCAACAGATTTTGCCCCTGGAAGCATTGGTATTCGCCAAGTTAATTTACCAAAGTGGAAGTTATCCAATACTCAAATCGGCTTTAAGGTAGAAGGGGTTAAGGACGGCGTTGGCTTCTCTGTTAATTACCTGACATATCTTAGTCAGCTACCAAGCCTAAGAGGCGGCAGCGTGGGTCCTGTAGCTTTTAATAATTTTACGGGTGAGAAAAAGCAATATCCTTATCTTATTGCCTTTGATATTGACTTCCCACGTATTCATTTATTTGGCGGATCGGTAGATTTCTATGCGGATAGTATTAAATCAGTTTTCCGTATTGAAACGGCTTTTACAACAGGCGAAGAATTTGCCAATACTCTGCGTAAAGAGCTTTATTCTAAATCCAATGTCGTACGCTACGTTATTGGTTGGGACAGAGATACATTCATTCCGTTCCTGAATAAAAATAAAGCCTTTCTTTTTTCTGCTCAGCTTTTCGGACAGCATATTTTAGATCATGAGCTTGAAGAAACTGCTGGATCAAAAGCGGGCGTGCCTTCTTTTGGGCGTGCAGGAATTCCTGATTGGAAAGATAATTGGACAATGACTTTCCTTATGAAAGGTTGGTACATGCAAAATCGTTTAAGCCCGCAAATTCTTGCCGCTTATGACTTTGGTGCAAGAACCGCTGTTGTCTCTCCTTCTATTGACTGGCTGATTAGCGATAGCTGGCGTGTGATTGTAGCGGCGAATTTCAAATTTGGCAGAGGGGCTGCAAAATTTGATGATTGTCGTTCTTGCAATCCATGGGGGCCCTATACGGCAACTCCATTCCATACAAACCCACTTGCAGCAGGTTCGGCTGGACTTAAAGGATTTGAGCCGCTTGGCAGATTCCGCGCAGGCCCTATTGGTATGGCAAGCAACGAAGATGAAATTCAGCTTACCGTGCGCTATCGCTTCTAATTCAATAATGACAATTTCTTAACTAAAGGAATATAAAATGAAAAAACAAATTACAGCACTTATTGCAGGAACGATCCTGTGTGTTTCTGCCGCATTTGCACAAAATGCAGATGTCGTAGAAAAATCATTCTACCCCTATAAAGAGGGCGTGCCGTCCTATAAAGGACTTAAAAGCGGCATGGTGATTAACCAAGCTAATGTCGAGCAATTTAAAGAAATCTTAGATGAAAGCATGTATCAGTTCATCAAAGATGGCTGGACAGAAATGAAAATCACAGATACCGTGGCTTATGAATTAAATTCATCTTACATTGCGGCTACAAAAGCGAACTTGAATAAAGTTACTCTTGGGACAAAAACAGGTGATATTCAAGGTTTTGTTGCAGGTCGTCCTTTTCCAGCAGAGCCAAATGCTGATGATCCACGGGCAGGTGAAAAGCTCGCTTGGAATTATAAATATGGCTATAACTGGGGTGATAGTGGTGCTGTTTATCCATTCTATTGGAAATTCCGTGATTTAAATTCGGCTAAAATTGAAAGAACATTGAAATTTAATTTCCATTTTCTTAATTTAAAACACAGAGTGACTGATACGCCAAAGCCTGATCTGCCCAGAAATCCAGGAAATTTATTCCGTGCGATTTATGTGCAGGTGTTAGAGCCCTTTGATGTGAAAAACACGCAGCTTCTCATCCACCGTTATGAAGATGATTTAAAGCGAGATAATGCGTGGCTTTATCTTGGGTTTCAAAGACGGGTTCGCCGCCTTTCAACAGGGCAAATTACCGATAGTTTCCTAGGATCTGATCTGATGATTGAAGATTTTGAAGGTTATAATGGCCGGATTTCGGATATGACATGGACGTATAAAGGGACAAAGAATATCTTGCTTCCTTTCTACAAGCATAATGATCAAAAACTAACCGAAGACCATAAAATGTCAGATGGCTATAAATTCGTTGCATATGGAGGCAAAGGGGGCTGTTTCCCACAAGTTGATTGGCAGCTTCGAAAAGTTTATATTTTAGAAGCAAAACCTGTTGATCCTAATCATCCAATTAGCAAAAGAGTTCATTATGTGGACGCAGAAACATTTACTCTGCCTCGTACAGTTATTTATGACCGCAAAGGTGATCTTTGGAAAACATTCATTATTGGGCAAGCGCATCCTGATTTCCATATCGCAAAGAATAAAGGATCAGGCGTATCAATTGATGATTCATTCATGATGCTGGACGTTCAAGGGGCTCATTGTACAACAGGACAATTTAAAGGTCAGCTTGATAGTAAGCTTAGTCCCCGTAAGAAATTTACTGTTCAAAACATGCGTGTTACAGGAAAATAATCTTTTATCTTACCGAAGGGAGCTGCTCGTCAGCTCCCTTTTTTTAAAACATATTAAAACATGACGGGACATAGCATGACATCTTCTCATATCGTACCAGCAGAAATAAATATCTATTTTAATTTTAGAAGTCCTTATTGTTATTTAGCTTCTAAAAAGCTGTTTTCAATATTTGAGGAATATCACGCTAAATTAATTTGGAAACCTTTTTCAGGTTGGTCAGGAAGATCAGCACCTGAGCGAGCTAAAATAAAAATTCCAATGGTGCGCCAAGATGTTAATCGTCAGGCAAGAGCGATGGGCATTCCTTTTACGCCGCCGCCGATTGATACTGATCCTACTTTAGCAGGAGCGATTTCATTGATCGCCGAACAAGAGGGGCTGCTTGAGCCGTTTGTATTGGAAGTTATGCGAAAAGAATGGGCAGAAGGTAGAAATATTGGCGATATTGATGTTTTGATCGAAGTTGGTGAAGAAATAGGACTTGGCAGGGGAGTGATTAAGCGAGGAGCGCAAAATCAAGCACTTTTTAATCAGATGAATGTTAATTGGGAAGAGGCTCAGCTTAAGGGCGTTTTTGGCGTTCCAACTTTTGTTGTAAATGATCAAATTTTTTGGGGAAATGATCGTATTAATTCTTTAAGAGAGCATCTTCATGAGCTGCGTTTGCTTAAGCTTTAGAGGGAAATTGATCTAATGATGAAGCAAAAAAACGGCACTTTGATGATTTGGTAAAAAAACAAAATAGCGGGTTTTTACTGTAAAGCAAAAATTATAAAAGTTCATATTATTCAGAGTGTTATGGAGTTTTTTATCATCTGTTAACCTTGGCATAGTCTTTGCAATAATTAAAGAAATAGAAAAATAGAAAATAGGGAAAAAATGAAGCAGCAACAAAATTTAGACCGTGACCGATTACAAAATTATAGAAAATGGGTTCGCATTTATGGGATCAGGCGAGAAAAATTTTTAGAATTTGAATTTACCGTAGGCTGCTCTGAATTGACGATTGAATTGGTTATGCCTTACGGCGCATTTAAAGAATTTTGTGAGGAAAACCATGTCAATGAAATTAAATGCGACAAAAATATACGAGCTTCTTATATCAAGCTTTCACACGGAAATAATCCAGAAATAAAACCCTTTAAAACAGAAAAAATCATAAATTTGGGAGACTTTAAATGAGTTTAGAAATTAAGACCAGTATTATCGAACCTCGCAGACAGACATATAGTCATATTGCGAAAAGGCTAGGCGAAGATAAGCCGGCGGCACGCTATCAAGAAGCGACATGGGATCTCCAGCCGACGACAAACTTTCATTATAGACCCACATGGGATCCGCAGCGGGAGATTTATGATAAATCATTAACAGCGATAAAGATGGAAGATTGGTACAGCTTTAATGATCCACGCCAGCTTTATTACGGCGCTTATACAATTGCCCGCCATAAAATGATGGAAGCCGAAGAAAATCATTTTAAATTTATCGATAAGACCAGCATGATGGATCTTGTCAGTGGTGAATGGCAGCAGAAGGTTAAAGAGTTTCTTTTACCGCTCCGTCATTTTGAGTGGGGCGCAAATATGAATAATTGCGATTGCTCTGATAAATCTTATGGTGCTGCGATTAGCCAAGTGGCTCTTTTTGCTGCAATGGATAGATTAGGCATGGCGCAAATTATCAGCCGAACAGGGCTTGTGCTTGATGATAGTACGGGCAAAAGCCTTGATGAGGCAAAGCTGCTTTGGATGGAAGCGGATATGTGGCAAGGGGTGCGCCGCATGACGGAAGACAGCTTTGTTTTGAAGGATTGGTTCGAGATGTTTACCGCTCAAAACTTTTGTATGGACGGCGTTGTTTTTCCTCTTTTTTATGATTATTTCGATAAAGAAGGGCAGGAGCATGGAGGGTCAGCCTTATCAATGCTGAATGAATTTATGCAGGATTGGGGCAAAGATGAAAGACGTTGGATGGATCATCTTTTAAAAGTCACCGCTGCTGAAAGCCCTGAAAATGCCGCTCTTTTATCGGGCTGGATTAAAGAATGGACAGACCGAGCAATCGAAGCATTCACCCCTATTGCGAGGCATGTCTTAGGCTCTAAGGCCGATGAAGTAATGGCAGAAATACGCACAGAAATTAATAAACGGGCAGCGAAGTCCGGCATTGAAATATAGGAGGTTTAGATGAGTAGAATTGTATCAATTACACTGCAAACCAATGATGATTCACGCCCTATTATAGAGGCGATAACAAAAGATAACCCAGATGCTGTTGCAAAATATTATCCTGGAATGGTCAAAATTGATTGTGAAGGACGGCTTGTCGTCAAACAAGAAACAGTTGAAGAAATTCTAGGGCGGGAATGGGACGTGCAGGAACTTCAGCTTAGTATTGTCAGTATTGCGGGCAATGTTGATGAAGAAGATGAATATTTTGAATTAAGCTGGAATCTATAGGAGGATTGGAAAATGGCTGCGAAAAGAAAAAAGAAACTGGGTCTAAAACAGCGTTATTCAATGTTAACGCGAGGACTTGACTGGGAAACATCTTATCAGAAAATGGATGATGTTTTCCCCTATGATAATTATGAAGGTATTTATATTCATGATTGGGAAGGCTGGGAAGATCCTTTCCGCCTCACCATGGATGCTTATTGGAAATTTCAGTCTGAAAAAGAAAAGAAACTCTATGCGGTGATCGATAGTTTCGCCCAGAATAATGGTCATCTTGGGATTACCGACGCGCGTTATGTTAATGCGATAAAATTATTCTTAACAGGCGTGTCTCCTTTGGAATATCAGGCAGCACGGGGCTTTACCCATGTGGGACGGCAGTTCCGTGGTGTGGGACCAAGGGTTGCGTGTCAGATGCAGGCTCTTGATGAGCTGCGCCATGTGCAAACCCAAGTTCATTCCATGAGCCATTATAATAAATATTTCGATGGGCTTCATAGCGCGCCGCATATGCATGATAATGTATGGTACCTATCTGTGCCAAAATCTTTCTTTGATGATGCAAGAACGGCTGGGCCTTTTGAGTTTTTAACCTCTATTTCATTTGCTTTTGAATATGTTTTAACCAATCTTCTTTTTGTACCATTCATGTCAGGTGCTGCCTTTAACGGGGATATGGCAACCGTGACATTCGGCTTTTCTGCTCAGTCAGATGAAGCCCGTCACATGACCCTTGGTCTTGAAGTTATTAAATTTATGTTAGAGCAAGATGAGCGTAACGTTCCCATTGTTCAGCGCTGGATGGATAAATGGTTCTGGCGCGGTACAAGAATGCTTTCTCTTGTGGCGATGATGATGGATTATATGCTGCCAAAACGTGTAATGTCATGGCGTGAAGCATGGGATATTTACTTTACCGAAGCGGGCGGAGCATTATTTAAAGATTTAGAAAGATACGGCATTAAGCCGCCTAAATATGCAGATATTGCGACTAAAGAAGCCGAGCATATCAGTCATCAAGCATGGCATATTTTCTATAATTATACGCATGCAGCAGCCTTTCATACATGGGTTCCAGATAAAGAAGAGCTGGATTGGCTTTCAGAAAAATACCCTGATACTTTTGATAAATATTACCGTCCAAGGCTCGAATATCTTGATAAAGAAGAAAAAGCAGGACGGCGTTTTTATAATGATACTCTGCCAATGCTGTGTCAGGTTTGTCAAATTCCGATGGGCTTTACAGATATGGATGATCCGACAACGATTTCTTTTAAAGTTTCCGAATATAAGGATGATAAATATCATACTTGTTCAAACGGATGTAAGGATATTTTTGATCATGAACCAATGAAATATGTTCAAGCATGGCTTCCCGTACATCAAATCTACCAAGGCAATTGCGGCGGCTCAGAAATGGAAGATGTTCTTAAATGGTATAAAATGAATCTGGGAGCAGATAATCTTGATTATAACGGCTCTCCCGACCAAAAGCTTTGGGACGAGTGGCAAGCACACCGTACAAAAGTTTAAAGTTTAATTTCATAAATATAAATTTGAATAAGGAAAAAAAATGGCTGTTATTTCAATCGGAGAATACGAATTTGAGCCTTTGGATAAAGAAGAAAATTTCCACGGCAATAGACTTACTTATATTAACTGGGAAAATCATTTGCTTTTTTGCTCTCCCGTTTGCCTGCCGCTGCCAGCGGACATGCCTTTTGCGGCTTTAGTCGGGGAAGTCTTGGGCGGGGTTTATGCCAAGCACCCTGATTTTGAAAAGATAAAATGGGACGAAGTGACTTGGCGGTTGGACGGCAAGGATTTTAGCCCTGATATGGAAAAAAGCCTTGGTGAAAATGGGCTAACACATAAATCTTTGCTGCGTTTTTGGACGCAGGGGCTTCACGGAATTGCGGGATCAAATAGCTAATGAGTTTTGATCTAAGCATAGAGCCTATTGGTGAAGTAATCGAGGTTGAAGAGGGGCAGACGATTTTAGATGCTTGCTTACGTGCGGGCATCTATATCCCTTATCAATGTAACCACGGTCTTTGCAGTACTTGTAAGGTTGAGGTTGTCGAAGGTGACGTTGATATTGGGGACGCATCGCCTTTTGCTTTGTTAGATTTCGAAAGAGATGAGGGCAAAGTCCTTGCTTGCACTTGTTTGCTTGAGAGCGATGTGACGATAGAGGCGGATATTGAAGAAGATGATGA
>JADGEY010000719.1 GCA_016744185.1 Emcibacteraceae bacterium | reverse complement strand
AAAAGTATTTTTCTAAAAAAAACAACAACAATAGAATTTAGTGGCAATTATTTTTCTTTTGTAATAATAGACACTAGTATGATATTATGTAACAATGACGATATTATATAATAAAGAGAAGGGGTGTGTCTATACAAATGAATCATATATAGTTTTTTTTATATCGATGTTATACTTCCTGATATATAATGTACCCTACAATGTACAGTGTACAATGTACACCATTATACAATGTGCAGTGTACAATGTACAATGAAGATAGTACTTTCCAACCACGCATTCGCTCGTTAATAACAATAACCACGCGATTTCCTTATGCAACAACCTAGATGCGTCTAGTTTCGGCCAATGTCCGGCTAGCCAGAGTGATTATGTAATACTTACCGTAGAAATACAAATGCCTAGAAATAATACCTAGTACTGTCTAGAAATGGTATGGCGGGCTGATATATTACGCAATGGTGTGTGATTTGTGTATAACAAGAAGTGTGTGAATATACTGATTGGTATATAATAACGCACACACACACACACACACACAC
>JADGEY010000718.1:0-136 GCA_016744185.1 Emcibacteraceae bacterium | reverse complement strand
GTGTGTATGCGTGTGTTTGTGTATGTGTATGTGTATGTGTGGGTATGCGTGTGTGTGTGTGTGTGTATGTGTGTGTATGCGCGTGTGTGTGTGTGTATGCGTGTGTATGTGTGTGGTGTGTATGCGTGTGTATGCG
>JADGEY010000716.1:244-541 GCA_016744185.1 Emcibacteraceae bacterium | reverse complement strand
GTGTGTGTGTGTGTGTGTGTGTGTGTGTGTGTGTGTGTGTGTGTGTGTGTGTGTGTGTGTGTGTGTGTGCGTGCGTGCGTAGGTGCATGCGTGCGTGCGTGCGTGCGTGTGTGTTTGTGTGTGTATGTATATGTAATGAATTCAAGTAGCATATATACACACACAAACAATACAATGTACGGCAAATGTATACAGCTTGTGATTATAGATATATTAAGATATATTTGAGATATATTTAAGATATATTTAAGATATATTTAAGATATATTTAAGATATATTTAAGATATATTTAAGAT
>JADGEY010000716.1:0-235 GCA_016744185.1 Emcibacteraceae bacterium | reverse complement strand
GTGTGTGTTGTGTCTGCGATGCGAGTGTTTGTATGCAATTACTAGTACCTAATTTCTGTACCTTGGACTAGATTAACCCCACAACCGTTTTTCCTCAATTAAGATAAAATGAGTTACAAGAAATCTGAATCAACTTTCGCTCTCTTGGGAAAACATCGTTTGCCTAATAAACGAACATTATTTGGTTGGTGTTTGTTCTTGTGTCTATATGCTATGCTTTTACTTTATATATATA
>JADGEY010000715.1 GCA_016744185.1 Emcibacteraceae bacterium | reverse complement strand
CTATTGACTATATAGTGTATAGTGGACTATGCCACATGAACACTTGAAGTATAACATAGTATAACACATACAACCACTATCACACACACACACACTCACACAGGCAAACATAAGCACACACACATATATACACACCCTCATGTAAGCAGACATGTAAGCCCTCACACACACACAAACACATATGCACACACCAACACACACACACACACACACACACACACACACACACACAAACACACACACACCCATACACATACACACACACATCATATATATCCAATCTAAAAGTATCTCACCCAGATATAAAAATGGTTTGTTAATATTAATGTTTTACAGACTTAATGTAATAATATAAAATACTCAATATTTCACTAAAAGCAAATATGTATATATACTATATATTATTTGTATTAATATATAGTTTAATGTATGTAATGATATATAATTCTCTATGATATGATACAACACACATACGAAGTGCTTGCTATACCTTTCATGTGAAGTTAGATTTACTATATAATATATAC
>JADGEY010000070.1:6451-11685 GCA_016744185.1 Emcibacteraceae bacterium | reverse complement strand
TTCTTTAACTTTTTCCAAGCCATAATGATCTTCATTTAAAATTTTTTCAGCAAGCTTTAAATCATTTTTATTTTTTGATCTCTTATTCCACGGAATAGAAACCATCCAATCAAGATAATTACGAACCACGGCCGCTTCCGCAGACATGGGGCTCATGGAACGTAGTTTTTTTAACTCGGCTAAGGATTTATCTTTAGCTTCTTTGCTAAATTTTACTTTATTAATTTTAGATTCAATTTCAGAAAGCTCATCTTTGCTCTCTTCGCCTTCACCAAGCTCTTTTTGAATGGCTTTTAATTGCTCATTTAAATAATATTCACGCTGGGTTTTTTCCATCTGCCCTTTAACGCGGCGGCGAATTTTCTTTTCCACCTGCAAAACGCCAATTTCACCCTCCATAACGCTAAGAATATTTTCAAGCCTTTTTACGAAATCATCATTCTCAAGAAGAACCTGTTTATCTGCAATTTTAAGAGAGAGATGCGACGCTACAACATCAGATAATTTTGCACCATCTTCAATTTGGGTAACAGAAGCCAAAACTTCTGAAGGAATTTTTTTATTTAATTTCACATATTGCTCAAACTGCTCAACAACAGAACGGCTTAAAGCTTTGTTTTCTTTCCCACCAAGGGGTTTTTCTTCAATAACCTCGGCCTCAGCCTCAAAAAAACCATCCGTACGGGTGAATTTACAAATAGATACTCTTTTTTCGCCTTCTACTAAAATACGTACCGTGCCATCGGGAAGTTTTAAAAGCTGTAAAACACTGGCAATTGTACCGGTTTGATAAACATCATCTTTTTCTGGATCATCTATATTGGCATCTTTTTGCGCTACAAGAAGAATTTTCTTCTCCGTATCCATGACTTCTTCTAAGGCACGAACAGAACGCTCTCTTCCCACAAAAAGAGGGACAACCATGAAGGGGAACACTACGATATCACGTAGAGGAAGAACGGGGTAAATGCTTGTCATAGATTATCCAATATTGCCTAAAAAGTTATTTTAAGATAGATAGAACTTTTCTCTAAAAAAACAAGGGGCTATCAAAAAATAAGAGAAGAGTTTTTCAAAAAAAGCCCTCCTCTTTAAAATTCTCTTGATCTAGCTTCACTAACTCGCAGTGGCTTTAGAGGCTTTTGCCTTTGCGTAAACAACGAGCGGCTCCGCAGTGCCATTAACAACTTTATCATTGATAATAACCTCACCAACATTTTCCATTGCAGGAAGTTCAAACATGATATCAAGCAGAATTTTTTCTAAAATCGACCGAAGACCCCTCGCTCCTGTTTTACGCTTAATCGCAAATTTAGCAATAGCGAGCAATGCATCTGACGTAAATGTAAGCTCGACATTTTCCATTGAAAATAAACGTTGATATTGCTTAACAAGAGCGTTTTTAGGCAGACTTAATATTTGTACAAGCGCATCTTCATCAAGGTTTGTCAAAGTTGATAAAACAGGAAGGCGACCAATAAATTCTGGAATAAGACCAAATTTAACAAGATCTTCAGGTTCCATCTTAAGGAGAATTTCACCCGTTGTTAAAGATTCGTCCGCATCCACATTTGCGCCAAATCCAATGGATTTTCCTTCTAGGCGGTTTTGGATAACTTTATCCACCCCCGCAAATGCACCGCCGCAAATAAAGAGAATATTTGTTGTATCTACTTGCAGAAATTCTTGTTGAGGGTGCTTACGCCCGCCCTGAGGCGGAACAGAAGCGACCGTTCCTTCCATAATTTTCAGAAGAGCTTGCTGAACCCCCTCACCCGATACATCACGTGTAATAGACGGATTATCTGATTTGCGGCTGATTTTATCAACTTCATCAATATAAACAATGCCCCGTTCAGCGCGTTCAACATTGTAATCCGCTGATTGCAATAATTTCAAAATAATATTTTCAACATCTTCCCCGACATAGCCCGCTTCCGTAAGAGTGGTCGCATCTGCCATTGTAAAAGGAACGTCCAAAACCCGCGCAAGCGTTTGGGCAAGAAGCGTTTTGCCGCAGCCTGTAGGACCAACAAGTAAGATATTCGATTTCGCAAGTTCAATTTCATCAGAATCACTTGCATGCTGAAGACGTTTATAATGGTTGTAAACGGCAACAGAAAGAACCCGCTTGGCTTCCTTTTGCCCAATCACATAATCATTCAAAGTTTCCATAATTTCTTGCGGTGTTGGAACGCCATCATCTGACTTGGCAATGGATGATTTCCCTTCTTCACGGATAATATCCATGCAAAGTTCAACGCACTCATCGCAAATAAATACTGTAGGACCAGCAATTAATTTTTTAACCTCATGCTGACTTTTACCGCAAAATGAGCAATATAAAGTACTTTTTGAATCGCTTGAGCTTGATTTCGTCATCTGACTATACTTCCTAAAAACTTTTAACTTATCGATAAATAACTATTAAAAATAATTACTTATCTTTAATAAATACAAAAAAATATCATCTTTAAATATATTCTAACAATAATTACAATAATTACAATCTTATAGACCGCTTATCATAAAATCGTTTATGAATAATTTTTCAATACTTTCTTAACAAATATGGTAAAAAAATACTGTAATTTATAAATCTAATCTATTCTTCACTAGAAGATGGATCACGTTTTTCATAAATATGATCAATCAATCCAAATTTTAAAGCTTCTTCTGGCGACATGAAATTATCACGTTCCATCGCTTTTTCAATTTCATCTATTTTACGCCCCGTATGATTAACATACATCTGATTAAGACGGCTACGTAATGTCAAAATTTCACGGGCTTGAATTTCAATGTCTGTTGCTTGACCCTGCGCACCGCCTGATGGCTGGTGAATCATAATACGGCTATTCGGGAGTGCGTAACGCTGTCCCGGCTCACCCGCTGTAAGCAGTAACGAGCCCATAGAACAAGCTTGCCCAATACAGATTGTTGTAATCTTAGGGCGTATATATTGCATCGTATCATAAATGCCCAGACCAGAAGTAACCACGCCGCCTGGTGAATTAATATAAAATGAAATATCTTTCTTTGGGCTTTCCGCCTCTAAAAAAAGAAGCTGTGCTGTAATAAGAGAGGCAACATTATCATCAACCTGCCCTGTTAAGAAAATAATACGTTCTTTTAAAAGACGAGAGAAAATATCATAAGACCTCTCCCCCCTACTGGTTTGTTCAACAACCATAGGAACCAGTGCGTTCATAATAGAACCAGGCAGATTGCTCATAAAAATGTCCTCTAACTTAAAATATTTAAAATTAATTATCGTATCATAAAGAAGCCCTGTAAAAAGGGAATAGTCTTTTTTACAGGGCTATCACAATAATTTCAATGTTAACTCCACAAGATAAGTTTATTTTACCTTAAACCTCGTCACTAAAGAGTTAACAAATACCTTTATTTAATCTTTTTTCTTTGTGGCTGTTTTTTTTACAGGAGCTTTTTTAGTTCCAGCTTTTTTAGCCCCGTCTTTTTTAACAGGAGTTTTCTTAGCTGCAGCTTTCTTTGTTGCTGTCTTTTTAGCAGCAGATTTTTTCTTAGTTGTTTTTTTAGGATCCTCAGCATCTTCCTCTTCGATCATTTTAATCAGATCATCACGAGAGATTGATTTATCCGTAACGCTCGCTTGCTCAAGAATATAATCCACAACCTTCTCTTCATAAAGAGGGGCGCGGATAGAAGCCATTGCCTGCGCATCTTTTTGATAAAACTCGAATACTTCTTTTTCTTGTCCTGGGTAGCGGCGTGCTTGTTCACTAATAGCGCGCGTCACTTCTTCTTGAGCAACAGTAACATCATTCTTATCACCAATTTCAGAAAGAAGCAGACCAAGGCGAACACGGCGAAGGGCAATATCTCTATATTCACCCTTAGTTTTATCATCAATCTCTTCTAAATCTTCTTCTTTAAAATCAGCATTTTCAGCTTGTTTTTCACGAAGAAGGTCCGCTTTAAGCTGCGCCCATATTTGGTCAAATTCCATATCCGCCATTGAAACAGGCACATCGAAAGAAACAAGGCTTGCAAGCTCATCAAGAAGAGCCCGTTTAAGCTGCGTACGCGAAACGCCGCTATTATCATTGGCAATCTGGTCTTTAAGAGCTTCTTTAAGCTTCTCAAGATTTTCAAGCCCAAGCTTAACAGCAAAATCATCATTGATTTCCACATCAGCAGGTTTTTGAACTTCATTAACAACCACTTTAAAAACAGCTTCTTTACCGCTAAGGTCTTTTGAATGATATTCCGCAGGGAAAGTAACGGTAACATCTTTTTTATCGCCGGCCTTTACGCCAACAAGCTGCTCTTCATATCCAGGAATGAACGTGTTAGAGCCTAGAACAAGCTGCGCCCCTTCTGCTGTACCGCCTTCAAATTCTGTACCATTAACAGAACCAACATAATCAATAATCACAGAATCGCCATCAGCCGCTTTATATGTTTTAGCTGCTTTTTTATAATTCTTTTGCTGTGATGCGATATTATCAAGAGCTTCTGCTATTTGTTCTTCATTCACTTCAACCACATGACGTGTAAGTTTGATTTTCTTTACATCTGGAAGCTCGATAACAGGAACAACTTCTACATCCATTTTATAAATAAGATCTTCACCTTCTTCAAAAGAGACAACTTCAATGCGAGGCTGCATCGCAGGACGCACGCCTTTATCTTTTAAGACTTCTTCCGATGTTGTATTTACAGTTTCTTCTAAAACTTGACCCAGCATATTTTTGCCATGCAATTTTTTAAGAAGCGAGAAAGGGGCTTTACCAGGACGAAATCCTGGCATGTTAATTTGTCCTTGAGCTTTTTTAATTTCTGCATCAACTTTTGCATCAATGACCGCTGCTTCAATAGTAACTTTATATTCGCGCGCTAGACCTTCTGATTTTACTTCGGTAACCTGCATTAGATTGCTCTTCTTTTTCATAAGAACAGATTTGCCATTATATTTTAGAAAAGATAAGGGCGCAGCTGTATATTAATATTTAATATCCTGTGAAACCCTTTAGCAAGAAACCTCATAAAAGAGGCTTTAATGTTATGTGGTACGGGTGAAAGGACTTGAACCTTCACGTCATAAGACACTGGAACCTAAATCCAGCGCGTCTACCAATTCCGCCACACCCGCACATAACATATTATGCCATAAGTTGGACATGTATTTTTCTTGAGGCTTTTATAGGGATTATTTATAATAATACCAGAGAAAAATCGCTCTTTTTTTT
>JADGEY010000070.1:0-6441 GCA_016744185.1 Emcibacteraceae bacterium | reverse complement strand
CCCTTTTAACTTCAATCTCAAAAAAAGCCCCCTTTTTTACTTAAAAATCAATTCCAGAGCAAAAAACAGGCTGAAATAATTTTATAACAGCCTATTTTGATATTTGATTCTTTTTACTTAAATAGACTTTACCGAAGCAATAATACAGCAATGCAAGCTCCCAATATACTCCCCATGAAAGCCGTACAAAGAATAACAAATAGCATTCCTATTTGAGTTTTAGGTAAAAAGTTTTCTGCGGTAGATAATTGCTGCGGCTCTGCTCCCTTGGTTAAATCTGCTACATCTATTTCAAAAGAAGCCGCAAGCGCCATTACCGTTTCCATGCTCGCAGCACCAAGGTTTTCAGTTCGCTGAATGGTTCGAAGGCTAACATCGCAAGCGTCTGCAAGATGCTGCTGACTCCAGCCCCTATCCGCTCTATTGCCTTTAATGATCTGTCTATTAATTTTCACGATAATTTTTCCGTCACCCTGTAAATTAATTAAAATTTGCAACTGTTAAATAACCGACAGTAATACCAACCCCAAAGAAAAATCCGAGAAATACTGTTCCCCAGATGCTTGATTTATAGAATGCTTTTGTCTCTCGCCCTATAAGAGAACCATCTTTAAGAACCGAACATTCAATTTCCCCTCGCATCACTCCCACGGCAATAAAACTTATTTCATATTCATGATCATTATGCATAACCACATGACGTGACAATAAATCTCTTAAATTGCGGGTTTCAGATTTTATTTTCCCATTAATATAAATAATCTCCTTGCCCGATTTTCCGCTCCCATAAGCCCTAATCACGTCAGAACCGTCTTTAAAGAAAAAATTATAACCATTTTTAAAAGAAGGCTCGGCAAGTTTTAACTGCTCTGCTTCTAAAAGATTACTATCGCTCTTATATTTTTGTGTCATTTACTTATTCCTTGATCTGTAATTAATGATGAGTGGATTTAATCACAAAAACCATTCCCCTGCGCCGTCAGATTTACGACAGCAGGTATTTTCCTATATGACACTATGCGCTGTCATATAAAATACACCAAACATAACAAGAGAAAAATCTGTTTTTAAGGGAAAATATTCTTTGGGGCGAGCAACGGGGCTCGAACCCGCGACATCCAGAATCACAATCTAGCGCTCTAACCAACTGAGCTACACCCGCCATCCAAAGAATGAGCATCTTTTACGGCGGCTAGAGGCTCTCGTCAAGATAGTTTTTGTCATTTGTTAATGTTTTTTAAAATCAGAATGATCCTGTGATTAAAAAATAGGCATATGGGGGTGTTTTTTTAATCACCTGCCTTTAAAGTCAAATCTTAAATAAAGACTTTCTGGCATTTATCATATTGGCATGATTCATGCTTATATTGAAGTTAACCTTAAATGTTATGTGAGAAAATATTTCATGAAAAAAATTGAAGCAATTATCAAACCCTTTAAACTTGATGAAGTTAAAGAAGCTCTGCAAGAAATCGGTCTTACAGGCATCACGGTTACAGAAGCTAAAGGCTTTGGCAGACAAAAAGGTCATACGGAGCTATACCGAGGCGCAGAATATGTCGTGGACTTCCTTCCAAAAGTGAAAATCGAAATTGTTCTGCCTGATAATCTCGTTGAAAATGCAATTGAAGCCATTATAAATGCCGCAAAAACGGGACGCATTGGCGATGGTAAAATCTTTGTAAGCGCCATTGAAAATGCCATCAGAATCCGCACGGGAGAAACAGGCGATGAAGCTGTTTAACCTGCTCTCTCTACTCTAAAAAACCACAACACACCATTCCCTTTTAAAGCCACCCTTTTTAAGAAATGGATAAATCTAAAATTAAAATAGGAAATATAAATGTCTGACGTAAAAAAAATCTTGAGTTCAATTAAAGACCATAACATCGCTTTCGTTGACCTGCGCTTTACCGATCCAAAAGGCAAATGGCAACATTTAACAATGGATGTTGACGTTGTTGACGAAGATATGTTCGAAGATGGCGTAATGTTTGATGGATCATCCATTGCGGGCTGGAAAGCGATTAATGATTCGGACATGACATTAATGCCTGACCCCTCAACATTTTTTATTGATCCTTTTTACGCTCACCCTACATTGGTTTTATTCTGCTCTATTAATGAGCCTGCAACGGGTGAAGGTTACAGCCGTGATCCCCGTTCAACTGCGCAGCGTGCTGAGACATATTTAAAATTCACAGGCATCGGCGACACAGCCTTTTTTGGTCCAGAGCCAGAATTCTTTATGTTTGATGATGTGAAATTTGAAGTGGGCTATTCAAGCGCATCATTTTCATTAGATGACATCGAAACACCTAATAATTCCAATAAAGATTATGAAGGCGGAAACCATGGTCACCGCCCTGGCGTTAAGGGTGGATATTTCCCTTGCGATCCTGTAGATAGCTGTACAGATATTCGTGCGGAAATGGTCATCATCATGAAAGAACTTGGTCTGCCTATGGACAAACACCATCATGAAGTTGCTCCGTCACAGCATGAACTTGGCATGATGTATGGTACGCTAACGCAAACAGCTGACCGAGTACAAATCAATAAATATGTAACGCATCAAGTAGCCCACGCAGCCGGGAAAACAGCGACTTTCATGCCCAAACCTGTTGCCCAAGATAATGGTTCTGGAATGCACTGTCATATGTCCATTTGGAAAGAAGGTAATCCTTTATTTGCAGGAAGCAGCTATGCTGACCTATCAGATATGGCACTTTATTTCATCGGCGGCATTATTAAACATGCTAAAGCTCTGAACGCCTTTACCAACCCTTCCACAAACTCGTACAAACGTTTAGTCCCTGGTTTTGAAGCCCCTGTACTTCTCGCCTATTCTGCACGTAATCGGTCTGCATCTTGCCGTATTCCATATGGCAGTAGTCCTGCAGCAAAACGGGTTGAGGTGCGCTTCCCTGATGCTACAGCTAACCCATATCTTGCATTTTCTGCAATGTTAATGGCAGGGCTTGACGGCATTGAAAACCGTATTCACCCTGGCGATCCTATGGATAAAGACCTATATGCGCTCCCTCCTGAAGAGCTTAAAGAAGTGCCAACCGTTGCCGCCTCTCTTTCAGAGGCCTTAAGCGAACTGGATAAAGACCGTGAATTCCTTAAAAAGGGTGAAGTTTTTACAGATGATCAAATTGATTCTTATATTGCTCTTAAACAAGCAGATGTTGATGCAATTAACCTAGCACCCCACCCTGTAGAGTTCCAAATGTACTATTCTTCATAAAACAAAATTAAACAACCAGAAAAATCCTGATATTTTCATTAAATATCAGGATTTTTTTTGTGCATTTAGTGAAATATTAAGAAATAACAGCGAAACTAAATAAGAACTTAAGAAGGAGATAGCGTCATATATGAACGCTATTCACTGTACCGCTGTTAAACAAGAAAAAAAGGCAATTACCATTTATCAGCATTATAAAATTTTAGTTGAGAATGAAAATATTAACCCTCAAACTCTTCTTGCAACAGATTATTTAAATCATTTCAATGAAGTTCATATGCTTCTTGATATGATCGGAGACATGCCTGACTGCCTAGAAGACATACAAGATTGGCAAGAAAAATCCTATAAGCAGCATTTTCTTGAAAGTAGTTTTAATGCAAAAGAGCTTGCTATTGAAGCTTATGATCATTCCCCTCCTGAACATAGAATTCCTTTTGAAAATACCGTTGATTCTATGAATTTTCTTGTATTAACAACAATAGAGGAAACAGAAAAGGCGATGACAGGGGGGAATTTACAGCTTTTAGAACATATAATATCTTCTTATAAACCACAGATGGAAGAATATATCGAACAATGTTCCGCTATTATTAACGGCACTAAACATATCGCTCAACAAGAAGATATTGATAGTTATTTTATGGACGAGCCAGCAAGTGAAGGCGGCTTAGATCAAAATTCAATTGATGATTTATTCTGATAGAGTAAAAAAATTAAAACCCTTTAGAGCAGAAAGCGACAATCCTATCACGGGTTTTTTCCCAGTTTTCCGCTTTACATTTACCATTAGATAATAATCCAATACGGTCAATATGATTAATAGTATGATGCATTGCGCCCATTGTAAAATGAATACGCCAATAGAGGTCATTTTGCTCTAAATCAGGATAAATTTTATTAAAATAAGGTATGAAAATATCAAAAACATCGACCTCTTCTTTAAGAACATGAGACATATCACTGGCTTTTTCAAGATAGGCTCTCGCCAGAAATTTAATGTAAACTGAAAGACCTTGTTCTTTATCATAAAGCCAAAGAATTGGCGGCGTTATCAAAGCATATACAAGCTCTTTAACGGTCACATTACGACCTTCTTTCTCCGCAAGGCTCGAAAAATCATTCAGTAATAATAATCTTTCATGGTTCATTTCTGTCGCACGCCGAATATAAACTTCATGAAAAAGATCTTTTTTAGAGCCAAAATAATAATTCACGGCCGATAAATTAACATGAGCCAAAGATGTCACATTGCGAATTGAAACGCTCGCAAAACTATTTTCTGAAAATAATCTTTCCGCAATATCCAATATACGTGTTTTTGGTTCACTTCTTGCATTCAATTTTGCAGTCATCAGATAAATTCCATTATTTTTCAGAGGCTTTCTTAGAATTTGTTTTTTTCGAATTCTTCTGTTTAACTATCTTTTTGGTAACGGTTTTTTTCACTGCCTGACCTTTTCGTTCAATTTTATTTGTAACGACATCAGCCGCTTTGGCTTTAGGCTGGGCTTTAGCTTTAGGCTGGGCTTTAGCTTTTTCCTTTATATTTTTTTTACTTTCCGTTTCCCTTAAAATACCCTGACCTCGTTCTTTAAGCTGACGTTTTTTTCGCATAGAAAGATAAGAAAAAGGCATTAATGATAAATAAATAAAACCAATGATAGAAAGCGTAATCCATGTAAAATTTAAAAGCATTGATGCAACAGCTGCCACGCCGATTAAATAAAATAAAACATGCTCTTTTTTAATTTTAATATTTTTAAAAGAGAAACTTGGTAAAGTACTAATCGTAAGGAAAGCCATAATTCCGATATAGATAATGCAAAACCATGGGTTTTTAAAAATATCAAACCCTGTTTCAAAATGCAAAATCATCGGCCATAATACAAGAGCGGCAGAAGCGGGCGCAGGAATGCCTGTAAAATATTCTTTCGCAAGCTCTTTATCTGCAAGATCATCTTTAGACATCGTATTAAACCGCGCAAGCCTAAGAACCATACAGACAGTAAATAGAAGAGCAAAGAACCAGCCGACCCCCTTCACATCTTTTAAAACCCACATATACATAACCATTGCAGGGACAACGCCAAAATTCACAAAATCAACGAGGGAATCAAGCTCCGCACCAAAATTTGTCGCTCCTTTTAAAAGCCGCGCCACACGCCCATCAAGACCATCGAGGATTCCCGCTATTAAAATAGCAATAACAGAGGCCTTCCACATGCCAAGAAAACCATATTTAAGCCCTGCAAGACCTGCACATAATGACAGGATCGTTAAAGCATTCGGAACAATGCTGCGAATTGGTAATCTATAAAGACGGTTTGTTGGTTTCATTTTATAAAAATTTCAAAATAATTATCGTATTTCACCTTCAGCAGGCTTTGATCTATTTTTCTCATCGGCAAGAATAGTTTCGCCAGCAACCGCACGCTGCCCAACACAAACAGAAGGCTTGATCCCTTTTGGAAGATAAATATCAAGACGGCTGCCAAAACGAATAAGACCGAAACGCTCCCCTGCCTTAAATTCTTGCCCGTCATCCGCCCAGCTTACAATGCGCCGCGCAACAAGCCCTGCAACCTGTACAAAGGCATATTCTTTACCAGATTCTGCTTCTATTAAAAAAGCATTTCTTTCATTAAGGACGCTCGCTTTTTCAACCGAAGCATCAAGAAACTTACCCGCAACATAAGCTTGGCGAATAATTTTTCCTGTAACAGGAATTCGGTTCACATGAACATCAAAAACATTCATAAAAACAACAATGCGAGTATGCAGATCATCGCCCATATTTAGCTCCGCAGGGGGAACAGATTCGTTAATAAACTGAACAACGCCGTCCGCAGGGCTAATGACCAGCCCTTCTTTAATAGGAGTCGTACGGTCTGGGTCACGGAAAAAATACACACACCATGCTGTTAAAACCACACTAATCCAGCCAATTGGTTCCCAATTTACAATAAAAAATAACGCCGTTACAGCAGCAAAAATAAGAATGAACTTATGACCTTCTTTGTGAATAGAAGGAAAGTTAAAACTGTTTGTTTCCATAATTTTATACCTTGAAATAAATATATATATTCTATCTTTTAACCTGAAAATAGTTTTTATCCAAATATATTCTTTTTCTATATTTTAGAAGCAAAATAAAAGAACTATATGCTCAAGATGTTCTTTACCAT
>JADGEY010000709.1 GCA_016744185.1 Emcibacteraceae bacterium | reverse complement strand
ACACACACACACACACACACACACACACACACACACACACACACACACACACACACACACACACACACACACACACCAATACACAATCATACACCAATACACACACTCACACACCAACACCAACACATACACCAACACACACACTCACACACTACACCCCAAGATATGCATCCAACATATGACAAATACACTTTGTACATCTCAGAGGTCATGCAGTACACAAACTGCCTTCAACAACAACAACAACTACTACAACAACAACAACACATACAACAACAACAACAACACATACAACAACAACAACAACACATACAACAATGACAACAACAACAACAACAACAACACATACAACAATGACAACAACAACAACAACACATACAACAATGACAACAACAACAACAACATACAACAACAACAACAACACCTACAACAATGACAACAACAACAACAACAACAACAACACATACAACAACAACAACAACACATACAACAGTGACAACAACAACAACAACACATACAACAACAACAACAACAACTACAA
>JADGEY010000706.1 GCA_016744185.1 Emcibacteraceae bacterium | reverse complement strand
GTATTGTATTATTGGTTTTGTTATGCATTGTAGTGTGTATTGTATTGTTGTGTACAGTGTAGTGTAGTGCATTGTATTTAATTCAATGCTGTATTTATGTACTATCTCTTTGTATGATGATGATTTATTATATGTACCCTTAGCTTTGCCTGTATTTACTTACACATGTTTATTTGCTTGTTTACCTGAGTTTCCCTATTTGTGTGCCTGGATATGTACTAGTATGTGTGTGTTTGTGTGTACCTGGATATGTATATTTATGCCTGTATGATATTGTAAGGAATTCAATAGCTACACACACACACACACACACACACACACACACACTACTCTAGTTTGATGCTACACCACATTATACCCTCGTTTTGATTACATGCCCTCAACTCTGAATAATAGATTTGCAGCTTGGTTATAATATCAAACTAATTCAAATCATCATTCAAAAAGATAACTCTATATGTAAATTATTAAACTAAATTAATTAAACTACCACACTTATTATAAATATAAAATCTAGTACAAGTTTTCTTACATGATACTATTT
>JADGEY010000705.1 GCA_016744185.1 Emcibacteraceae bacterium | reverse complement strand
CATTAAATGTGGCCAATGTATATGTCTGCAGTGATTTCAAATACACACATATGTACAAACAAAGACACAAACATGTGCATGCACACACACACACACACACACATGCACGCACGCACGCGCGCACACACATACACACACACACACACACACACACACACACACACACACACACATACAAGTGGGGGTGGTGGTGGTGGGGGTCTTATACTAACAAAACAGGGTATGGAAAAGAAGGAGAAGGCAATGGCCGCTTGGACCCCACTGCCACTCATCACCTTCAGGGCTTTCTCTCGAATGTCACTGGAACTCCAGGAACTCCAGAGGTAGCAGAAACACACAAACCACATGAACGTCCAGAATGCTGCAAGAGATGGGTGCAGGGGTTTAATATAGGCAGAGGGGGTGGGGGTAGTGGGGGTTGAGGTGGTGGGCTGGAAGTGGCTAAAATATTACTGGAACTCCACAAACTCCAGAGATAGCAGAAACACACAAACCACATGAGGGTCCAGAGTGTTACAAGTTTCAGAGGTGAGTGGATTAACGA
>JADGEY010000704.1 GCA_016744185.1 Emcibacteraceae bacterium | reverse complement strand
ATCCATAACAATACCCATACCCATACCCATACCCATACCCATATCCATAACCATACCAATACCCATACCCATACCCATACCCATACCCATACCCATACCCATACCCATACCCATACACATATCCATACCCATACCCATTCCCATACCTATATCCATACCCATATCCATACCCATACCCATACCCATAACCATACCCATACCCATACCCATACCCATTCCCATACCTATACCCATACCCGTACCCATACCCATACCCGTACCCATACCCATATCCATACCCATACCCATATCTATACCTATACCCATATCCATACCCATACCCATACCCATACTCATACCCATACCCATACCCATACCCATACCCTTACCCATACCCAACCTATACCCATACCCATACCCATGCCCTTACCCATACCAATACCCATACCCATACCCATACCCTTATCCATACCCATACCCATAACCATATCCATAACAATACCCATACCCATACCCATACCCATACCCATATCCATAACCATACCAATACCCATACCCATACCCA
>JADGEY010000703.1:290-544 GCA_016744185.1 Emcibacteraceae bacterium | reverse complement strand
GTTCAATATAGACTGTACTATATACACTGTACATTACAAAGATAAACAGATAAACCTAAGTGCAAATGCTATCTGAATGAAATGAAATTGGGAAAAAAGCTTTTTAAAAAGCTTATTTTAGAAATAATGCCCATCACTGTATAAGGTTACATAAAACTCAAGTAAACTGTGTACATTGTATATCTAACACTATACAATGTACATTATACAGTGTACAGTTGTATATCGTACAGTGTGTGCATAGTACATTGTAC
>JADGEY010000703.1:0-281 GCA_016744185.1 Emcibacteraceae bacterium | reverse complement strand
ACTATATACACTGTACAATATACTACATTCAATATAGACTGTATTATATACACTGTACATTACAAAGATAAACAGATAAACCTAAGTGCAAATGCTATCTAAAATGAAATGAAATTGGGAAAAAAGCTTTTTAAAAAGCTTATTTTAGAAATAATGCCCATCACTGTATAAGGTTACATAAAACTCAAGTAAACTGTGTACATTGTATATCTAACACTATACAATGTACATTATACAGTGTACAGTAATATATCGTACAGTGTGTGCATAGTACATTGTAC
>JADGEY010000702.1 GCA_016744185.1 Emcibacteraceae bacterium | reverse complement strand
CACACACACGCACACGACACACACACATATACACACACATACACACGCATACAACACACACACACACACAAACATATACATATACACACACATATACACACACACACACACTCACACACAAACAAACACACACACACACAACACGCACACGCATACGCATACACAAACACAAACACAAACGCATACGCATACACACACACACACACACACACACACACACACACCAACTCCTACACCCACACCAACACACACACACATACACACACACTACACACACACACACCAACACCCAACAGAATGGAATATTATTCAGCAGCCCCAATGTGACCTTGAAAAGTCGTGAAATGAATAAGGAACAATGTGCATTATTGAACTGTGAGCGAGCAAAGTTTGGTTATTCTCTGGCGGCCATTGGAGATATCGATCACGATAATTATCAAGGTCAGACCCTACATCCTTCATTCTACACCCCATAGCCTACACCCTACACCCTATACCCTATATCCTACACTCTACACCCTACATCCTTCATCCTATACCC
>JADGEY010000701.1 GCA_016744185.1 Emcibacteraceae bacterium | reverse complement strand
GATGAAAGCATGATAGACGTTGCCAATGATCAACATTCCAGAGGTTAGCTCTCTCTCTCTCTCTCTCTCTCTCTCATTCTCTCTCTCATTCTCTCTCTCTCTATCTATCTCATTATTAATTAAGATGAAAAATAGATATTTGCTTGTTGTATTTGAGTATAATTACTGCATTTTTTTTATTTCTATTTCTCCTTCAATTGAATATAATTATAGTAGTTTGTGTTTTTCTACACCTTCTATCTCCCTTTTTGAATCATCTAAAATATTCATTTGGTGTTTTTCATGTTCGTTCCTTTATGATTAAAACTCGCGGCTTGCATTGTTTTCGTTATCTTAGGGTATGGCGATGATGATGATGATGATGATGATGATGGCGATGATGATGGCGATGATGATGTTAATAATGATGATGATGATGATGATGATGATGATGTTGATAATGATGATGATGACGATGATGAAGATGATGTTTGAAAGCGTATTATTAATTCTATTTTACGACCGATTGCTTAGGCACTGTTATAGTACTTAAACTACCAAAAGTAA
>JADGEY010000700.1 GCA_016744185.1 Emcibacteraceae bacterium | reverse complement strand
AAAACATACCATGAAATACCTTACTGTATCATCCTAACAAAAAATCATTAAACTCATTTGTGAATACAACGTTTAAATCAATAATCGTCGACCACTAGATCGCATGTCTTCAGAATATGGACTTATCTCTTATTACGTGAATGGCGAAGAAACAAAATTGAAAACAAATTTCATGTACAACACAGTCAGTGGACCATTGCCAGAAGTAGGAGATTCAGTTAGTAGTCATTGTCATCATCTCATCATCATCATCATCATCATCATCATCATCATCATCATCATCATCATCATCTCATCATCATCATCATCATCATCATCATCATCATCTCATCATCATCATCATAATGACCTATATGACCTTTAAACAAAGGTCACATTTCAATTTTGTGAATCAAAGTCTTCAAAGAAGAAAGTTATAAATGTTATGTTGAAGGAATCAAGAAAAGGTATGTACGATAATGTGTGTTTATGTTTGTGTGTGTGTGTGTGTAGGTATGTTTGTGTGTGTTTTTTATGTATGAATATGTTTGTGTATGTGTGTGTATATTAC
>JADGEY010000006.1 GCA_016744185.1 Emcibacteraceae bacterium | reverse complement strand
TAATGCGCCGCACCATTTTAAACATCCTACGAAAAGAAAAAAGCAAAACTTCCCTAAAGAAAAAACGCCTAAAAGCCGCAATGGACAACAGTTTTAGAGAAAAATTACTAAAATGTTAACAATTAATGATTTTGCCCTGGGTACAGCCCCATTATTTATTATAAAAAGTAAATTATTAAAACTTTTTTGGAATTTGCAATATGCAAGCTAGTCGAAATTCGAAAAACAATAATTAAATTCGAAAAACAATAATTAAAATTTTGAGCCTTTTTTGAGCCATGCAATTTCACACAACCCTACATAATCCACATAAATTCTAGTATTTTGAGACACAGAAAAAAGGCTCAAAATTACCAAATATCTCACTTTATTGACAACATAAAATCTCTAATCATCTGAAACATAAGTCTTTTTAAGTGGTAGTGGTAGCGGGAGAGGGACTTGAACCCCCGACACGCGGATTATGATTCCGCTGCTCTAACCAGCTGAGCTACCCCGCCGTAATGGGTATACATATATATAAAATATCTTAGATGAGATGATTTTACTGTAATATGAGAGCTGTATATCTATACGGCTCTATCAAGTCAATGAGAAAATTAAGAACAATTTACCTTTTTTATTCTTTACTCTTTAAATAAATCTTCCATTATTCGATAACTCAGTAACTGGGGTAAAATAATAGGCTTATTTAACACCCCCTCTTGCCCGTAAAAAACATATAAAGGAACGCCAATTCTTCCAAATTTTTTAAGAGCATTTACAATTTCTGGATTATGCGTCGTCATATCTCCTTTTAAAACAATGACTTTGTTCTTTTCAAAAAGAGAAGATAATTCATCCGACCTTAAGACCCCCTGTTCATTAATCTTACAGGTCACGCACCAATCCGCTGTGAAATAAACAAATAAACTACGCCCCTCCTTTACATATTTAATCATTTTTGTCGGTGTAAAATTTTCAGCCCCTAAAATAGCATCGACCTTATCCACCGCTGCCGCAGTAGCTTTAAAACTATAAACCGCATAGATAAAGTAACTCATCATTATGAAAGATACAGCCCCTGCCCCCTTCCAAGATGCTCCTTTTCTTACCACAGAAAATAAAGCAAATGACATCATAATTGCGCTCAAAATTGCCAGCGCCATACCATCAGCTCCGATTTGCCTGCCCAAAATCCAAAAAAGCCAAAGCGCTGTTAAGAACATAGGAAATGATAAGATTTGACGCATGGAAAACATCCAGCTTCCTGAGCGGGGCAATATTTTTCTAAAGCCTGAATGATAGGATAAAAGCAAATAAGGAAAGGCAAGCCCTAATCCTAAAAAGAGAAAAACAAGAAAACTATTAAAGACCGGCGCAACCGAGCTATAGCCTAGAGCAGATGCCATAAAAGGCGCGGTGCAGGGCGTAGCAACAATAACCGCAAGCAGCCCTGTGAAAAAGCTCTCTTTATATTTACCGCCTTTAAGAAGCCGCCCTCCTACGTTCCATGAGCGTCCAAATTCAAATAGTCCAAATAAGTTAAGAGCGATCGCAACCATTAACAGCCCTAAAATAAGATTGACCACGGGCATTTGCATATGAAAGCCCCAGCCCACCGCATTTCCTGTCCAGCGCAGGGCAAGCATCATAAAAGCAATCACAGAAAAACATGTCAGCACACCTAATGTATAAAAATTTCCGTTCATTCTCGCCTGCGCAGGCGATTTTTTTGCAATCTCGGCAAGACTTAAAGCTTTGAGGCTTAAAATAGGAAAAACGCAGGGCATTAGATTTAAAATAAGCCCCCCTATAAAAGCAAATAATAGGGCTTTCCAAAGAGATAATTGTTCGATATTAGTAAAAAAATCTAAACCATCTGACGGGGACAAAAATTTTGAAGAAAGCACAGTCGGGCTTTTAAAAGCTTTAATATCAAAGCTTTCTTGCCGTCCATTTTTTAATGTAAGCTCAATGATAAAATCAAAACGGTCTATTTTATCTACCCCCTCCATCGCCTCTAACTCTATAAATAATTTTCCGTCTGCGGCAATTGTTTTTTCATCAAGCCTATATTCCATTAAATCAAAAGTACGGGGATATAGGAATGCATTCTTCAAATTTTGATATTCTTTTGGCAGATCAATTTCTACCCTTACTGCTTTTTTACTCTGCGCAGAAAAAATTGCTTTCCAATCCGTGATTTTAGCGAAATGAGAACGGGCTTGTTCAAAAAATTGAATATTTTCAGCAGAAGCCTCCCCCTTCCCATAATTTAACGTGACTTCAAGCTCAGCCTCTTCTGGAACGCAAATTTTATCATCACAAATAAGATAGCTCGCATGTGATTTTACTGTGAATGATCCCTCTCCTTCTGGAACGCTGACCTCTGCCAGAAAGATAACCTCATTTTCATAGACATAAGAAACCGAGCCTGCCGCCATCATCACTTTTGGCGTTGGGAAAAAAATCTTACTCCCTACCGCATCTTGCGGCAGATCCCAGTTTGGGGAAAAAGGAAAACCTACTCCTGGATTTTCAAAATAAACATGCCAGTTTTTAAGAGGCTTCACAATGAAGGCAAGATGAAGCACCTCCCCTGCTTTCACAGTGGTCTCTAAAGCTCTTAGTGATATTTCAGCTTTTTTCGAACCTGTAATATTATCTAAAGCAAATTCAAGTTCTGATGCTTTTCCCTGCTTTAAATTTTGGATAGAAAACAAAAGAAATGCCGTAAATACTATAAGAAAGGGGAAAGATGTTTTTTGCTTTAAGTTTTTCCAGCTCAACAATTAAAAGCTCCAATATTTTACAAAATCAATCGAAAATTACAAAAGCATTATAATATAAAGCAAATCAAAAGTTAAGCTGATTTATTCCTGCCAGTCCCGCTTCTTCCCCTCCCCCTTCCGTCCATCACCCTCTCTTTACCAATCCCCAGCCATCTTTGTAATCCAGCCACCGCCTAAAACTCTTGTCCCGTCATAAAAGACAGCCGCTTGTCCTGCTGCAATTCCCATATCCGCTTTATCTAAAATAAAATAAGCCGTGCCTAAATCATCACCAGGAAATAGCTGAATAGAAGCAGGAGGGCGAGTGGAGCGTACTTTTGCTGAAATTTTAAGCCCTTCTGCGGGGATTTTATCATCACCAAGCCAGTTAAGCTCTTTAATATCAATTTTTGATATAAGTAACGCATCACGAGATCCAACAATCACATGGTTATGAACAGGGTCTAACTTTACCACATAAAACGGATCACCACCGCCAATCCCAAGACCTTTTCTTTGACCTATGGTGTAATTAATAATGCCATTATGCCGCCCTAAAACCCGTCCATCAGTATGAATAATATCTCCCGAAACGCTAGCCCCTGGCCGTATTTTTTCAATGACCGACGCATAACCCCCCTCTGGGACAAAACAAATATCTTGGCTTTCAGGCTTCGCCGCCACAAGCAGTCCATAATGAGCCGCAAGCGCACGGGTCTCTTCTTTCGTCATTGCCCCTAAAGGAAAGCGTAAATAATCAAGTTGCTGCTGAGTCGTTGCGAATAAAAAATAACTTTGGTCTTTACCTTGATAGCCTGCGCTATGTAATTCAGAGCTGCCATCGTCTCTAAAACTTTGCCTGACGTAATGACCTGTAGCTAAAACATCTGCGCCTAAATCCTTTGCCGTTTCTAATAAATCTTTAAATTTTACCTCTTGATTACAGCGTATACAAGGAACAGGCGTTTCGCCCCTGATATAGCTATCAGCAAAATCTTCGATCACGCTATCTTTGAAACGGTCTTCATAATCCAGAACATAATGTGGAATATCAATGCCCTGCGCTACTTTACGGGCATCATGAATATCTTGCCCTGCGCAGCATGCCCCTTTTTTCTTAACCGCTGCGCCATGGTCATAAAGCTGCAAAGTGATCCCCACAACATCATAGCCTTGGTCTTTTAGAAGGGCGGCAACAACAGAACTATCTACGCCGCCCGACATAGCGACTACAGCACGGGTTTCAGAGGGCGGCTTATCAATGCCGAGCGAGTTTAACCCTCCCTCATAACTTGCTGTCAAATGTGCAATATTTAAAGTCATAATATAAGGGCAAATAGACCATTATTCAGTTATTATCAAGTAACTTGATAAAACAGCCCTCATTAGATAAAATTATTAGAGGAAATTAAGAAGTGATAAATCTTTCAACTCACCAGCAATTTTATAAGAAGCTTTCAATGCTAATCGATTATTATTGAGATTCATAATGGCTTCTGCCATATCTACATCTTCAATATCAGATATAAATATCTTTAAAAAACTTTCTTCCGATTCTTGATCTTCCATCCGGGTATCAAGGTTATTTTGTTTTATCCCATTAACTGCAATCGTCTCTCTTAAGCCTGATAATGCCTGTTCTAAATTTGCAAGTTCCCCTTGTAAAAAAGTTGTTTGAACCCCCGTTAAATTTCCTGATAATGGCCCGCCAGCACCCGCATGATAATCTGCAATATTTTTAATCGCCTGAAAAGCCTCTGTTGCAATTTCATCCGCAACAAGCCCATATTCAAGAGTGACACGATGATCAACTTTTGCTTCTGCTTTATCCTGATTATTTTTAAAAAGATCAGCCACGTTCGTTGCCGCTACCAGATCATTCAATGTTGCCCCTATCACAGGCTTTTGATTTGTTAGTGAGCCAGAAAAACTATATGTACTTCCAAAAGAAGAATTAAGAGACCCGACAATAGATTCATAACTTGCCTTAAGAACATCTGCTAATTCTAATGTTTTATCTTGCGCAATCGCCTCTACAACTGTTTTTTTAACCTTAAGAACCTTCTTATAAATATTTTCCACATGAAGGTCATTCTTATCCAAAACCTGTTTTATATGTTTTGATGCATTATTAAAGTCCTGCACTCTGGTTAAAACATGTTTCGAGCCGAGCAAGGTTGTAAGCTCGCTAGAATATCCTCTATAATCGTTAAATTTTTTCTCACTTGAAACACGCTCTTGAGACGTAAAAACCTTTGATTGACTTTTCAACATGTTAGAAAGCATAACTTTCTGATGTCCAAAACTTGATACACGTGACATTTGTCTCACTCCTTATTTTTAGACAAGCCTAAGCAGCTCGTCATAAAGTTCTTTGGCGGTTGTAATAAGCCTTGCAGAAGCACTATAAGCATTTTGATAAATGATAATATTACCAAGCTCCTCATCTAGATTAACGCCTGAATAATCTTCTACTTTCTGAGTTAGTTCACCTTTTAAAGCTTTTAAATCGTTGCTATAATCTTCATTTAACTTTGACCTTGTCCCTATATCTGCCAAAAGAGCTGCAGCATATTGATGAACTGTTGCCGTCATTGAGACAATTCCCCCAGCTTTTTTAAAGTTAACAACCGTATTTTCAATATTTTGTAGAGCAGCCGCCCCTGTTTGATCCCCAACAGCGATCGCAGATTCCCCAATAGAGGCAGAATGGTTAAATCGTGCAAGCCCTAATAAATTAGAATTTTGTTTAATTCCATCCTTAACTTTTACATCAAAAGCACTCTCTGTCTTATATTTACTTCCGATGCTAAATAATGTTGAAATATTAACAAGTGAAGGCGACCTTGAAGTAGTATCACTTACAACCTCAAGGTTATATTTTGCTCCTGCGGGGATAGGGACTGCGACAAAAGCCCCGTTAGAATCCAGTGAAAAATTCATTTTACTACCAAGAGGACTGCTATTTAAACTTGTCAGTATATCATTAAAAGATGTTCCACTAATCGTTATGGTGTGATTTTCACGAGTAAGCCCATAAGAATCTGTAATATTAAACTCAATTGTCCCCCCTGCGGTAAAGTTATGAGCCTCACTTGCTGTAAAGCCCGTGTTAACCTGCCCGCCGTTCCTAGATTGCACAAGGTCATTCATTCCAAAATAATGCGAAAACCCTTTGCCTGCTCGGTTGCTTAGACTTGCTTCTTTTTCTGAAATAGAGACATAATTATTGGCTCCTGTCCCTGTAAATTTTAAAACGCCCGCATTCATGGAAAGAGTGGCCGCCCCCCCTATCCCAGCATTAACCGCTGCAATAACATCGCCCACGGTGCTGCCAATTGTAGCAAAATCTATTTCAACTTTTTGAGTAAGATTTCCGCTAGCGTCTGTTACTGCAAAAGTTGTCTTTCCTGTAAAATGATGAGCATCACTTGCACGCAGCCCTGTATTTTTACCTGTTAAGGTAACGGCCCCTGCCGCTGCGGTATTTAAATTATGAACTTCATTAATTTGATTAATAAATTCTGATGCTAAATTCGCAAGTTCACGCGCTATTTCAGGTAGATTATTATCTCGCAAATGAAGTAGACCTGCTATTTCTCCTGAGACTAATTTACTATTCATAGTCTGCATTGGAGGACCAATGAGACCTGTTAAGCGGTTAACCTCATGAACCGTGATGGGAGGAAATTTTGTCCCTGAGGTAACCGTTCCAGGCGCAGAATATTTAACAACGCTGCGAACAAAACCAACCAAATCCACCCCCGATGAAGACACATGTAAACTACCATTTGATGTTTTTCTTGTTTCTATATTAATGAGCTTTGATAATTCATCAATAGCTTGCGCACGTTGTTCTTCTAAGGCTCTAGGTGCTCCTTGCGTGACAGTTTCTTTGACGATAAGAGGATTTAGGTCAAAAATTCTTTTTGTTAAAGCATTAATATTATTGATTCTATCTGCCATTTTATTACTGGCATCATGCCGAAGGCGTTGCACTTCCTTTGCAAGAGACCCAATTTCATCACCAAAACGATCAATTGATGTCAGAACAGATTCTTTTTGCACATTCGATTGAGGCGTAAGAGCAACTCTTGAAAAAGCAGAAAACACCTCCGTCATACGGCCCGTTAGAGAATTATTTTCATCCGGCCGACCAAGCAAGGCTTGAATGCGGCTATGAAACTGATTAGCAACTTCATGAAATGCAAATTTGCTCGTCGCCTCTCTTTTTGACCTTACGAGAAACTCGTCAACAATGCGCTCTATACCAGCAACCCGTACACCGCCTGCCTGAGTACCCGACACGATAGATTCTTGAATAATTCTTTCTCGCGCATAACCCGGTGTATTGACGTTAGCAATATTATTAGATGTCGTGCGCAATCCTGCCTGCGCCGTCGCAAGCCCTGTTCGTGCAAAATTCATTATAGTATTTAAGCTCATTTTTTGCATCCCTTACTAAAAAATATATCTGGGAAATAACCAAAACCAATGTCTTTCATTATCTTTAAAAATAAAGAGGTAAAAAATGCCTTCAAAGGATATTTTTTCCCTTTTGAAAAAAACTTTAAAGAAAAGTATTTCTGATTATCATTCATTCGAAACCCGTCTTAATCCATTGTTTAATATAGAAAATAGCTATGGTATCTAACAACTTCCATCTTTGCTCGTTGCTTTTATATTTATTAAGTACAAGCAATCTTCATGCCAATTCAATTCCCCCCTTTTACCCTAGGTTAAATCATCCTCTCTCACTAGGCAAAATGAGCCAATTTTCTTGCCAAAACATGATGTATATATTTTTATTAAAACTAATTTTATCATTATTTCACATTAATAACAATTAGTTAGAGTTGGCTTTAAAAATTGGCTCGTTTTTTGCTTCCTTAATTTCTGACATATATTTTAATCAGGAAACTCTATGACAATAGAAACAAACATAATAGCAAGGGACATGCAATCACCATCTCGTCGTGATTATATGAATAATCCTAAGGATGCCTATAAAGATGTTCGCCACTATCATAAAGAGAGTAATGTAGAGCATAAAAACATAGACCATGAAGATAAAATTTCTCCATTAGATCATGAAAAATATCCTGAAAAAAAGACGTTCTCTGATTTCTTAAATAAAGAATCTAAGCCAGCAATAACGCGTTTCGTTACTCATAATTCTTCCTCTGCAAAAAACTTAGAACCTGAAGCAGGTTTAAAATCTGAAGATATAATTTCACCTTTAATAGATGTAATGCTGCCTTTAAAAAACATAAATACACCTTTAATAAATATTCCCTTGCCTTTAAAGGGAGCAATCTTACCTTTAAAAAGAATAAATGAAAAAGCACCTGTAAATTCAAAAAACGGACTTCCTGCTGCCCCTCAAACTAGCATTATAAATCCCCAAGCTAGCATTGGAAATAATTTAACTCCTCCACCAAAAACTGCAATGACAGTACCTGCCATTCAGTTAAAAGCTGATAAAAGCCAACATAAAGGCAGCATAAATACACCCCCAAATAATAATGCTCAAGTCACTGATAATAATACCTTTATCCAAAATCAAAACCAAAAAACAATAAACAATAAAACTATATTAGTTGCTAAAATAAAGCCTGATTTTCAATCTCCCAATCCAGAGGTTTCAGGGAGCGTTAGAAAAGCTTCTCTGACGAGCGTAAAAAATAATATTCTACAGCCACAAACTATAGCACATGCAAAACCAGAGCTAACGGCAAAGCCAGAGCTTTTTGAAGGCAGTTTACTGCAAGAAACTATGGTGAAAAACTTAGCAAAGCCCGTTACTCCAAACAGTAATGCAGAAAAATCATCCTCTGAAGCACTCATCTCTTCCAAGAATGAAAAAGCAAAGAGCCAGCCTCCTTTAGAGGTAAAAAATCAAAATCCAACTAAAGAAACCTTGCAAAATAACTCATCAAAATCACCTAATATTCAGCAAGATATTTTACAGCCTGTAATAACAGAAAAATCGCTTCATACACCAATAAGGGAACTTCAAAATGTTGAAGTTTTAAATGCACAAAAAAAAATAAATAATGAAACAACTCTTAATTTTGGCATGATGCGTAAAGAAAATATTGACACTGCAATGCAGGAACAGAAAAAAAATATTTCTACAAAGGGAAATAAAAAAACAGCCCATAACACTTCACAAAAATCTACTGCCCAATCACCGCAAAAATCCACGTCTCAATCCATTTCTCAATCCACTTCTATGGCGCAGGTTAATCTATCCTCTACTATAATGCCTCCGCCTTTGCATCAAACCGCTATGGCGCAAAATTCGTTGCAACCAACGAATACAGCAGTAGGTGAAAATGCTTCTTTTAATGCACAGATTTTAAATAGCCTTTCCAGTAAAGTAGACGCAGCCCCCAAAACAGCACATATTTCACCTAAAATGGTAACAGGGCAAATTTCTGCCACCATGAATAAAATTGCTGCAAAAGGTAAGGCAGGAGAAATGCGTCAATTTACATTACGCCTTAAACCAGCAGAGCTTGGACAGGTTGATGTGAAAATGGAATTTTTATCAAATGGAAAAATTCAAACAATCATCATGGTTGATAATAAAGAAACTCTTGCAATGCTTCAAAAAGATCAGGGTGCATTAGAGAAAACTCTTTCTAATGCTGGGTTTGACACATCAAATAGCGATTTAAACTTTAATTTAAAACAACAAAACCAAAACGCTGGCAAAAACCTTGCTGGCAGCACAGAAGATCATCAAGGAAATGGAGAAACTATTTCTAACAATGCACAGGAGGAAGCTCTCATGCGGCCTCTTAATCATAATATTCGAGCAAGAGTTTCAAGCTCTACTCTTGATATTAATGTATAGGAATGGACAAAAATTATGGACGTAGCAGCACTCGTAGGGACGCAAGAAACCTCAAACTCAAGAGCAGGGACAGCAAAAAAGAAATTAGCCGATGATTTTACTAATTTTTTAACGCTTCTGACCAAGCAATTACAATTTCAAGACCCGCTTGACCCGCTAGATTCAAACGAATTTACCCAGCAGCTTGTGTCTTTCACGCAAGTAGAGCAATCCGTACAGCAAAATAAAAATCTAGAGGGTATTATTTCCCAAATTCAGAGCCAAAATATGTCAAATGCTGTAGGCTACCTTGGTAAAGAAATTACCATCGGTACAAATAAGGCAGGTATTACAGAGGGTGAAGTTAAATGGGAATACGTCCTTGGGACAACCGCAAATGATATGAAAATAACCATTAAAGATAAAAATGGAAAGATCGTTCATGACACGGCGGCAGCAGATAAAACTTCAGGACGGCATGAGTTTAAATGGACACCGCCTGAGGGAACAAAGTCAGGCGATATTTTCAGCCTAGAAATTACAGCAAAAATGGGAGAAAGTTCTGTTAAAGCAGGGATTTATTCAAAGGGTATCGTTGATTCTATTGAAACATATAAGGGTGAAATTTTACTTTCATCTAACGGTATTTTAACGTCACCTCGGCATGTCATCGCCGTAAAATAAAAAGAGGTTTTGTAACGTCCTCTAAGTAAAAATTTGTAACGTCTTCTAAGTAAAAATACGTGAGTATAATAATAAAAACCCAGCAGAACGTAGGGACTTAATTAATCTAAGATGTCTTTTAAACCGTGGCTTAATAAAATAACAGAGCCCTTTAATTAACAGACCATATATAAGGAGTAATGACATGAGTCTTTACGCAGCACTTTATTCCGGTGTATCCGGACTTGCCGCCTATAGTGGCGCACTGGGAATGATTTCCGATAATATCGTAAATATCAATACTGTTGGTTATAAAGAAACCAGAGCTCGGTTTTCTACATTAGTAACAGAATCAAAATCAACCACGGCATATTCCCCTGGGGGAGTGCAATCCTTACCTCAAAATTTAATTAGCCGCCAAGGGTTACTGCAAGCCTCTGTTTCTGCAACAGACCTTTCAATTGATGGTGCTGGTTTCTTTCTTGTGGGAGGTGGACCTAATGGGTCTCTTTCAAGAACTGACATTAGCTTTACAAGAGCGGGATCCTTTACACCAGACGATAAAGGATACCTCAAAAATACTGCGGGGCTTTATCTTTTAGGGTTTCCTATGGATGACAAAGGCAAAATTCCTATTAACCGAGAGGTTTCAAGCCTTCAGCCTATTAATATCGCAGGACTTACAGGAACGGCAGAATCAACGACCGAGGTTACTCTTAGAGCAAACCTTCAATCATCACAGGCGGTTAATGCAAATATAGCAACCTATAACCCCTCTGTCGCTGGAACGTCAATGGCAGGTGGGGCGACCGCCTATATTCCAGATTTCCAAAGAAATATTCAAGTATTTGATTCCCAAGGGGGGACTCATACCCTGACGCTTGGAGCAATGAAAACAACAACAGCAAATCAATGGAATATTGAAATATACGCTAATCCTGCTTCTGACATTACAACGGGCGCAGGATTTGTCGCAGGGCAAATTGTAAAAGGAACATTAGCCTTTAATACAGATGGTACAATAGACACAACAGCGACATCTCCTGCGCTTCTCAGTGCAATGGCGACCACTTGGACAAATGGATCATCACCAAGCAATTTAAAATTTAACCTTGGAACAAATAATGAAAGTGATGGATTTACACAGTTTGATTCCTCCTCCACGCTTATTTCCTCCTCTGTCAACGGAGCTGTTTTTGGTAATGTGAATGGTGTATCTATCGGTAAAAATGGCATAGTAACGGCTCTTTTTGATAATGGTTTAAGACGGGATGTTTATAAGCTTCCTCTTGCAACATTTCAAAACCCAGATGGCCTAACCCGTAGGCAAGGAAATTCATATACCCGTTCGAATCAGTCTGGTATTTTTGCCCTTCAGCTTGCGGGGACAGGGGGAGCAGGTTTAGTCGCACCTTCTACGTTAGAGGCATCTACAGTAGACCTTGCTAATGAATTTACACAATTAATTACCACTCAAAGAGGCTTTTCTGCATCTACGAAAATCATTACAACAGCAGATGAAATGCTTGATGAGTTAAATAGAATTAAACGTTAATAATCAATACTATAATCTAAAAAAATCCTGATTTTTATAATTTAAAAATCAGGATTTTTTTCTTTACTTTTTTCCATTAGATAAAAGTTTCCTTATTTTTTATCTCAAATTAATACTGTTCATTAAGAGTTTTTTTAAACTGTTAGCATATTATGAATCCTGTAAGTTACATATTGGAGAATTTAATAATATGAGTGTAAAAAACATAACACCAACAATATCTGTGGTGGGACCTACAGGAGAGCCGTTAACATTAAACGACCTGCCGCCTTCCAACACAAAACGTTGGGTCATTAGGCGTAAAGCTGAAGTCGTTGCCGCTGTGAGGGGCGGTCTTCTGTCTCTTGAGGACGCATGTCAAAAATATACTCTATCCGTAGAAGAATTTTTATCATGGCAAAGAGCAATTGACCAAGATGGTCTTCTTGGGCTTCGCGTTACCCGGGTTCAGGATTACCGTAAGCCAAAACCAGACCCAATACACCATTAAGGTGGAAAATAAAAAAACTTTAAATTTTAATTAACCATAAGGGGTGATTCTTATGGTTAATTTTATTTTTACACCATATATTCCCTTAAAATAAAAAAAATATCTATATATAGTATATTTTTCTTATCTTCGATAAAGCTATATTTCCCCTAATTTTTCACGCTTTTGCAAGAAACAGAACCCTCTCTAGGCAATTTTTGCCTACTATTAACTTTTAATTAACAAAGATAGTGTTACTATAAGATTAACAATGAAAACAATCCGCCTGCTGGAAAGAAATTCTGGTATCAATGCGCATATTGAACATTGCCATATTGAATAACCCTCTTCGTAACGAGGGTTAATTTATAAGTAATCGGAGCTTTGATATAATAGGTTAAATTTTTAATTAAATTTTATTGATTATATTTTTTTTAAGCTCTTTTAATATTAATCAATTATGGTTATAGGGAATATAATAAGTGGATAGTATCATATCTTTATTAAAGTCATTTGGACCTGCAAGACTTGCCTCTACTGCCGCCGTAACGCTCCTCGTTTTTGGTATTATGATTTGGATTATAACCAGCGTTTCCCAGCCCCATATGTCTCTTTTATATAGTGGCCTTGATTTAGCAGATTCAAACAAAGTCGTTCAAAGAATTGAATCTATGGGAGTGCAATATGAAGTACTAGGAGATGGCAGCACAATTAAAGTCCCCCAAGAAGATGTCACCCGCATCAGATTAGCAATTGCAGGTTCAGGAACGATTGGTAACGGATCACTTGGCTATGAAATTTTTGACCGAGATACTTCTCTTGGAACGACTTCTTTTGTTCAAAATATTAATCTCACCCGCGCTTTAGAAGGAGAGCTTGCCAGAACAATTTCTGCTATTGAAACTATTAAAAGCGCACGGGTTCATTTAGTCCTGCCCAAAAGACGGCTCTTTAGCCGTGACAATCAAGAAGCGAGAGCAACAATCTTTGTTAAAACACAATCATCAAGCCCCAGCCGCGGACAAATTACAGCAATCCAAAATTTAGTCTCTAGTGCTGTACCTGATTTATCTTCAGAATCTGTTTCGATTATTGACCAAAAAGGTACTCTTCTTGCACGGGGTACCTCTCATGATAGCGCCTCACTTTTATCTGCAACAATGGATGAGAAAAAAATTAATCTTGAAAACCGTCTTAAGGGGCAGATTGAAAATCTTCTGGAAAAAATACTCGGCACTGGAAAAGTAAGAGCCGAGGTCACGGCTGAACTTGATATGAATAATATCACTAGTAATTCTGAGATTTACGACCCTGAAGGCGGAGTCATTTTATCCCAAACCACCTCTGAGATTACCACCAATGACCAAGAAAATGCCGATAATGAAAATGTTTCAATATCGCAAAATCTTCCTGATAATAATGAACCTAAAGAAGCAGGCATTAAAACTCAAAATATTAGCAATAATAGCTCTGAAACAATAAATTATCAAAATTCAAAAACGCTGCGCACCCAGATTCATGAGGCGGGGACAATTAAGAAAATTTCAGTTTCGGTTATTGTCGATGGACAATATCAAAATAACGATGATGGTACAGCCCCAAACTATAGCCCCCAAACAGAAGCAACAATGGAAAAATTTGAAGAACTTGTTAAATCAGCGATAGGTTTTGATAATGAACGAGGAGATAGTGTAACCATAACAAATCTTCAGTTTGCTCCTATTGATTTTGGAGAAATGCCGGTTGAGCCTGGGTTATTTTCCTTTAATAAAGGAGATATGTTACGTCTCATTGAAGGAGGGATTGCTGCTGTCGTTGCTCTTTTATTAATTTTTATAGTTTTGCGTCCTTTAATTAAACGTATGACAGAAACGCCTCCTCAAAAACAATCGCAAGAACAATATTATGTTATGGGACCCGATGGAAAGCCCATAGCCCTGCCCCCAGGACAAATGCCCTCTGCGGATCAAATTGCTATTGCCCCTCCAGCTGGTACAGACCTTGCTACTTTAGGAGGAGGGGCTGGTGAGAATCTAACAGAAGAAGAAATGGCAGATGCTATTGACCTTGCCTCTGTAGAAGGAAAAATTAAAGCAACTTCCCTTAAAAAAATTGGTGAGCTTGTTAACAAACACCCTGATGAATCTGTCGCCGTTGTTCGGCAATGGCTATATAATTAAAAATTTAATAAAGATGGAAACTGATTATGTCAGATAGCACAATTTTAACGGTAGAAGAACTTGATGAAGGGGGAAAAGCTGCTGCCCTTATGCTTGCTCTTGGCGAAGAACATGGGCAAGTTATATGGGAAAGGCTTGATGATGAAGAGATTAAAGAGCTTTCTCTCACGATGTCCTCTTTAGGGTCTGTTGATGCAACTGTTATTGAAGAATTATTTGTAAAATTTGCCAATGATGTCTCTTCTATTGGCTCTCTAACGGGAAGTTTTGACAATACCGAACGGCTTTTAGGACGCATGTTATCAGAAGACCGAGTGGGGCAAATTATGGATGAAATTCGCGGCCCTGCGGGACGCACCATGTGGGATAAGCTTGGCAATGTAAATGAAGTGGTTCTTGCCACATATTTAAAAAATGAATACCCCCAAACTGTAGCAGTGATTTTATCTAAAATTAAAGCGGAACATGCTGCAGCCGTGATTTCAATTTTACCTGATGATTTTGCGATGGAAATTGTCATGCGAATGCTGCGGATGGAACCTGTTCAAAAAGATATTTTAGATAAAGTTGAAAGAACGCTTCACAGCGAATTTATGAATAACCTCGCCCGAACAAGCAGAAAAGACCGTCATGAAACTATCGCAGATATTTTTAATTTCCTAGATAGATCATCGGAAGCAAGGTTTCTCACATCTCTTGAAGATAAAAACCGAGAATCTGCTGAAAAAATTCGCGCTCTTATGTTTACATTTGAAGATCTTCAAAAACTTGACCCTGCTTCTGTTCAAACATTACTCCGTGGAATTGATAAAGACCGCCTAGGGCTTGCAATGAAAGGGGCTTCTGATAAAATTCGTGATATGTTCTTTAGTAACATGTCCGAGCGAGCCGCAAAAATTCTTAAAGAAGATATGGAAGCCATGGGCGCGGTTCGTCTTAAGGATGTTGATGAATCTCAAATGGAAATTGTTACCATCGCAAAAGGTCTTGCAGATTCCGGCGAAATTATTCTTACCGACAGCAAAGGAGAAGAAGAACTTGTTTATTAATTCTTTAGGCTTTCAAGTTACTTTCACATTCTGCCATTTTAGGGGTTTGATAAGATGAGTGCTGTTAAATATACATTTGGCAATGATTTTGATGCTCCTCGAGACACAGGTCCTAGCCCCCAAGAAATTGAACATGAAAAAATAAAAAAGGCCGCCTACGAAGAGGGATATGCCGCAGGTTATAAAGCTATTGACCTTGTGGGTGATGGAATATTGCAAGATATTCTTTCTCAGAGCGTTATAATCGTAGAGCGTCATTATGAACAAATAGAAATGATGCAAAAACATTCCGCAAATCTTGCTCATCTCATTATTCAAAAACTTGCCCCTGCCCTTGTAGAAAACACGCCTTTAGATGAAATTGAATTATTGGTAAAACAATGCCTTAAAAGTCACCCGTTAGAGCCAAAAATTATAATTCATCTTGCCGAAAGTCATATTGCTGAAATGACAGATAAAATTACGAAGATAAAAAAACAAACAGGATTTGAAGGAGAAATCAAGCTTGTTGCAGAAAATACAAATCACATAAGCGACTGCCGCGTTGAATGGGAAGATGGCGGAGCAGAAAGAGATTTTGAAAGTTTAATAGCTCTCATTAACAATACCGTCCAACTTTTTCTAGAGGCCCCTATATCTCAAAAAATTGAAGTAAAAAATGAAACTGAAAATTAAATATTTAAAAGAAACACCTATAGTTAACAATTTATTAAGGGCAAAAAGATAATGTCTGACGAAACAGAGAATTTAGATTTACAAGACCTTGAAGATAGTGAAGGCGCACCAAACGGCGAAGTTATTGATGGTGATTTAGAAGCTGTTTTTGATGTCCCTGTTAAAGTTTCTGCTGTGCTTGGTAAAACAAACATTCAGATTTCAAGGTTATTGCAATTAGGGCCTGGAGCTATTATTGAACTTGACCGCAAAGTTGGTGAAGCAATTGATATTTATATCAATAATAGACTCGTCGCACGGGGAGAAGTCGTCCTTGTAGAAGAAAAGCTTGGTATTACAATGACTGAAATTATTAAAGGCGAAGAATAGGAATTTTATCTTGGTTACTCTTCTTGGAATTATAGCAGGTTTTATATTAATTATTCTTGCAATGTTTGAAAATGGCTCTCCTAGCTCCTTTGTCAATACACCTTCAATTCTAATTGTACTATTGGGTACAGCAGTCATTACCGCCGTTAGTTTTTCAGTTAAAGACCTAAAATTAATCCCCAAAGCAATATGGCAAATGATTACCTACAAGCCCTATAATGCCCATGATGTTGGCATGACAATGATGCAGCTTGCTGATAAAGCACGGCAAAAAGGTGTTATTTCATTAGATGCTACATTAAACAGCCTAAAGAATGAGCCTTTTTTACATAAAGCGTTAAGTCTTGCGGTAGATGGTCTGGCGGAATATGAAATTGAACAAATTTTACAAAGGGAAATTAGCTATGCGATAAACCTGCAAAGCAAATCAATCGACCTTTTAAGAAGGGCTGCGGAAGTTGCTCCTGCTATGGGGCTTATAGGGACATTAATTGGGCTTGTTCAAATGCTGGGAACGCTTGACGACCCTAGTACGATTGGTCCTAATATGGCTGTGGCGCTGCTTACAACTTTTTATGGTGCTGTAATTGCTCATATGGTTTTGCTTCCTCTTGCTGCAAAAGCTGAAAGAAACTCTCATAATGAAAGCGTGATGAATTCACTTTATTTAGTCGGCACTTTATCCATCAGCCGAGAAGAAAATCCAAGGCGTTTAGAAATACAATTAAATGCCATGTTGCCTCAAGGTCAACGTCTTAAATATTTTAAATGATAATTTATTTTTAAGTAAATATAGTTTAAACAAAAGTTAAAAATGGGAATGAATAAATGCGCTTGATTATTGTTGGAACTTTAGATGGTCAGCTTACCACCGCCTCCCAAATTGCAATTACGAACGGAGCGCAGGTCATTCATGCGCCAGATGAAGAAACGGCTTTAAAACTTCTGCGTTCTAAGGGTGCAGATATGCTGATGATTGATGTTAAACTTGATATCAAACATTTACTAGAACAAATGCGGTTAGAGCATATAAACACCCCTGCGGTAGCCTGCGGCGTTGATAATGATCCAAATGCTGCGGTTCTGGCGATTAAAGCGGGGGCAAAAGAATATATTCCTCTGCCGCCAGACCCTGATCTTATTGCTGCTGTTTTAAGTGCGATTTCGAATGATGAACATAAATTTATCTACCGTGACCGCGCCATGATACAGGTTGTCAAATTCGCCGACCAAATTGCTCCAAGTGAAGCCTCTATTATGATAACAGGCGAATCTGGAACGGGTAAAGAGGTGATGGCACGCTACGTTCATTCCAAAAGCCGCCGCAAAGATAAAAGTTTCATTTCGATCAACTGCGCTGCCATTCCTGAAAATCTACTTGAATCCGAATTATTCGGACATGAAAAGGGAGCTTTTACAGGAGCAATAGCCCGCAGAATTGGTAAATTTGAAGAAGCGGACGGCGGTACATTATTCCTAGATGAAGTCAGCGAAATGGACGTTCGCCTGCAAGCCAAACTTCTTCGGGCTATTCAAGAAAGAGAAATTGACCGTGTGGGCGGTACAGCTCCCGTTAAAATTAATATTCGCATTATTGCAACATCGAACCGTAACATACAAGAAGAGATCAAAGACGGTAATTTTAGAGAAGATTTATTTTTTCGCCTTAATGTGGTAAATTTAAACCTCCCCGCCCTAAGGGAACGCCCAGAAGATATTCGTGTACTTTGTAAATATTTTGCTGAAAAATATGCAGAATTTAATGCCATGCCTCTTAAAACTGTATCAGATCATGCTATGAATCTTCTGATAAATCACAAATGGCCTGGAAATGTACGGGAACTTGAAAATACTATTCACCGTGCGGTGCTTCTGTCTTATGGTGATCAGATTACGCAAAGTGAAATCGTCCTTCCTGATGGCAAGCCTCATGCTGAAATGCAAGGTCATAGTGATGGCTCGGTTCGGTATGAAGGGACAGAACCCCTTGCCGCCTCATCCCTCATCGGGCGTAAAGTTTCTGAGGTTGAACGTGATCTGATCATTGATACTTTAAAACATTGCCTTGGCAATAGAACTCATGCGGCAAATATTCTAGGAATTTCGATCAGAACGCTGCGAAATAAATTAAATTTATATATGGCAGAAGGACGAAATATCCCAAGCCCTGGTACAGCAAGCTCTACCTTATAACCTCTAAAAATAATAAAAATCACTAAAAATAATAGCAAAATTGAAACGATCTTAAACATATGAGCAATGTAGATGTAAATACCCAAAACAATGGTGTTTTTAGCGGTAAATCAGATGTTTTTATGGCACTCGCTGTTGTTGCCATCTTAGTTATCTTATTTCTGCCGATGCCCTCATGGCTGCTTGATATATCTCTTGCTATTTCAATCACTTTTTCCGTTATGATTTTGATGACCTGCCTCTTCATTGAAAAACCGCTTGAGTTTAATGTTTTTCCTTCAATCCTTCTTATATCGACCCTGCTTAGGCTCTCACTTAATGTAGCATCCACACGCCTTATCCTATCAGAAGGGCATACAGGAACAGCCGCCGCAGGAAGGGTTATCGAAGCCTTTGGTAATTTTATCATGAGCGGCAATGCAGTGATCGGGATCATCGTTTTTGCTGTGCTTTTGATTGTAAATTTTATGGTCATCACGAAAGGCTCAGGACGTATTGCAGAAGTTGCCGCACGGTTTAGTTTAGACGCTATGCCCGGAAAGCAAATGGCGATTGATGCGGATCTTTCCTCTGGATTAATCGACGAAGATGCCGCAAGGTCTCGCCGTAAAGAATTAGAAGATGAAAGCACATTTTTTGGTGCAATGGACGGGGCATCAAAATATGTTAGGGGAGATGCTATTGCAGGGCTTCTCATCACCTTTATCAATATTATTGCAGGAATGATTATTGGTGTTGCCCAGAATGATATGAGCTTTTCTGACGCTGCTTCTGCCTATACGATGCTTACCGTGGGCGATGGGCTTGTCAGTCAAATTCCTGCTCTTATTGTATCGACCGCTGCGGGGCTTCTTATTACCAAAGCAGGCGTTGCGGGTAAAACAGATAAAGCTATTTTTGGACAGCTGAGTAATCATCCCCGCGCTCTAGGAGTAAGTTCAGCCTTGCTTGGCACTTTATCCTTCATTCCTGGTATCCCCTTTTTACCTTTTGCTACAATTTCAGTCATTCTGGGTATAACGGCGCTGCGGATTTCTTTAAAGCAAGAAACAGTTTTAAAAGAAGCAGAATTTAAAACGCTAGAAGAACAGCAAGAAAAAGATGCAGCCCCTTTAGAAGAGCCGATCACAGCATCTCTTGCTATTGACCCTATTCGCCTTGAGCTTGGATATGGACTTCTTCCTCTTATTAATGATGAAACAGGCGTTAAACTCACAGACCAGATTAAAGCTCTGCGCCGGCAAATGGCATCTGACATGGGATTTGTTATGCCTTCTATACGCATCTTAGATAATATGCAGCTCCCTGCAAATACTTATGTTATCCGCCTTAAAGAATCAGAAGCGGGCAGCGGGGACATTCGCCCCAATATGCTGCTAACAATGGATCCTAGAGGAGAGGAAGTTAATTTACAGGGTGAAACAACAACAGAGCCTGCTTTTGGTCTTCCTGCTTTATGGATTGATCAAAATCAAAAAGAAGAAGCCACTTTTCGCGGCTACACGGTTGTCGATGCTGCTACTGTAATTACAACCCATATTACAGAAGTTATTAAAGATAATATGCCAGAGCTTTTATCCTATGCAGAAGTTCAAAAACTTCTAGATGATCTTTCTTCTGAGCAACAAAAATTAACCGAAGACCTGATTCCTAACCTTATTTCCATGAGCGGCTGCCAACGAATTTTACAAAATTTACTGAATGAAAGAATTTCTATTCGTGACCTTCCCACTATTTTAGAAGGCATTGCAGAGGCAAGCGGCTATACACAAAATGTGGTTATGATTACCGAACATGTACGCACAAGGCTTGCCCGCCAGATTAGCAATTCCAACACCAATGGGGATAATATAATTCCGCTGATTAATATGTCACCCCAATGGGAGCAAAAATTTCTTGAATCCCTTATTGGGCCTGGTGAAGAAAAGCAGCTAGCGATGGCCCCTAGTGATTTACAAGAATTCATTGGTCTTGTTCGCATGACTTTCGAGGATCAAGCCCATCAAGGTGAGCTTCCTATCCTCCTGACCTCTCCGATGATTAGACCTTATGTAAGGTCAATTATCGAAAGATTTAGACCTGCAACAACCGTCATGTCACAAAATGAAGTTCACCCAAAAGTTAAAATTAGGACGCTCGGACAAATTTAAAAGGAGGCAAATTTAAAGAGAGGCAAGTTTAGGGGAATAAACTTAAGAGAATAAATTTAAACTTTGATAAATAAAGTCATTTCGCTATATATTATTATGGTTAAAGAACAGGGCGTAAAATGAGGATTAAAATTTTTACAGCGGCAACGATGAATGATGCTCTCGCAGAAGTGCGCAGCACTCTAGGTCAAAATGCCGTTATTATAAATACCGAAGAAAAAAATGATAGTTTTACCATTACAGCAGCAACCGAGCCGCCGCCCCGAACAGATACGCCTACTTTTAAGCAACAGAGAACTCTCCTAAGAACAACAACTGCACCAAAAAATGGGCGTTTCATCGCTCTGGGGCAAAAGCCCGCTCCCAAACAAGCCAGACTAGCCCCCGCCCCTATTCGTCATTCTTTAAAAGAATTAGAAGAAGCCCAAAAAATTGAAGATGATTTTGATCTTGAAAGCTTTCTAATCCACCATGGTATTTCGGGACGTATCAGGCAGGAAATCCTATCCTTGTTTGATGCGATTGATAAAGAAAACAGCCTTATGAATCTTGCGGCTGTAATTGATAGTCTTTTTGCCTTCTGCCCCCTTAATAATGATTATGCTGGCCGCCCTATTATGATGGTCGGCCCCCCAGGGGCAGGCAAAACAGTTACCGCAGCAAAACTTGCAAGTCAGGCTGTCCTAAATGGTTATAAATGTCACCTTATTTCAACAGATGTGATCAGAACGGGCGGCTTTACGCAGCTTATGGGCTATGCAGAGGTTTTAAAAATGCCCATTAGTAAAATATCCACTGCAGGTGAGCTTAAATCCATATTAGAAGAGATCAAGCATGACGGTGATTTAGTTATTATTGATACCGCCGGCTATAACCCTTTTAATGCAGAAGAAATGCAAGAATTACATTCCTATATTGAAGCTGGAAATATAGAGCCTATTTTTATAGCCCCTGCTGGAACCGCCCCCTTGGACGCTCAAGAAATGTCTGAAACATATGCTGCTCTTGGGGCAAAAAGATTTATTCCAACAAAATTAGACGTGGCGAGAAGATACGGCAGTTTAATCACCACCGCCCAGTCCAAACATTTAAGTTTTGCAGGTGCAGGCATTACACCCTTTTTAGCAGATGGTCTTCAATCTTTAGACCCTCTCACATTAGCCAAACTTTTAACAAAAATCTCAAGAGCTAAAGCTTTCAAACCTAAATCTTCTTTTAACCCCGATCATCAAGAGTAATATTATGAGCAATCTATCTTCAAAATTAATCATCATAGCCTCTGGTAAAGGGGGCGTTGGCAAAACATGGGTTTCTATTACTTTGGCTCATGCACTTGCCCGTAAAAAAAAGAAAGTCCTCCTCTTTGACGGTGATCTTGGGCTGGCTAATATTGATATTCAGCTTGGGCTTATGCCTGAGCTTGATCTTGGACAAGTCTTTTCTGAACAAATCACACTGCCAGAAGCCGTGATGAGTTACGGCGAAGGCAAAGCCCAAATTGATATTATTTCTGGGCAATCTGGAACAGGAGCTTTGGCTTCTCTTAAAGCTGAAAAAATTACAAAAATTGGCGAAGAGCTTAATTTTTTATCCCAACAATATGATTATAGCTTTATCGACATGGGAGCAGGCGTTGAGATGCCTATTATGGCTCTGGCAAATGCTGCCAAAGAATTATTCATCATTATCACCTCTGACCCCACCTCTTTAACAGATGCCTACGCCTTTATAAAACTTTACCGTATGCGCCAGAAGGACAGTAAAATATCTGTGATTGTTAATATGGCAGAAGACCGAAATTACGGTCAGAAAGCTTTTCTTACCTTAAAAAAAGTTTGTGAAAATTTTCTTAAATTTTCTCCGGAACTATTAGGAATCATTAGAAGAGACCCTCATGTAACAGATTCTATTAGACATCAAATCCCGCTGCTTAGCAGGCATCCATCTTGCAAAGCTGCGGATGATATAGAGGCTATTATTAAAAAACTGTAATTTTTAGTTAAAATTGTTTACTATGCAGTAGCTGTATATTAATTTTTTTAAACTTTTTAAACTTTTTAAACTGTGAAAATCATGAGCGAGATTGGCGGACCACCCAGACCAGAAGCTATTCCCACAGAAGCATCCACGCGCGTTACGCGGGGGACAAGCACCAGCGACCATGGCTCGGCGGAAAACCAACCTCAAAAAAACAATCCCAATATAGAAAAAAAAACTCCCTCCCCTGAAAAGACGCAATATCATGATCCTGCCGTTACCATATCAGCTTCCCTTGCAAAGCTAGAAGAAGGTCAAAGATTTACCGCAGAAATTAAAGGTCATGATCCAGATAAACGTCCAATTATGACCTCTGAACATGGCACATATATTATGCAGCCAAGCGCAAAAGATAAAATCCTGCTTGAACAGCTCCCTAAAGGCTATGAAGCGGATATTAGAATCACCAGCTTAAAAGAAAGCATAAAAGCCCAGCTTATTATTCATAGAGATTATGAAACTGCCGAAAAACTAGGAAAGCCCCCGCTTGAAGTCACAAGTATCACTCTCATTTTAACAGGGTTCGGCACGGAAGATTTAAACCCTACAATCAGTGAAAAAAACAATATTTCAATAAAGGAAATTGCAGCCCATTATCCTGCGAGTGCAATATTCAAGGCAGAAGCTGCCGCCCAAAAATCCCTTAAAAACCCTTTAAATGATATTGCACCTCTGCCCATAACAGCCAGTAAATATACTTTATTTGAAAAAATCACATCTTTTCAAAAAGATGCGCTCCAACAAAATACGCCCGCTCAGAATAAAGTTATTAATCCTCTATTCATTCAAGAATCCATTTCCTCCCCTCTGAAAAAAAAAATATCTACCGCCGCCTCCACCGCTGCCCCTATTAACAAAGATGAGATTAGCAAATTACTTCATAAACCAGCGATTATTTCTTTGGTTAAGAATTTCCAAAATTCTAAAATTACTCTGCCGCCCAATATCCCCGAAAATCTTAAAAATAATATTCTCAAAGCCATTGGTGATATTTCTATACCTGCGATTTTCACCAAAGGCAATCAAAGTGAAGTCTCAATTATTTCGCTAGCTATTCCCGAAGATCATTCTCAAACAGACCCTAAAGAGGTCCTTTCAAAAGACATTTTTTCACCTACAGCCAAAAATAATAATCATATTTCTGCTATTGTAATTAGTCCAAAAAAATCTTTAATGGATAAAATAAGTACAGAAAACTTAAGCCAAAAACCTGCCAAAAAAAATACATCTCATAATACCAAAAACACCATTCTACTTGCCACCCCAACCGCAATTATCAGCCTGAAAAGTGATGTAAATATTCCTGTAGGAACGATCATTCATTTTACCGCAGCTGCTGTGGATAAAACCACTCCTAAAATTCTCCCTCAGGCAATAATAGCTCAAAAATCCCAACCTCCTCATAAAGCGCAGCCCTTAGTTAAAACGCTGCCACAAAAGGTTGTAAATAAAATTTTACAAAACCCTACCCAGAATCCTGCCCAAAACCCTACAGTCCAAAATAGTTATACCCCACAAACCCGTTCTGGCTCTATCAGCCAATCTGCAAAATCTATTGCGGTGGAAAATCAGCCGACTAATGTAAAGGATCAAGAAAAAAATAAAATTTCTACGCCGCCTCTTCTGCCTAAAATCCATAATATTTCTGAACTTTTAAAAGAGTGGGAAAGTTTGAATTATCTTATAGATAGCCTTACCCGTGAAAATTACGGGGCTATGGCTGAAATGATTGCTAGCAAAATTCCAAATATAAAAAACCCTGCGCAAATAAGCTCTGGAATTATATTCTTTATGGCAGCCCTAAAGCGCAGCTTCATAGAGGGTAAGAAGCCTACAGAAATTTGGCTTGGAAGAAACCTTGTAAAAGAACTTTCAAGAAATGGGCATGGGAAGCTTTTAGCAAGGATTAATAATGAAATCACTAGAATTGGTGATTTAAATAATGATATACATCTTCGTGAATGGCGGCCAATGCTCATTCCAATGTCTGGTGATAATGAAATTTTTGCAGTACCGTTTTTTATAAAAAGAAAACAGCAAGACCTAGATGATTCATCTCAAAATAAGAGCAATACAGATGAGAAAGAAAATACGCGCTTCATGATTGAACTAAACCTTAGTAAAATGGGCAAGGTTTTTATTGATGGAATGCTCACTCAAAAAAGACTAGAAATTATTCTAAAATCTGCATCAAATATCTCAGACGGCTTTAAGAAAACAATCATTCAAAAATTTGATACTGCTCTTGATAAATACAATTATTCAGGAAGCCTTGTTATTCATGATGATTTTGAAAATGAAATATCGCTCAAAAAAATGATCTTTGGGGCAGATGCAGTCGCTCAAAACTCTTCTTCTCAAGAAAATTTTTCAACCCTTACATAATATCAAAGATATAAAATGACAGAAATTCGCAATAAAATAATATGTTTAGATAATCCAAATCCTCGCAGGGAATATATTATTTCCTTTAAATTTATCCCGGTAATGATCCTGATGAAAGCAAGGCAGCTTACCATTAGATTTATACCTGATTTGCTGATTTTAGACCAAGATGCTTTAAAAAATTATTTAGATTCTCTGCATATTGTAAAAGCAAATACTATAGAAGAGCTTACTCTTAATATCTTAGATGATATCACAGACCAGCTAATCCCTAGATGGATAGAGCTCACCGTTCGAACAAAATACCATAACCGCGATATAACCACAATTTCTATCGAAGAATCCCAGCCAAACTGGAAAAATACTGAGAAAAAATACTAGGGGGGGGGGGGGGGAATACTGGGATTCTTGATCGATTAAAACCTCTCTAAAAAAACATATGAAATCAATGAAGGTTTTAATTCGCATATCTGATTTATTAAGCTTGCCTCTTTTTGTTTCTTATTTCACGCTGTCTTTTATAAATTTGTGATGAAATTTCATCTAGAGCCTCTTGCTCTCGCCTCGCCAATTTAATTTTTTCCCGCTCCAACTTTCTTTCTTGAACAGTTTCAAATTTTTTAAGCTCATTAAAAGCACCAGACAGTTCATCTTTCATATCCAATATTGACAGATCAATTTCAGAAAGAGATTTACTAAGCACCTCTTGGCGTTCCATAATACTTGCCGCATAATTCGAATAATTAATATTAACGACATTTGTCTCTAAAATATTTTTCTGCTCTGTTTTTAAATCATTAGCCAATTTATTTTTTTTTGCAATAAGATCGTCTTTCATTCTCTCTAGATCAAACATTTGACGTTTTTTTTCATCTAACTGCCATTTATGAAGACGGATCATAGCTTCTAATCCTTTTGCCATATTCTAAGAACCTCTTATTCTATAATATTTTCATCATTTACAAGCGCTGTATTTTCTATGAGCGGCTGGTTTTGCAAAATTTGCAATAAACGATCAAGTCCTTGATGTAAATCACATTTTTCGCCCTTTTGCTGCGCTAAAAATTCTTCTAACGCAGGATAATAATGGATCGCTTCATCTACCTCTGGGTTTGCACCTGTTCTATATGCACCGAGCCGAATCATCTCTTCCATATCATTATAGGCAGATAAATGTTTACGAGCCGTAACTAATAGATCGTTTTCTTCCTTATTGTTACATTCTGGTAAGGTTCGTGAAACAGAGCGCAGCACATTAACCGCAGGGAAGCGTCCTCTTTCTGCAATAGAGCGATCTAAAACAATATGACCATCAAGAATGCCCCGCACCGCATCTGATATCGGCTCATTATGATCATCACCATCAACAAGTACTGTAAAAAGGCCCGTGACAGAACCAGATACACCATCTTCCATGCGCACCCCAGGCCCTGCACGTTCAAGCAGTCTTGGAAGTTCCGAAAATACAGTCGGCGTATATCCTTTAGAGGCAGGCGGCTCTCCCCCTGCAAGGCCGATCTCTCGCTGAGCCATAGCAAAACGGGTCACACTATCCATCAAACATAATACATCTTTATTTTGAGACGAAAAAAACTCGCATACTGCCATAGTCATATAAGCAGCCCCACGGCGCATTAAAGCTGTCTCATCTGACGTTGCCACAATAATAACACTTCGTGCCAGCCCCTCTTCGCCCAAATTATCTTGAATGAATTCTTGAACTTCACGCCCCCTTTCACCAATAAGCCCAATAACAGCAATATCGGAATTTGTATATTTTGCAAACATAGAAAGAAGAACCGATTTACCAACGCCAGAGCCTGCAAAAATCCCCATACGCTGCCCTTTGCAGCAAGGCGTAAAAGTATTAATGGAGCGCACTCCAAGATCTATTTTCCCCCCCACACGGGATCGTAGGTGCGCTGCGGGCGGCTGGGCGCGAATAGGGAATGCTTGTGAGCCTTGTTTTAAAGGACCTTTACCATCAATCGGCTCACCCATCGCATTGATAACCCGCCCAAGCCATTCTTCGGTAGGATGTATCGCAGGCACAGAGCCTTCTACAAAAGCTTTACAGCCAACCCCAACCCCTTCGATCATTTTAAAAGGCATTAACAGAGCATGTTCTTTAGAAAAGCCCACGACCTCACAAGGAATAACATCCTCTTGCCGTGACATAATATGAAGGCGTGAGCCAATAGAAAGCTCTTTTTGCGCCCCTGCAACCTCAATCAACATACCCTGAATTGCGACCACTCTACCAAAAAGCCGCCAAGGGGATAGTCTTTTAATTTCATTTTCTAAAGTAAACATTAAAACGACCCTTTACATTATTCTCAAAGTAGCAAGAAATAACAAATAGGGATACTATTCATTATTTTAATTTAGGAGCTTCTTATTACAGATTTAAGGCTTGCCACCAGATATTCAACATTTTTAGGGTTAATGCCTGCAATAGAAATTCGGGATGACACCGCCATATAAATCGCATATTTTGAGGCAAGAATTTTAACCTGCTGCGGCGTTATTCCAAGAAAAGAAAACATTCCATATTCATCATTAATGAACGAAAAATCCATATCTTGCTCTGCAGAGGCTTTCACAAATAAAGCCCGCATATCGGTAATACGGCGGCGCATATAAGCCACTTCACCTTCCCATTCAGCCTTTAATTCTGGATTATTTAAAATCACATCAACAATAGCCGCCCCATGAGACGGCGGAACAGACCAAATGCCCCGAATAATTTTTTCCGCTTGAGAGCCAATGATTTCAGCCGTTTTCGCGTCCGCTGCAATATAGATCACAGCGCCTGTTCTTTCACGGTAAAGCCCAAAGTTTTTAGACCCCGAAACCGTAATAATCACCTCATCAAGATTGGCTGCCATCAGGCGAAGACCATAAGCGTCTTCTTGTATACCCCGCCCAAACCCTTGGTAAGCTACATCAATGAGAGGGATTAATTTCTTCTCTTTCAGCATCGGCACAAGAGCTTCCCACTGCATATCGCTAAGATCTGCTCCAGATGGATTATGGCAGCAGCCATGCAAAAGAACCACGTCCCCTTCTTTTGCAGCTTTTAGATCATTCATCATCGCATCAAAGCTTAAACTATGACTGTCATAATCATAATAAGCATATTCTTTCATCATAAGACCTGCGCCCGAAAGAAGCGGCACATGATTTGCCCAAGTAGGATTGCTTGCCCAAACCACTGCCTCTGGATTTGCTTTATTTATAATTTCAGCAGCTGCCCGAAGTGCGCCGCAGCCCCCAGGGGACTGAACCGTGCGCACGCGGCTTTCTTTGATGACCTTATGATCCGCTCCAAGTACAAGATTAGTCAGAGCCGCTATAAAACTAGGCGTTCCACCTGGTGGAATATAGGATTTAGTTTCTTCCGTTTGCCAAATAATTTTTTCAGCTTTTTTTACAGATGATAGAACAGGTGTACTCCCCTCTTCATCTTTAAAAATACCAACGCCCAAATCAACTTTTTTAGGGTTGGTGTCATTACGGTGGGCAACAATCAGACCTAGCAGCGCATCGGGCGCCATTCTTGGAAGAACTTCGAACATATAACAGTCCTTAAAATAAATAAGAGAAATATATTAATAAGAGAAATATAACGCAAAAAGCAAGAGATTCAAGCCCTGATTACACCGATTGAAAAATAAAAAACCTTATCCCAGAGATTCTAAGAAATAAAAAAATAAGATTTCATCTTTTTAGATAATTTTGCATCTTATTTTTGCTTACCCACCATCGTTTTTAGGCGAGATGGCACATTAACAGCGCAAACATCAACATAATTTGGCGTTTCTAAAAACCAGCTGCTTGGACGGTTTCTTCGGGCGGCGAGAAGCCTGTTAAAAGAAGAGCTATTTGTCTTCATCACTTCATAGGTTTTCTGTTCTTCTTTGGGTAAATCCGCCATCACACGGAGGGAAATAATTGGATTTTCTATATCAATATTTTCGCCTTTTTTAAGCTCTGCCGTACGGCGTAATTTTTGCAGCGCACTCATTCCTTTAAGCACCCGACCAACAAGGGTGATATTACGGTCTAAATAACGCAGCGCATGACCCAGCACCACATAAAATTCCGTCCCCCCACTATCCGCCCCGTCCCCACGCCCAATACCAATAACGCCCGTACAATGAGCAAGCCACGTTTCTTTTTTATCCGAGCTGCGCCCAGCAGCAAAGCCGCCCACAAAACCCGTCTCCCCTGCATAGCCATCTTTTAGCTCTAGGCTCTTAAATGAATCTTTTGTAATGCTTTTAGAAATAATCTCCCCCTTAATATTTTTAATGCCGCCGCCTAAATGCTTTTTTTCTGCACGGTCGCCGCCCTGCGCAACAAAACCCTCAATCACACGGTACATGCTAAGACCATCATAAAAGCCTTCATGGGCGAGAGTTCTAATATTGTCCGTATTGAGCGGCGCAAATTTTGTGGCAAGCTGCATAATCACCGTGCCTGTTTTAAGCTTCAAAACAAGCAAATTTTGTGGGTCAATCTCTGTCCAATCAGATGCAGGAGCCGCCTTGACAATTTCACTAGGGGACAGTTTTTTTTCTTCCGCTGCAAAAACAGGCATAGTCATTAGAACAAAAATAAACGCTCCTGCCAATATTTTATAAGTCATTTTATTTAAACCCTTTCTCTACTAATTTTTTAACCGATGGATAGTCAATTTTTCCCGTTCCCATAACAGGAACCTCATCGACTTCTATGATAATTTTTGGCAATAATAAATCTGGAAGCTTTTCCGCTTTAATGCGCTTGGAAATTGTTTCTCTATCTGCTGTGCTATCCGTTACTAAAATAAGCTTTTCACCTTTTTTATCGTCAGCAACAGCAATTACAGCGTGAAGATTATCAGCCCAAAGCGACCCCACAATATTTTCAAGCGCCGCTAAAGACACCATTTCTCCCGCAATTTTCGCAAATCTTTTTGCCCGCCCTTTAATCGTAACAAAGCCCTGCTGGTCAATTTCAACAATATCGCCTGTATCATGCCAGCCTTCTACAGGCGGCTTTAACGCCGCTGGCTCTTCATACATATAATATCCACGCATGATATTAGCGCCTTTTACTTCTAACCTTCCGCCCTGCGCAATGCCCTGCGCAGGAATTAATCGGTAGCTAATGCCAGGTAAAAGCCGCCCTACCGAGCCTTTTTTATTATGCATCGGCGTATTACAGGTCAGTACAGGAGAGGTTTCTGTTGCGCCGTATCCTTCAAATATCCGCACGCCAAATTTATCTGCCCATAGAGCCTTGGTTTCAGGCTTTAATCTTTCTGCTCCTGCGAAAATATACCGAATTGAATAAAAATCATAAACATGAGCAAATCTTGCATAGCCCGTAAGAAACGTATCCGTGCCGAACATAATTGTTGCATTGCAGTCATAAACCAGTTCAGGTACGATTTTATAATGAAGCGGAGAGGGATAAAGAAATGTTTTAAGCCCCGATAAAACGGGCAGCAATAACCCTGCGGTTAGACCAAAGCTATGAAAAATGGGCATCGCATTAAAAATAATATCTTGAGGGTTGAAATCCACAATCGCACTTAATTGAAAGCGGTTTGCTTGCATATTTTTATGACTTAGAGATACGCCCTTTGGCACGCCTTCTGATCCTGATGTAAAAAGAACGACCGCTTCATCATCGCCGTCCCTTGAAGAAACTTGCCTGCGGTAAAAAAACTCTGAAAATATATTAGCGGTTATTCCGTATATTTTATCTGATCTCTCAATGGTATCTTTGAGGTCTTCCACATAGATTATTTCTACATTTTTTGAAAGCTCCGCCGTCACATCTTCTAATTTTCCAAGGTCAATAAAGCGTCTTGACGTGATTAGTTTTTTAACGCCTGACGCTATGCAAGCGGCGGCAGCATTGCGCGGCCCCGCAGAAAAATTAAGCATCGCAGGAATGCGCCCAAAAGCTTGAAGCGCAAAAAACACCACAACCGAGCCGCAGCCATTGGGCAGCATGAACGCAATTTTCTCGCTCTTCTGAGTGAATCTTGCAATGCGCCGTCCCATAATAAAACTGCCCAAAAGCAGTCTTTTATAATTTAGAGGAACTCGTTCGACATCTTCTAAAATACGATGTTTATTACCATGCACTCTTCTCGCATCTATTAAAGATTCAAAAAGTGTTTTATGCATGTCACTTGTATCAAAAATCATATTCGACATGACATTATAAAGCTTCTCGGCAAGATATTTTCTTTTTTCCTGCGAAGATAATTCTTTGGGAGCATCCATTTTAACAGGTTTCAAAATATGAATGATTATTTTAGGAAAAAACCGTAGGGCTATTTTACCTTTAAGCTTTGAAAAATGGCTATATTGCGCTCCTTCTATGCGGATCGGTAAGATTTGTGCATCACTATGATAAGCAATCATTCCCGGTCCCTCATAAACTTTCATCAATGCACCCGTAACCGTAATGCGCCCTTCGGGAAAAATAACAAGGCGGCGGTCTTTGCGAACTTCATTAATCATTGTCTTTGCAGATAAGGGACTGGTGGGGTCAACAGGCAGAAGGTTAAAAAATGAAAAAATAGGCTTTACCCACCATTTTTCTGCAACCAAACTATTGACTGCATAAGTAAGGCGGTCTGGGATAAATGCCCCCAGTAACATGCCGTCTAAAAAGGACGTATGATTAGCAACAATGACCATTCTTTTATTGATTTTATTATAATTTTCCAGTCCCCGTACTTCGGTGCGGTACAGCAGGCGAAATATTCCCCTGCTCAATGATTTAAACAGCTCTTCTGGTAAAAGTTTACAAATATAAACTGCGGCAAAGCTGTTTAAAATAGCGACCGTTAAAAATATTTCAGGGATTATATAGCCCATTTTTATCATAATAATAGTGCCAAAAGCGGACAGCACCATCATGCAAGCATTCAGAATATTATTCGCCGCAATCATACGGGATCGCTCGTTTTCTTTGCTGCTATGCTGCAAAATAGCATAAAGAGGAACAATATAAAGCCCGCCAAAAAGCGCAACCATGACAAGATCAAAGAGAATGCGAATATTTTGCCAGTGACGTAAAAATTCTTTAACCCCAGCAAGCCCCTCTGCACTGCTAATATGATGAGAAATAGCAAAATAGAGATCAAATGAAAATACCGACATAAGCAGCGCAGCAATCGGCACATAAAGGGCGGTAATTCTGCCCGCGACAAGGCGGTTGCAAACTAAAGAGCCAAGGGCAATCCCAATGGAAAAACAGCTTAACAGTAAAATGCTAACATTTTTATCCGCCTCTAAAATATCTTTAGTAAAAGGCGCGAACTGGGTGATGAAAGTTGCCCCAAAAAACCAGAACCACGAAATTCCCATAATCGCTCGAAAAACATTCTTTTGACCATAAGCAAGCCGTACCATACGCCCTGTTTCAGTAAATATATTCCAGTTAATACCTATATCTGCGCTGCAAGGCTGTGATAAGGGAATTTTTAAACTGGCTAAAAAGCCTATAACAGCATTGCTGATAATCAAGAGCGCAATAATATCAACGCCATAAGATTCTTGTAAAATAAAATAACCGCCAACAATCGTACCTCCTAAAATTGCAAGGAACGTTCCAGATTCAATAAGAGCATTACCGCCCACAAGCTCTTCCTCTTTTAAATGATCTGGTAAAATCGAATATTTAAGAGGTCCAAAAAAAGCAGACTGCGTTCCCATAAAGAAAAGAACAATTAAAAGCAGCATAATATTTGATGAATAAAAGCCAATAATAGCGAGCGACATTATTATAATTTCACAAAATTTTATAATCTGTATCAGCCGTGCTTTTTCTATTTTATCTGCGAGCTGCCCTGCCAGAGCTGAAAAAATAAAAAAAGGAAAAATAAAAAGCCCCGCGGCAAGAGGGACAAAAATTTCAGGCTCAAATCCCAGCTCTGCCCCAATTTTATAAGTAATCAAAAAAACAAGAGCATTTTTAAAAACATTATCGTTAAAAGCCCCCATGAACTGGGTAATGAATAACGGTAAGAAACGCTTTGTGCTCAAAAGCGAGAATTGACTATGCTGCATATAATCTTCCCTATAAATCTCTTTTTTCAAGAACTTTATTATTTAAATAAATTATAAACTAACAAATAGATCCCTGTAAAGAGATCGCAGCTCCATGAAGATCTAAAGCCCTGAATTTAAAAATTAATCCGTAAATAATGGCGGTACGGGCTTCTCTCTAACCCAGAAAGTCGCTGTCCATTTAAAGCCCTTTTTTAAAGAACTCTCCTGCGTATCTGTTAGATTATCAGAAAGATCAACCACCATCATATCGCCCGCTTGCAAATTATGCTTGATATTTTCTAAGCTGACAAGCTCTTCGCCCCCTTCATAGCTATCCATCATCGAAAGGATTATTTTTTTATTTCTTAATCCACATTTATCATCAAAAACCTTATCTTGAGAATCCATCATTTCTTTTACTTCATCAGAAGGCTCATCGACCTTGCCGATAGGACGCTCAAAACTTACAATCATATTTTCAGAATGACTAAGTTCAAATTTTGCCGCTGCCGCAACCTTTGCTTCAATCGTCTGAACCACAACATCACGGGATAAGAAATCAAATCTTGCAACCCCTCTTTTGGGCATGTTTTTTTCAATTTCTGCCATATCATCTTTTTTCTCTCGCACCTCTTCTTCTGTCATTCCTTCCGCAGAAAAAGCAAGCATTGACGATGCCGCAGCTCTTAAATAATTTAATTCAAAAGCTGTTAAAACAAATTTATAAAGCGAAACCAAGCTGCTTTTTCCCAGTGCCTCCCCCTCCAATGCAGAAGGCTTTCCCTCTGCCTTTAAGTCATCAAAAATTTTACCCCATTCAAACTGCGGCGGCGTAAGGGAAGCGGGCTCCATATTTTCCAATGCTTTATCAATCGTCTTTTCATCATGGCTCAGAAAATCTGCTTCGGCAATTTTATTACCCATTTTAGCCGCCATATAAAGAAACTGTATTCTTTTGTCTAATGCCTCTTTAGAGCCATCATCCGCAGAAAACTTATAATGAGATGCCACCATATAAGCTGCCAAAGAGCTGCCGGTGCGCGCCGCTAGTTCCATCATAACAAGCCCTTCATCGCTCATCACATCATGAATTTGCATTAAAGCCGCAATTTCACATAAGGCGTGCGGATTATTACGCCGCGCCGCATCAATTAATATACGAAGAGCTTTTTCAGGATCAGGATCACTTATAAGTCCCATATGAGTAAGATGGGCAAAAATAAGGCTTGCTTCGTCATGCCGGTGTAAGGCTGCTTGCTCTAAATTATTCATAGCATTTTCAGGATTATAGGGTAAATACTGGTTTGTGAGCAGAAAAATCCCCGATGTGGCCAGTGCAGCTGGATAACCCAACTTAACTGCAAGGCTAAGGTTTTCCATGGATTTCTCAACCTCGCCCTCTTCAAGATACGTCCTACTCAGCAAATATTGTGCAGAAGCATTGCCCTCTTTTGCCGCTTGCTTAATATCTTCAACTGTATATTCTGACTCTTTTACTTCGTTACTCATACTTAAACGTTCCCACTATTTAGAGTTTATTAAATTCTATTTTTTATTTTGTTCCCCAAAGAATTCTAATTTTTTACGGATATTATGCCAGTTTTCTTCTGCGGCAAGAAGGTTTTTTTCTCTATTTTTTTTCCATTCTGCTTTTGTTTCATCCGAATGAAAGAAGTAAAGCGCGCCGCTATAAAAGACAAAAACCTCTTGATCCGTTGGATATGTGCGCCCTTTAGTCAGACCAAAAGCATCATAACCACCAAATTCTGGGCTAAATTTTTCTGGCGTTCTTGCAAATTCATTACGGTATTCTAATTCAGAAAAATGCCACGTAACGCCCCTCCAAGTGACTTGATATAGGTAAGTCCCTTTCACCGCATGATGATCTTTGTGGTAGGCTACTATATCATAACCATTAAGAGCAACATTTTCTTCCGTGTCATAAATAACGCTATCAGCAAAATAAACTTGTGACGTAAAGTAAAATGAAAGCCCCCCCGCAGCCGCAATAACAATCACAGAGACAATCATCAACCAATATGTAATTTTACTCATTATTGCCCTTTAAGCTTTATATTTTATGATTTAGCGTGTTGGAACAGGTTCATCACCTCGGTAATCATAAAATCCTCGCCCTGCTTTACGCCCGACCCAGCCTGCTTCTACATATTTTACTAAAAGAGGGCAAGGACGGTATTTTGAATCGCCCAGCCCTTCGAATAAAACTTGCATGATCGACAGGCAAGTATCAAGACCAATAAAGTCCGCAAGCTGTAAAGGCCCCATCGGATGGTTCGCTCCAAGGCGCATAGATGTATCAATTGATTGAACAGAACCCACCCCTTCATAAAGCGTATAAACCGCTTCATTAATCATCGGAAGCAAAATACGGTTAACAATAAAAGCAGGGAAATCTTCTGATGAGGCTGATGTTTTTCCTATTTTTTTCACCACTTCTTCTATAGTAGAAAAAGTTTTTTCACTGGTTGCAATTCCCCGAATAAGTTCAACAAGCGTCATAACGGGTACAGGATTCATAAAATGAAGCCCAATGAAATTTTCAGGGTGGTTCGTAATCGACGCAAGACGAGTAATTGAAATCGACGAAGTATTAGTCGCTAAAATCGCCCCTTCTTTAACAATATCATTTAAAGCAGTGAAGATTTTTTTCTTAAGCTCTTCATTTTCAGTTGCCGCCTCGATAATAAGGTCACAGTCTGATAAATCCGCCATATCCCCTGAAAGCGTAATTCTTTTAATCGCTTGATCACGGTCAGATTCTGAAATTTTATTTTTAGTGACTTGACGGTTTAGGTTTTTTTCAATTTTACTAAGAGCAATCTCTAAATTTCCCTGATTGATGTCATTTAAAATCACATCATAACCCGAAAGTGCAAAAACATGAGCAATCCCATTGCCCATTTGCCCTGCGCCAATAATTCCAATTTTTTGCATTATATTTGCCTTAATATTTAAAAACTACCCTGCTTCATAAAGAGCCTATAGGAAGCAGGGTAAAATATCTATATATTTTTAGAGCTTTAAGAGAATTTAAAGCAATTTTTCAAGTTCAGGAAGCACATCAAATAAATCAGCGACAAGACCATAATCGGCAACGCTAAAAATAGGAGCATCTTCATCTTTATTAATAGCAACAATAACTTTGCTATCTTTCATGCCTGCCAAATGCTGAATTGCGCCAGAAATACCCACCGCAATATAAAGGTCAGGAGCAACAATTTTACCCGTTTGTCCCACTTGATAATCATTCGGAACGTAGCCCGCATCAACCGCCGCCCGTGATGCGCCGACCGCTGCGCCTAGCTTATCTGCCACAGCCTCAACAAGAGCGAAATTCTCGCCGCTACCCATACCCCGTCCGCCAGATATAATAATCTTGGCAGAGGTAAGCTCTGGACGTTCGGACTTTGACAGCTCCGAGCTAACATAAGAGCTAAGATTTGGATTTTCAGCTGCATTTGCAGTAACAATTTCAGCCGACCCTCCCTCTGCGCTCGCTGCCTCAAAACCCGTTGTCCGTACAGTGATAATTTTCTTAACGTCCGAAGATTTTACAGTCGCGGTACCATTGCCTGCATAAATTGGACGCTTAAATGTATCAGCAGATTCCACAGAAATAATGTCAGAGATTTGTGACATATCAAGCATCGCTGCAACTCTCGGCATAAAATTCTTACCAACCGTTGTCGCTGCCACTAAAAGAGCATCATAATCATCTGCAAGAGAGATCATAAGAGGGGCTATCAGTTCTGCAAGAGGATGTGCATACTCTGCATTATCCACATGAATAACTTTAGAAACCCCCGCAACTTTAGCCGCCGCTTCTGCAACAGGAGATGATCCCGATCCCGCCACAAGCAGATGAACATCGCCGCCAAGAGCCGCCGCCGCGGTTACTGCATTAAGAGTTGATTCTTGAAGGGTGCTATTATTGTGATCCACATATACTAGAGCTGTCATTTTATAATACTCCCGCTTCATCACGAAGTTTGTTAAGAAGTTCTGCAACGTCCGCTACGATAATTCCAGCCGTGCGTCCTGCAGGTTCTTCTACTTTTAACGTTTCAATATTAGAAGTCATTGTCACTCCATAATCTTCTGGCGATTTTTCATCCATTGGTTTGCGTTTTGCTTTCATAATATCAGGAAGCTTGGCAAATCTTGGCTCATTAAGGCGCAGATCAGCGGTAACAACCGCAGGCAGGCTCAGCTTAACCGTCTCTAGTCCGCCGTCAATTTCACGAATTACAACCGCACTTGTATCATCAATTTTCATCTCAAAGGCAAAAGTTCCCTGCCCCCAGCCATTCAAAGCCGCCAGCATTTGACCCGTCTGATTACAATCATCATCAATCGCCTGCTTGCCCAAAATCGCAAGGCCCGGTTTTTCATCATCACAAATTTTCTTAAGGATTTTAGCCACCGCAAGAGGATTTGTCTCCTCGTCCGTTTTAACCAATATCGCACGATCAGCACCCATCGCCAAAGCAGTACGAAGCGTTTCTTGAGCTTTTTGCGGCCCAACAGAAACCACAATAATTTCATCCGCTACCCCTGCCTCTTTAAGACGGATCGCTTCTTCTACTGCGATCTCATCAAAAGGGTTCATTGACATTTTAACATTCGCCAGTTCAACGCCTGTTTGGTCTGCCTTAACACGAACCTTGACGTTATAATCAACGACCCGTTTTACGGGTACTAAAATTTTCATTGAGCTTGCTCTCCTTAATATATAAATAAGTTTTTATTATAGACAGAATTGATAGAACTTACGAACTGTATCTATCCCGTTTAAAAACCTTCTAAATCCTGTAATACTCTATAAAAAAGCATATGACTCTTAGTTATCTTACTCAAGATAAACTGTCAAATCATATGCAATATAAAATAGCGCTACCGTAAACTTATGGCGTAAATTATGACGCAAACTTATGGCGCAAAAATTGCGTTCAGCACCCCCGCTAAACGGTAGCCGCCCTTTTGAAGCTGTGATCTGACGGTCGAGCGGTATTTATAAATATAATTCCACCCAAAATCGCCGTCCCCAATATCATAAATTCCTTTACTAAGCACAAGCGCCTCTTTCATCCAGACCATCTTATTACTGTTTTGGAGTTCTTTAATCTTAGAGGCAGGCAGCACATCTATGAAGCGCACCCATTCCGAAAATGAAAGTTTTTCTTGATCGACAAGTTTGCTATCCCATACTTGATGCAAGTTTGACGGCCTGCCAAACCATTTAACTTTAATGCTATTACCGCCTTTATCTTTCTTATGCCCAAAATGCATCGGCTGGTGCATATCACCCACAATATGAACAAGAAATTTAAGAGCATGAGCTTTTTCAGCTTTAGAAGATTTATCCGACCTAATGATCTTTACAAAATCATCAAAAGCAGAAAAAGCATCTCCTTTAGGGTTTCTTTTACGGGGGTTATAGCTCATTCCTTTTGGAATATTCATATAATGATAAATATTTGCTTTTTTACGCCAATAACGGTCAGGGTTTGATTTCATTTCATCTGCCCAAACAGAGACCTCTGCCAAAGACTGCTTGCCCAATATGGCTTTAATCTTCACCAATGTTTGCAGCGTCACATGACGTTCAGCAAGCTCGCCAATAACCCGGTGTCCCGTTTTATCCCATGCAGCAGCAGGAGAGACCATAAGAACGCCAGCAGCAATAACAGCGGATATTATTTTTTTCATAATATTTTTAACCTTTCGAGATTTTTTCCATAAAATGTTGGCGGCCCATAAAATGTTTACGGCAAAGACTAACATATCTCTCATTACCGCCAATGTCTGTTTGCGCCCCCTCGGTGATTACCTTCCCTTTGTCATCTGTACGCAGATTCATCGTTGCTTTTCGCCCGCATGCACAAATTGTTTTAAGCTCGCTCATTTCATCGGCAAGCCCTAAAAGATATTTGCTGCCCTCAAAAAGCTCCGCCTGAAAATCAGTACGAAGACCATAAGCTAATACAGGGATTTTTAGCTCATCGCAGACTTTAGCAAGTCCAAAAACTTGGGATTTACTTAGAAACTGCGCTTCATCAACCAAAACGCAGCCTATCTTTTTTTGCGCTGTCTCTGCTTTTATATCTTCAAATATATTTGTTTTCTCATCAAATACCTTCGCCCCTGCCTGAAGTCCAATTCGAGATTTTACCACCCCAACCCCATAACGATCATCAATAGAGGCGGTATAAATAATCGTATTCATACCCCGTTCTTGATAATTAAAGCTCGATTGCAGTAATGTTGTTGTTTTACCTGCATTCATCGCTGAATAATAAAAATATAATTTAGCCATTTATCCTCTTTAATTTATTTTTATACTATAGACTTCTGTTTTATTTAATTTTACCATAGGGTAAAAATTTTAAATCTACAAGATGTAAGAAGAGAGATCATGATAAATAAAACGCTTAACAAAGCCCAAGCAGAACAGCTCATGCAAAAAGCGAGGGAGGTTAAAAAATTCTCTCATTCCCCCTATTCAAAATTTATCGTTGGCAGCGCAGTTTTATTAGAAGACGGCTCTATTTTTACGGGAACAAATATAGAGAACGCCTCTTACGGCCTGACCTGCTGCGCTGAAAGAGTCGCGATTTTTGCCGCAAGATCGACAAGCAGATCAGCTTTTACAGCCATTGCAATTTCAATTGGTGAAGATAGCGCAAAAATGGAAAAAAAACACCTTGTTCCTTGCGGTGCATGCCGCCAAGTCATGGCAGAATTTATGACAATGGATACGCCTGTATTGATAGATGGAAATCAAACCTTCACCTTAGGCAGCTTGCTTCCCCATGCTTTTACTCTATTGGATTAATCTTATACGGTTGGATTAGCCATAGGCGTTAAACCAATTTTATGCGGTTAGATTAAGCTTATAGGTTTGAGCTAACCCTATACGGTTCGTTATACAGTGAGGTTAGACCTTGCTGAGCTAAATCAATTAGCCGACAAATGCTTTTTCGATTACAAAATGAGCAGGCTGTGCGTTTGATCCTTCTTTAAGACCCGCCGCTTCCATTAAATCAGCGACATCTTTAATCATGGCGTTTGATCCGCAAATCATCACTCTGTCTGTTGCAGGATTAATTGGCTCTACCCCCATATCCTCAAAGAATTTTTCAGATTTAATAAGGTCTGTAATCCGCCCTGTACGGGGGAAATCTTCACGGGTTGCGGTGTCATAAAGACGCAATTTACCCTCTACAAGCTCGCTTAACATCTCATCATCATAGATCTCTTTTACAAGCTTTTGACTATAAGCAAGCTCTGCTACGTCACGGCATGTATGGGTCACAATCACTTCATCATATTTCTCATAAGTTTCAGGATCACGAATCACCGAAGCGAAAGGAGCAAAACCTGTTCCTGTTGAAAACATATAAAGCCTTTTACCGGGAATAAGCGCGTCTAAAACAAGTGTGCCTACAGGTTTCTTATTCAGAAGAATTTCATCACCAATTTGAATTTTTTGCAGCCGTGAAGTGAGCGGTCCATCAGGTACTTTAATCGAGAAAAATTCAAGCTCCTCGTCCCAAGAAGGGCTGGCAATGGAATAGGCACGCATGATAGGCTTTTTCTCGCCCTCAAGACCGATCATGACAAATTCGCCTGACCTGAATCTAAAACCAGCAGGACGGGTAATGCGAAAAGAAAAAAGCTGATCTGTCCAATGTTTCACGAACAGTACTTTTTCAGCGGTTGGACCATTTGCTTTTGGCTTTTTTGCTTTTTTCACTTCAACGTTCATTTTCTTCACTTCAGCTTTATAGAATAATTCATCAAATCTACCTGAGCAATAGCATCATTTTTTATAATAAAAAAGTAATATTTTACGTTAACTCATAAGACATTTAAAAAAATGCCATAAAAAGCCACAGGCTATTTTTTTAAGAATGATCATCGATGAATTTATCCAAAGCACGGCGTTCCTGTTTTGTGGGTCGCCCCGTTCCTTTTTCCCGAAATGCTGCGCCCGTATTTAAGGCTGCTGCGGGCGTTCCTCTTTTAATAATAGGCGGGCTATGGTCTTCATAAAGCAGTACTGCTTCTGGTGCGCTCCCTCTGCGCTGCCCAAATTTCAAGACTTTAATCACCCGAATATGGTCACCCTGAGAAAAAGTTAACATATCATCAGGGCGCACTAAAAGAGACGATTTTTTAATAAGAACCCCGTTCAGACGAATCTTGCCAGAACGGGCTTTTTTACTGGAAATAGATCTGGTTTTAAAAAAACGCGCATGCCAGAGATAAATATCGACACGCTGTTCATAAATTTCATCTGCGCCCATAAATTTCATCTGTGCTTTTTTTCACCATATTCTATTTCTTTTTAAGCTGTTCTTTCAGTCCTGCAAGTGCGGCAAAGGGGCTATCAGGATCCATAACAAATTTCTTTTTAGGAAAGCTCTTCCCACCTTTTTTACCCGCTTTTCCCTTATTTTTATTTGAGTATGAAGAGGTTTTATTTGAATATGAAGAGGCTCTGTCTTGGTGAGAGCTGTCTTTGTCTTGGTGAGAGCTGTCTTTATTTTTCGCTCGGTTTTTATATCCGCCCTGCTTATGCTGGTCTTGCGAGCTTTTACGCTTTGCGCTGCGTGCTTCATAAGGTTGATGAATAAAAAGCATGATTTTTTCAACAGGCTCTTCTGCCTTTTCATCACCTTCTTTAGCGGTCTCTTCTTTTATCGGAGCTTCTTCTACCTTAACCTTAACTTCAGCTTCAGTCTCCTTTACCTTAATCTCGGCTACCTTTACTTTAATTTCAGTTTTCCCTACCTCAACCTCATCTTTACCTACCTGATCTTTGTTTTTCCCTACCTGATCCTTATCCTCTCCTACCTCAATCCTATTTTTTCCTATTTCAACCTCAGGTTTCTCTGCCTTAACCTCAGCTTCTTTTGCTTGAGAATCTTCTACCTTAACCTGTTCCCCAGTCACGTCCTTTTCTTTAGCGCAGCCTGTCTCTGTTTTAACGTCCTGTGCCTTGGCGGCATCCTTGGCAGCTTCTTCTTCAATTTTTGCTTTCTTAGCCCTCTCTTCTGCAAGGAGAGCGGCACGTTTCTCTTCTATTTTTGCGGCATCTTCAGCAGAAAATTCTTTTTGGACATACCCAAGGTAGCTCATTATTTCAATAAAAGAATCACCTGACGTTCCCACAAGGCTCATTAAATCCGCAAGGGCAGGAAAAGCCCCTTTAAGGGATACTTCACGGGCTGCATTGGCAAGGCGTTCTAACATATCAAGGCGCACGGCGTTTTTACCAACCACACGGTAGCCTGAAATTTCATAAAAAACACGGGGAGCTTTATCATCAACAGCAATCGTACAAAGCCCCGCAGACGGCAGGTCGGGAAGCGTATTTTGCTCATTATAAATCGCCCAAAGAAGCAGCCGTAACTGCGCAGGAGCAGGCTTTAAAAGACTAGGAATATAAAGGCTAGCAGACCCAAGCCAAATGCCGAGTTTTTTAAGCTGAAAGCGTCCTTCTCTTTCAACTGTGCGAAAATCACGCGCAATCAGCCGCCTTGGAATCGTACCAAGTTTTTCAAAAATTTGAAGAGCAATGCCCTTAGCGGTCCCCTCAATAGCAATGTTTCCTTCTTCATTTTTTGCGCCATTCACCGCTTCTTCTAGGGCAAATAAAGGAGCAAGAATTTCTCCAATATGATTTTCCAGCCAGCGGTCAAGTCTCTGCGACACAATTTCAAGAATCTCACCCTGTAATAAAGGAGACGGAATAATAGACACCTTAGGGCAAAGCAAAGATACCCCTTTGTCAAAGCTTGCCACCGCAATGCCCCGCCAATTTAATGTTGTTCTGACCAATGATTCGCCAAGTATCAAACTAAATTCGCCATCTTCTGCGAGTTTTAGTTCTTCCGTTCGTTTTATAATTTCTTCTGAAAGCACTTTATCCGCAGCGGCTCTTAATATTTCACTATCCCCCTCAAAAGCAGCGGAATCTTCTATAAAGCTGAACCCTTCGAGCGTTCCTATGAAATGCTCATTCGCAAAAATACTTCCATCCGTATCAATATTGGCCATTAATTTTCCTTATTTGGCGTAATTCTCTCATCAAGACCGATATATGACGATCTATAAATCCTATGGTTAGAGGCTCATTTGCGTCATAACATGCAGTGCTTCTGAAAGAAAGGATAAGCTTATTTTTTAATCTTTTTAAGAATATTCTGTGTCATATCAGCATCATCTTCAAGATTAGATTTTGAGATAATATGAATGTCCCTTTGAGGATAAGGAAAGCTTACCCCTGCGTCCTTAAATTTATGCCAGATTGCAAGATAGACATTACTTGCCACGTTTGATACCCCATTTTCAGAATCCCTAATCCACATACGAAGTTCCAAATCAATGGCGCTATCCCCAAAACCTTTAATAAGAACTTTCGGCATTGGTTTTTTAAGAACTCTGCTTTCTGCCGCCGCCGCCTCTGCCATTAATTTCATTGCAAGGTCAATATCGCTTTTATAAGACACGCCCACGGGAAGATGGCGGCGCACTCTTTTATGGGACATCGTCCAATTTACGACAGGCTGGGTAATCATATCTTCATTCGGAACTAAATGCTCCCTGCCGTCCCGAGAAATAACAGATGTATAGCGTGCCGCTAATTTGTTGATCTTGCCATAGCTGCCCGAAACTTCGATCACGTCCCCTGGTTTAATCGATTGATCAAGCAGCAAGATAATCCCTGAAATAAAGTTCGATACAACTTTTTGAAGCCCGAAGCCTAAACCAACGCCGATCGCCCCGCCAAAGACAGCAAAAACCGTAAGGTCAACGCCCATGCTAGACACTGCAAAAAGAAACGCAAAGGCGACCAGAGTAATTCTGGCAAGTTTGCTCAGCAATACTCGGGCAGATGCCGATACATCGGGCGAGCTTTTTAAGAGATTTTCAAATATCCGTGCCAGCAGAAGCCCTAAATAAACAAGTGAGGTCAGCGTTGCGATTCCGATGATAATGCCAAGCAAACTTACCGTGTTACTGCCCATAGGAATTTCAATTGACTTTAAAAACTCCCGCGCAGGGTCAAGCCAGTTCAGAATATTAAGAACCGCCACCATCCATGTTATAAAACGAATAATGCGAGCGACAGCAGGGTTGGTGATAAAAAGAGGGATAAGGCGTACAACCATCCAAACAGAGAAAAGGCTTTCTGCCATGCGAAAGATATGAACGGGGCTTTTATTTTCTTCTGCAATAGAGGTAACAGCCCACAAAAAAGACAAGATAAGAAACGGCAAAAATACCGCCCGAAAATAAGGTGCAGTACGTTCATACCAAGACTTATCTTTCAAAATATCCGTGAGCAGGGCTAATATGTAACGGCTAAGGGGCAATATAACAAGAAAGATAACGCCAACAATAGCAAGCTGAACCGCACTATTAAGAGTTAAAAACTCATGGCTAAACCATTCCATTGTTCTTGCTAGAACCGCCTGCCCTTTTTCCGATAATTCATCCATTTCCACGCCTTTATACTATAATTTCTTTAACTTAATCTTTTTACCTGCAATCTTCAAATTAAATAGCCTAGCGTTTATTTTTAAAAAACTCTTTAAGCATGGCAGAGCATTCTTTTTCGCCAATGCCGCCATATATTTCTGGTTTATGGTGGCAGCTTTTAGCATGGAAAATATGCGCTCCATTTTCTACACCGCCGCCCTTTTCATCATAGGCGGCAAAATATAGCCGCCTAATGCGGGCAAAGCTAATCGCCTGCGCGCACATTGGGCAAGGCTCTAGCGTTACGTATAAATCACACTCTGGTAGCCTTACCGATTTCATAGCTTTAGCCGCCTGCCTAATCACAAGGATTTCGGCGTGAGCGGCGGGATCATAATCTTCCATTACCCTGTTCGAGCCTTTGCTTATAACCTCGCCTGTTTTGCTATCAACAATAACCGCCCCAACAGGCACTTCGCCCCTTCGTGCCGCTTTAGCTGCTTCTTCTGCTGCCAGCTTCATATATTTATTCTTCATCATCACTTTAAATTATCCATAATATTTCCCCCTAAGGATTGCTTTTAAGGCTATAAAGGTCAAGCAAAGATTGCTTTTTTAGAATTAAGCAGTAAAGTGCCAAAATTATCTGGGACAACCTAGGTTCTTTAAATATGAAAAGATTTGTGATGAGTGACGATAATAAAGCTGCAGAAACTGAACAATCAGAAGATCATTCCCCAAAAAAGGAACGCATTGCCAAGGCACTAGCACGGGCAGGAGTAGGTTCACGGCGGGCGGTTGAACGTATGATTGAAACAGGCATTGTAAAAATAGAAGGTCAGACCGTCACAACGCCTGCAACGCTTGTTAGTACAGTTGAGAACATCACGATTGATGGCATAAAAGTTAAAGCTCCAGAGCCTGCTGCATTATGGATTTACCATAAACCAGCGGGGCGGCTGACGACATATTTTGACCCAGATGGCAGACCGACTATTTTCGAAGCTCTCCCTGCGAATATGCCAAGAGTTCTGGCGGTCGGCAGGCTGGATATTAACACAGAGGGGCTTTTGCTTTTAACCAATGACGGCGGACTTGCCCGCTGGCTTGAGCTGCCTGTTAATGGGGTTGTTCGCACCTATAAAGTGCGGGTTAATGGACGTTTTCATCATAAACATTTAGAACAAATATCTAGGGGCGTGATTATTGATGGGGTTGAATATCGGTCTGTTGAAATTGATTTCGATGACCGTAAAACGGGGGAAAACCAATGGCTTACTATTTCCATTAAAGAAGGCAAGAACAGAGAGGTTCGCAAGCTTTTAGAATATGCTGGGCTTACGGTAAGCCGCCTTATCCGTCTTAATTATGGTCCTTTTGGTCTGGGTAAAATTCAGCGGGGCGCAGTGCAGCAAATTGACCCTAAAAAGCTCATAGAGCTTCTACCCGATTATTTTAAATCAATTGGCGTAAAGCCCGCTGAAGAGGCAAAATCTGAAAAAGCAAAAGTTAAAAAAGGCTGGGCAAGGAATAAAGAAAAACCAAAAGGCAAACAAAATCCACGCCGTGACAATAAACGCATCATTGCTCAAAAAATAGAAGAAGAAAAAGAGCTGGCAAAAAACACTCGCAAAAGCTCTTATAAAAAAACACGCAGCCCTAAAAGAAATGATAGATGAGAATAATTGGCGGTAAATATAAAGGGCGGAAATTACAGCACCCCTCGTCCAGCCATATTCGCCCTACCACAGACCGCATGCGGGAAACCCTGTTTAATATCCTTTCCCACGGCACAGGAAATGGATTTTCTGACGCAAGAATATTAGACATCTTTGCAGGCACAGGCGCATTAGGACTAGAAGCTCTCTCACGGGGGGCAGCCCATGTAACCTTTGTTGAAAAAGACAGAAGATCACAAGAAATTATTAAAAAAAATATTGCAGAGCTTCATGCAGAAAATATAACATCTTTAAAGCCTATAGATGCTAAAAAGATTAAAAACTTTAAAACAACATTTGATTATATTTTTATGGATCCACCCTATTATAAGTCCTTGATCGCTCCTTTACTCCAGACCATTGAAAGTGAAGGTCTCCTTCAAAAAGATGGCATTATAATCATTGAATATGCTTCATCAGAAAATTTAGAAATACCAAAATTTTATAATATTTTAAAAGAAAAATCATATGGGCAAGCTAAAATAATGATCCTTAACAAAATATCAAAAAGAGTGTAAACTAGCACAATACTACTATTGCGTTCATTAGCTAATTACGTTATTGTTCCCCAAAATAGAGAAAACAAGACTGATTCTAAATACTTAATCTAAGGGTTCTGATGATAAATACTAAAATACCCATTGAAGAATTTGATTATGACAGCGCAATTAAAAAAGAACGTGAAGGCATGATGAATTGCCTTAACCACATTTTAACGGAAATCGAGGAAGCCGATCTTCCTCTTGTAGCGCTCCATTTAAAAATCGCTATCCAAGAGCTAAATGATGCTAGCCCGCTCTCTTGAGTTTTAGAGCGTCACCGCCGTCCAAATAATTTTTCAATATCTTTTAATTTCAGCTCTACATAGGTAGGTCTGCCATGATTACATTGTCCAGAATGGGGCGTTTGTTCCATTTCACGCAGCAAAGCATTCATTTCTGCAATTTGCAGCCTTCTTCCTGCTCTAACGCTGCCATGACATGCCATGGACGAGCAAACCTCTTCGATCCGTTCTTGTAAGGAAAGAGCCTGATTTAAATCTGTAAGCTCATCGGCAAGATCCGTGATAAGACCTTTTATGTCTAAATCTCCCAAAATGGCAGGAATTTCACGAACCACCACTGCGCCTTCTCCGAAAGGCTCGAACGCAAGACCCAAAGCTTTTAGCTCCTGCCTGCGGGACATAAGTTTTGTCACTTCTTCTTCACAAAGATCAACCACTTCTGGCAAAAGAAGCGTTTGGGTCTGAATATTATTTTCAGCCATATGGGCTTTCATTTTCTCATAAACCAGTCTTTCGTGGGCGGCATGTTGGTCAAGAATGATAATGCCCTCTTTAGTTTGAGAAATGATATAGGTTTCATGAAGCTGACCGCGCGCTGCCCCTAGGGGGTATTCTTCTGCGCTATAATCCGGCTCATCTCTGGCAGAGCCTATAGTTTCATAAGAAGCCGAGCTTTCATCTGATGAAGAGCTATAGCCTAGAGGCGGCAAAGAAGAATCTCTATCATTCCCTTGGTCAAGCGGCGCACTAAAACGGACAGATTGCTCTGACATTTGACCGCCTTCTTTAGGCTGCAAAGAGCCATAATAATTATGCGCCCCATAAGATGGGGATTTAGCAAAACTTAAATTTGGGCTGTTACGCTGCGCTATTCTTTCTCGCTCAAAGGCACTTAAAGCATCATTTGCAACCGAAGTTGATGCTCTATGCCCTGCATCATTCAAAGCTCGTTTGAGCGAGCTGACAATTAATCCCCGAATGTGACCCGCTTCCCTAAAGCGTACCTCTGCCTTTGCAGGATGTACGTTCACATCAACCATATCCGCTTGTACTTCTAAAAATAACGCAAGCAAAGGATGGCGGTCACGGGCTAAATAATCCATATAAGCCCCTCGAACTGCTCCATTTAAAAGCTTATCTTTAACGGGCCGTCCATTTACAAACAAATATTGATGCCGGGCATTACCCCTATTTAGCGTAGGAAGTCCTGCGTAACCTGTAAGCTTTATGCCTTCCCGTTCCACATCAATATTTAGAGCATTTTCTGCAAATTCTTGCCCCAATATGGACGCAAGCCTGCGCAGGCGGTTATCCAGCATATCGCCCTGCCCCGCAGAGACCTGAAAAGCTCTACGCTCCCCATCATAGACGCTAAAAGAAACATCAGGATTAACCATAGCAAGCCGTTTAATCGTATCGAGTGCATGAGAAAATTCTGTACGGTCTGTTTTTAAAAACTTAAGCCTTGCAGGAGTTGCAAAGAATAAATCCCTGACCTCTGCCTTCGTCCCATGATTTAACGCTGCGGGAGCGGTAGGATATTTTTTGCCGCCCTCGGTTATGATTTTCCATGCCGTCTCTGACGTTTTTTCACGGCTGGTGATTGAAAATCTTGAAACAGATGCAATGGAC
>JADGEY010000069.1:6982-11690 GCA_016744185.1 Emcibacteraceae bacterium | reverse complement strand
ATGTTGCACTGGGGCATTTTGACGGAAATTTTGCCGGTCAGCAAGCCTATCTTTGCGGTCCTCCCGTGATGATAGAGGCATGCATTCGCAGTTTGATGAAGGGGCGTTTGGTTGAAAAAGGTATTTACTGTGAAAAATTCTTGAGCAAAGCTGATGCTGCGGGGGATAAAAAATCTCCTTTGTTTAAAAGAATTTAGATGGAAAAAGAAAAATTTCAAATATCTATTAAAGGCTTAGATGAGAAAATTATATGCGAGGAAGATGAAGCTTTACTAACCGCGTTAGAAAAACAAGGGTTCGCAAAAATTCCCGTTGGTTGCCGAAAGGGTGGCTGTGGAATTTGTAAGATTAAAATACTAGAGGGTGAATTTAAGATAGGAAAAATGAGCATAAAACATGTCTCATTAGCGGAAAGAAAAATGAATTTTTCTTTGGCTTGTAAAACTTTTCCTAAAAGTGACCTAAGGCTTGAAATATTTAAAAAAAATAACAAGGTCATTACCATAAGGGCATGAAACACAAGACATAAAGATCAATAATATAGAGGAGATAAAAAATGGCGATAAAAGGCGTATTAAGACCAGGTTTTGCACAGGTAAGAGTGCTGGACATGAAAGAAGCAATCATTCATTACCGTGACCGTATTGGTCTAACGGTGGTGAGTACAGAAGCAGATGGCAGAGTGTACCTCAAAGCCTATGATGAATTTGACCGTCACAGCATTATCCTACGGGAATGCGATGAAGCGGGCATTGATTATATGTCTTTCAAGGTAGATAATGAAGAGAGCTTAAATCATTATGAAGAACAAATCCGCAAAGCAGGCTTTGATGTAACGCCCGTTGAAGCAGGCGAGCAACCAGGGGTTGGCAGGCGCATTCATTTCACCGCACCAACAGGTCACAGGTTTGATCTTTATGTGCAGATGGAACTTTCCAATAATGGGCCTATGACCAACAATCCAGATGTGAGCCAATTAGACCCGACTGGTATGAAAGCCATTCGTTTTGATCATTGTCTTTTATATGGCCGTGATCTTGATGGTACGCAAAATCTTTTTGTGGATATATTAGGCTTTAGTGTGTCAGAACAAGTTATTGATGATGATACAGGAATGGTTATTGCAACATTTTTAACCTGCAGTAATAAAGCCCATGATTTGGCGCTTGTCCGTCATGACGAAGATGGCAAATTGCATCATGTCTCGTTTCTGGTGGAAGATTGGTCAGCGATTAGAGATGCGGCTGATATTATGACCCGCTATGATATTTCCAGAGATATAGGACCAACCCGCCATGGCATAACAAGGGGGCAGACAATTTATTTCTTTGACCCAAGCGGCAACCGTAATGAGGTTTTTGCAGGCGGCTATCATTTTTATCCCGATAATCCTGTTCGCATTTGGCAAGCAAGCTCTGTCGGTAAAGCAATTTTTTATTACGAGCGTGAATTAAATGATCGTTTCATGACCGTTGTAACTTAAACTCAAACTACAGCAACTGACCTTTAGGTTTCAGACTATTATGAGCCTTAAAGGTCAGTATTTTTTTAAGAAATTTTATTTTAAAGGGACATAAGGATGTCAAAAGACCCAATCTTGCATTTTATCAATGGTGAATATACAGCAGGAACGTCAGGCAAGGTTTTCCAAAATATAAACCCCGTAGATGGTTCTGTGATTTGTGATGTTTATGAAGGATTAAAGCCAGAAGTTGATGCGGCTGTATCGGCGGCAAAAAACGCTTTAAAAGGCACATGGGGCAGCATGACAACCGATGAGCGGGTTCAAATCCTTTATAAAGTTGCGGACGGTATAAATGCACGGTTTGACGAATTTTTAGAAGCAGAATGTAAAGATACAGGAAAGCCAAAATCCTTAGCCCGCCATATCGATATTCCGAGGGGAGCGGCAAATTTTAAAATTTTTGCCGATGTGATTAAAAATGAGCCGACCGAAGCTTTTTCAATGGCAACCCCAGATGGAAAAGGCGCGCTGAATTATACTATTAGAAGTCCAAAGGGCGTTATTGCGGTTATTTCACCTTGGAATCTTCCCCTTCTTTTGATGACATGGAAAGTCGGGCCCGCTCTGGCCTGCGGTAATACGGTTGTGGTTAAGCCTTCGGAAGAAACGCCCCTAACGACTTCTCTGCTCGGTGAAGTTATGAATGAAGCGGGCGTGCCTGCGGGCGTATTTAACGTGGTAAATGGTTTTGGTCCTGAAAGTGCAGGCGCATATTTGACCGAGCATGCAGATGTTGATGCAATTACTTTCACAGGAGAGACCCGAACAGGCACAGCGATTATGAAAGCGGCAGCGGAAGGCATGAGAGATGTATCCATGGAAATGGGCGGCAAAAATCCTGCCATTATCTTTGCTGATTGTGACCTAGATAAAGCGGTAGAAGGCGTTATGCGGTCTGTCTTTATAAATTGCGGTCAAGTTTGTCTTGGTACAGAAAGAGTTTATGTGCAAAGAGAAATCTTTGATGAATTTGTCGGGCGGCTTAAACAAGGCGCAGAAGGATTAAATGTCTCGCACCCTGATGATGAAAAGGCAAATATGGGGCCCTTAATCAGCATGGATCATCAGAAAAAAGTCCTCGGCTATTACGCTCTTGCCAAAAAGCTTGGCGCAAATGTGATTACAGGCGGCGGCGTTCCTGAAAAAACAGGTGATTATAAAAATGGCGCATGGGTAGAGCCGACTATTTGGACGGGACTTGATGATGATAGTGCGATCATGAGAGAAGAAATTTTTGGACCTTGCTGTCATATTTCGCCTTTTGATACAGAAGAGGAAGTGATTGAGCGGGCGAATGATACGGTTTATGGTCTGGCTTGTTCGATCTGGACAGAAAATCTATCAAAAGCCCATAGAGTAGGCGGTCAAATTGACTGCGGTCTGACATGGATCAACAGCTGGTTTTTGCGGGATTTAAGAACCGCTTTTGGCGGCTCTAAACAATCGGGCATTGGGCGTGAAGGCGGCGTTCATTCGTTAGAATTTTATACAGAACTTCGCAATATTTGCGTTAAATTATAAGGAGAGGCAGATGAAAGCCAATCAACAGGATATTATTAAAGCGGCTGAAATTTTAAGAAAGGCTCATGAAGATCACGTGCCTTGCCCCCCCCTGCATGATTTCATTGATGCAGATGATATAGAAGCAGGATATGCGATTCAAGAAATTAACACGCAGCATTGGATCAAAGCAGGGCGCAGGCTTGTGGGGCGAAAAACAGGTCTGACTGCGAAAGCCGTGCAAAGCCAGCTTGGGGTAGATCAGCCAGATTTTGGAATGCTTTTTGCGGATATGTCTTATGCGGACGGCGAAGATATTCCTCTGGGCCGCTTGCTTCAGCCTAAAATCGAAGGCGAAATCGCTTTTATTTTAAAAAGGGATTTAACCGACGAGCAATTAACGATTAGCGACGTTATGGGGGCAATTGATTATGCTGTTCCTGCGCTTGAAATTGTCGATAGCCGTGTGGAAAGCTGGGATATTAAGATCATGGATACGGTGGCGGATAATGCCTCATCGGGGCTTTATGTCCTTGGCTCAAGCCCCCGCAAGCTATCTGAAATCGATCTTCATCTTTGCGGCATGGTTATAGAGCATCAGGGCGAGCCGATCTCTACGGGCGCAGGGGCGGCGTGCCTTGGTAATCCGCTTCATGCTTGTCTCTGGCTTGCTAAAATAATGGTTAAATCTGGACGGCCTTTAAAAGCGGGCGACGTTATTTTATCGGGCGCATTGGGCGCAATGGTTAATGTAACAGGCGCAGGGGTTTATGAGCTAAGAATTTCAGGTTTAGGCTCGGTTAGAGCATCATTTACTTAAGGAAAAAATATGTCAAAAATAAAAGTAGCAATCATTGGGCCTGGAAATATCGGCACAGATTTAATGATTAAAGTCATACGGACAAGCGATATTCTTGAAATGGGCGCAATGGTTGGCGTTGACCCAACGTCAGATGGTCTTGCAAGAGCCGAGCGTATGGGAGTAGCCATTACGTCAGAAGGCATAGAGGGACTTCAAAAATTACCTGTTTGGAATGACATTAAAATTATCTTCGATGCGACCTCTGCCTATGCGCATAAGAAACATGATGAGGTTTGCCGCGCAAATGGTAAGATTTTGGTTGATTTAACCCCCGCTGCGATTGGGCCCTATACTGTTCCTGTGGTTAATTTAGAAGAAAACCTGAATGAGCCTAATGTGAATATGGTGACCTGCGGCGGTCAAGCAACCATTCCAATGGTAGCGGCGGTAAGCCGCATTGCCAAAGTTCATTATGCAGAGATCATTGCGAGCATTTCGTCTAAATCAGCGGGGCCGGGGACGAGGGCGAATATTGATGAATTTACAGAAACAACTGCACGGGCGATTGAAAAAGTAGGGGGTGCGGTAAAGGGTAAGGCGATCATTATCATGAACCCTGCCGAGCCGCCTTTATTAATGCGTGACACAATCTTTACATTGTCAGAAATGGCAGATGAAAAAGAGATTGAAAAAAGCGTAGAGCAAATGGTTAAGGACGTGCAAAACTACGTGCCGGGATACCGCCTTAAACAGAAAGTTCAGTTTGAACGTTTTGGATCGAACAATCCGCTTAAAATTCCAGGATTTGGTGAATTTACAGGTCTTAAAACAGCGATTTATTTAGAGGTCGAGGGCGCAGCGCATTATCTGCCTGCTTATGC
>JADGEY010000069.1:5297-6882 GCA_016744185.1 Emcibacteraceae bacterium | reverse complement strand
TTTGGTGAATTTACAGGTCTTAAAACAGCGATTTATTTAGAGGTCGAGGGCGCAGCGCATTATCTGCCTGCTTATGCGGGAAATTTGGATATTATGACCAGTGCAGCTCTTGGAACGGGTGAAAAAATAGCAGCGTTAAAATTTAAAAAGGCGGCATAAGGGAAGAAAATTCAGATGTTTTATTATTCCAAAAACACCGTTTCCCAATAAGGCGGACTAGCCGCCCGAATTAATATGAGAATAATATAAGGCGAACCCTCTTCTAGAAACACCGTTCTAGAAATACTGTTTCCAAATAAGACCGACTGGTCGCCCGAATTAATATGAGGATAAGCCTGCGTGGCGTTTGAACGCTATTAAAGAAAGCAAATTTAAAATGACAGATAAAAAATTATATATCCAAGATGTAACGCTGCGTGATGGTATGCATGCAATCCGCCATATGTACGGTATCGACCATGTGCGTGATATTGCAAAGGCTCTTGATGATGCTGGGGTTGATGCGATTGAAGTGGCTCATGGTGATGGGCTTAATGGGTCTAGTTTCAATTATGGTTTTGGGGCGCATACGGACTGGGAATGGCTCGAAGCTACCGCCGACGTTTTAACAAAATCGGTTCTTACAACATTATTATTACCTGGCATTGGCACGGTAAAAGATTTAAAATATGCCTATGATTTAGGGGTGCGTTCTGTGCGAATAGCGACTCACTGCACTGAAGCGGACGTATCAAAACAGCATATTGAAAAAGCCCGTGAAATGGGCATGGATACCATCGGCTTTTTGATGATGTCTCATATGATATCCCCCGATGCCTTGGCGCAGCAAGCAAAATTAATGGAAAGTTATGGGGCAACGACCATCTATGTGGTGGATAGCGGCGGGGCGCAGAATATGGATGATGTTGCGGCAAGGCTTAACGCTTTTGACGGCGTTCTAAAACCAGAAACCGAACGGGGCATTCATGCGCATCATAATTTAAGCTTAGGCGTGGCAAATTCAATCGCTGCGGTTCAAAATGGAGCTATTCGTGTTGATGCGTCATTGACGGGAATGGGAGCAGGGGCAGGCAATGCACCGCTTGAAGTTTTCATTGCAGCGGCGGATAGAATGGGCTGGAATCACGGCTGTGATCTTTATAAATTAATGGATGCGGCTGAAAATCTAGTACGCCCCTTACAAGATCGCCCCGTTAGAGTGGATAAAGAAACATTAAGCCTTGGGTATGCAGGGGTTTATAGCTCATTCTTGCTTCATGCTGAAACGGCGGCGAAGACCTATGGTCTGGATACCCGTGAAATCCTTGTGGAGCTGGGCGCACGTAAAATGGTCGGCGGTCAAGAAGATATGATTGTTGATGTCGCACTGGATATTTTAAAGAAAAAAGGACAAACCGCATGAGTGATTTAAAAGCTATTGCAAAATTTGTTGATGATGCAGCGCATTATGCCAATGCTATTCCTCAGCTTTCTGAAACGGGTCAAAATTTAAGCTTAGAGCAGGCATACCAAGTTCAAAAGCTTTCTGTTGACCGCCGCTATGCAAGGGGGGAGCGGCAAGTGGGGGTTAAGATGGGCTTTACGT
>JADGEY010000069.1:0-5199 GCA_016744185.1 Emcibacteraceae bacterium | reverse complement strand
CTTGATGAAATGATCTGGGGGCGGCTCACAAACACAATGCTGGTCGAAGATGGCGGTGAGATTGATCTATCTGATTTTGTTCACCCACGGGTAGAGCCTGAAATTGCATTTCTTCTTAAAAAACCTCTTGAAGGCATTGTTAGCCCTGCTGAGGCGATGCTTTCAGTGGAGGCGGTCGCACCTGCGCTTGAAATTATTGATAGCCGCTATGAGAATTTTAAATTTAATCTGCCCGATGTGGTCGCAGATAATACCTCTACCTCTGCCTATGTGGTGGGGCCTTGGGTTAGCCCTGATATAGATTTTTCTAACCTTGGTATGATTATGAGCTTTGATGGCAGAGCAGTGCAGACTGGCTCAACGGCGGCTATTTTAGGTCACCCTCTGCGGGCTCTTGTTGGGGCGGCTAAACTTGTGGCTGAAAGCGGTGGCAGGCTAGAAGCAGGCTGGACAATTATGGCAGGCGGCGCAACAGCGGCAGAAGCCTTGACCTCTGGGCTTCAGGTAAGATTGGAAGCACAAAATATGGGCATTGTTAATTTTTCAGTAAAGTAGATTTAAAAAGATGTGCCGATAGCATCATTGATAAATTTCATCAGAGGAGCTGCGGTTTTAAATGATTTTTCTACTTCATCAATGAAGCCTGCATTCATTGTGATGCTAGGGTCTGAAATTTTTTTAACGGCAAAAAAACTTTTGCGTTTTAAATCATCTATAAAAGGCAGCTCTGGGTTAAAGCCGCGCGGATGGCGTTTTAACCCATCGCCTTTTATTCCGCCGAAATAGGATAAAATGGCTTTATCTTCTACGATATCTTGCCAAAGTTTCGGCATCTCTACTATACGGGTGCGGATTTTTAATAATATATCACTTGGCGGCGTCCAAATACCGCCGCCAAAGATGATGTTTCCTTTTTCAATATGAACGTAAAAAGCAGGGGCATGGGCATCTTTTCCAAGATGATGCCTTAGCTGCACGGCGGCATGTTCTTTATAAGGGGATTTGTTTTTAGAAAAGCGTGCGTCTTTATAAATTCTGAACATAGAGCCACGGTTTGGGCGGGGGTCTGCCCTGTAATGAGGTGATATTTTGCTAAGGCAGGGCGCAATATCTGTTATGAATGCGCTTAGGGTTTCTTGGACTATATCTTGGTAACGGCTTTTATTTTCAGTAAACCATTCGCGGTTGTTATTGGCTTTTAAATCATCAAAGAACTTATAAAATTCATTGCTAAAACCGTTAAAATGATCCGTCATTTTTTCCCTTACTAAGATTATTTAGGTTGAAATAATATTTTTTACATTACTATAATAAGCTGTTTTGTAAATTGTAAAATAGAAAATGGAAAATAAATGATTACATTATATAGATTTGGTAATATGGGCTGTAAATGTGACCCTAGCCCTTATTGTGCAAAGTTAGAGGCTTATTTAAAACTTACAGGTTTAAAGTTTGAAGTTAAGAAGGGAGCTGATGCTTTAAAGTCTGCACCAAAGGGTAAGCTTCCCTATATTACAGACGGCGGCGTAGATATTGCGGATTCAAATCTTATTATTGATTATTTAAAAGAAAAATATGGCGATGAGATTGATGCTTCTTTATCTGCGGAAGAAAAAGCGGTTTCACGTGGGCTTACAGCCTTGATTAATGGGGTTCTTTCAGCGTCTATCGGATATTCTCGCTGGGTAGAGGAACATAATTGGGCGGCTTCTAAAAAGCTGTTCTTTGGTAAAATGCCTGCTTTAGTAAAAGCGATTATTCCAAGCATATTACGGCGGACGGTAAAGAAAAAATACTCATCAGGAGACTATAAGGGCTTTACAACAGCTGAATTATACGGCGAGGCGGATAAAGCTTTAAAAGCATTATCTGATTATTTAGGGGATAAAAAATATTTCTTTGGTGATGAGTTAAGCACATTTGATATTACAGCCTATAGCTTGCTTGCTCAGCTTTATCTTATTGATCATTTTACAGGCGAATATTTCGATCATGCGGCAAAATATGAAAATTTAAAATCTCATACGGATAATATGTATGAGCTGATTAATAAAAAATAGAATTTAAAATTAAAAGGTCAGAAAACATTTATATTCTGACCTTTTAAAGATTTAATTATTGCGGTTTTTTAAGGACAAATAATTTAGGATCAAATGCAACATTTGTTTTTATGCTTTCGATTGTTATGACTGTTTCCCCTACCATGTTATTTCGGCTTGTGATTTTAAACGGAATCCTTAGCCCTTCGACCTCACGGTAATCTTCATAAGTCACAGTATATGGAAGCTGTCCCATGCTTGGGATCATTAATTTTGATTTTTGTTTTAAAACGTCACCTGTTTTAGCGTCAATGAAGAGCAATACATCGGGGATCTTACCGCCGCTTAGCTTGATATTATAGCCTTCTTTACCCTTATATTTTCCCGTTCGCATAACATTTATGTTTTTATAGAATTTTCTCCAATCTACATCTGCCGCAGGGTGATCATTTTTGGCCTGATCTAAGTATTTTCCAAGATGTTCTTTATAAGGCGTAATTCCTTCGCTCGCTGCCCCAGCAGGGCTGTAAGCCGTTGAGGTCTTGCCGTATTTACCAAAATCCATATCCGTACGGTAATGGCTAAAGCCTATAAAGCTATTGGTAAATTTTCCTTCAACGCCTGATTGCAGCATTATGACTTTTCCTTCAAGGCGAAGGTTTTTTGCTTTTAGAAGAGCCGCTGTACGCTGTTTGGTGCGGCGCAGCGTCATAATGTCATTGAGGCTCGGCAGCACAGTCTTATCGCTCTTTTTAACACGCACAGCAGAGCCTTGTTTTTTTCCATCACGAAAAATACTAAGCGTTTCTATTTTACCCTTTTTATTTGCTTCAAGCAGCACAGAAAAAGCAGGATTTGCTCTAAATGTTCTATGTCCATTTTTATTCGGGATATTAAGCTCAACTACTCGTTGATTGGGGATATCAAGAGCAAGATGGTTATTCTGAATTTTCACTTGGAAGGCCGCGTTCATTTTAACTGAAAAATAAGAGCCAACATATTTTTGCAACTTTTCTAACGGGATTTCAATTTTAGCTTTTGATATACGGGGGGGTAAAATAAATGTCATGCTCGCTTGGTACATTTTCATTTGTTTAATATTTCCCTTTGCATCTTTATCAAAAGATATAGCAATGGTATCGGTTATGGCAAAATACCATTTTCCCTCTGCATCGGGGTCTTTTAATTCATAGGTAGTTTGCCCCGGTACATTAACGGCGGGCCTGCCCTCTTTTGTGATAAGAAAGCGGAAATTAGTATCGTTGAAGGGACCAAAATTTGCCACATAATCGCCCGTAAATTCCTTGTAATTAACCTTTTTACCTGCCTTAGAAGCAGCTTTTGAAATATTCTTACCTAAAAGACTATCAAAAACCATATGGGTAGAGGCATTTTGAAGAGGAGAGGCCGTCACATTGGTTAATAATATAAAGCCAAGATTTGACTGGGGAAGAAATGCCATCTGTGCATTAAACCCTTGAACGCTTCCGCCGTGCATGACAAGTGGCTGTCCTTGCCATTTGCTAAGCATCCAGCCCAAACCATAGCTTATGGCGGGATTAATTTTCATTTGAGGGCTGCGCATCTCTGTCATTTGTTTTTTACTAATAAGGCGTTTTCCATTAATCTGCCCCATGCTTAGCTGAAATTTTAGCCATTTTGCCATATCAAGAACATTTGACGTGATAGCCCCCGCAGGACCAATATTTGTCATATTATGCATTTTAATATTTAAATGACCATTTTCGTCATCTTGCCAGATATAGCCCTTAGATAAATTAGGGTTTTTAAGGGCTGCACGATAATATGACGTAGTATCATTCATTTTAAGAGGTTTAAGGATACGCTTTTTTAAAAGCCGATCCCAGTTCGTTCCCGCTTGCTTCGCTGCCGCAACTCCTGCGCCGAGATACATAAGGTTGGTGTAATTAAATTTTTTGCGAAACGCCGTCCATGGCTTCGCACGGACAGCAGCATGCAGAATTTCATCACGCTTTGTTGTCCCATTGATAAAAAGCAGACTAAGACGGGTAAAGCCCGTACGGTGCGCCATCATATCTCGAAGCGTCACTTGGTCTGTATCATTCGCAAGGTCAAGCTTGAAATAGGGCAGGTAATTTGTAATCGGCTCATCAAGGCTAATCTTACCATCATCTGCAACCATTCCGACAAGCGTAGCGGTGAAAGATTTTGAGATCGAGCCAATACCAAAAATAGTTTTACTTGTAACAGGAGTATTTTTTTCAAGATCAGATACGCCATATCCCTGCGCAAAAATTATTTTCCCGTCCTTTACAATAGCGATAGCCATTCCAGGAATATGATGCTTTTTACGCCCTTCTTCCAGCCTTGCCGATAGTTTTTCAAGCCGTTCCTTTAAATCATTTTGCCCAGTTTGTGCAGATGCGGTGTCTACTGTGAAGCTTTGCAGCATAAATACGCCAGCTACTATGAGGAGGGCAGCAGATTTTATTTTGCGCTTAATTATATTAATCTTCATTTTTGACCTTACTGATATTTAAAATATAGTACAAATTACTAAATGTATCATATACACTACGTTATTATTTTCAAGGCAAATGCATAGATATTCTTATGTATTTGTACCATTGATACAATAGGTACAATATAAAGCTAAAAAATGCAACAGAAATTTGAAATAGTTTTAAATTTTGGAGAAGAATGAAGGAATAAAAAATCGGGTAGGAAGATAGCATTTCTGCTATCCTCCCCCCTAAGAACTGTGCGTACGAGTTTCCCCGTACACAGCTCAAGCCTCTCTAAGTCTTCTTTGAATAAAGACCAGTTTCCTTATGAGAGTGTGAATGATCTATTTGTCTGCCATGGATTTGACGGTGACAAATAGGGTGTAGGACTTGCAAGTTATCCATCTTATTACTTCCGCCATATTGACGTTCAATAATATGATGAACATGTAAGCCCTCGGTGAGTGAAAGAGTTAAATGACAATATGTGCATTTCCCTCTTTGACGCTTTAAGAGTTGTGGCTCAAGTTTTCTATGTTGATAATGTTCCAACATTTTCTTTCTTTTGCGATACTCAAAATAAGCGTCCCATTCAGGATCAAACGGATTTGCATCCATTTTAATCTTGCGATAGCGTTTAATTTTTGTATCTTCAGCTAAGAGCTGATGAGACA
>JADGEY010000699.1 GCA_016744185.1 Emcibacteraceae bacterium | reverse complement strand
TGAGGGGAGTGGTTTAGAGGTGGGGGGAAAGTTATATGTGATAGGTGTGCTTTTCTTTCATATTTAAAAAGAAAAACACACACAATAGGCGTAAGTTTATATCAAGATATCCAGGCACTCAGGCTGACCTTGTTCCTGTCCAGGGCAGGCGACAAAGCTTTACAGCTGTGCCTGGCTCGATAGTCCACCCTAGCAAAGCAGAGACCGCAATTATCGCACTTGTACGGCTTTTCTCCAGTGTGCATCCTCAAATGAAGTTTCATGGAGTTGGGAGCCAACTCCAGCAGGCACAGGGGGCACTTGGTTTTTCTGGTGTTCTGGTGGGGGGATTATTGGACGGTTGTAATGGGGTTGTGGGGACTTTTCTGGTGTTCTTAGTGTGGGTTAGTGTAAGGTGGTGGGGTTTTATGGTGTTTATGGTATTCTAAAGTGGTTTAGAAGTTTTGGGGTTTTTCTGGTAACTGGGGTTTATACACACACACACACACACACACACACACACACACACACACACACACACACACACACACACACACACACACACAC
>JADGEY010000698.1 GCA_016744185.1 Emcibacteraceae bacterium | reverse complement strand
GTATACCCCCACTTTGACTATTGCAATTCTATATTACTTAACCTACCTGACTACCAAATTAACCGACTTCAACTAGCCCAGAACAGTGTTGCTAGATGCATTTTCAAAATGGATCGTTTCTCCCGTATGAGCATAAAATCTAAACTTAAAAACTTACATTGGCTCCCAATAAAATACAGAATAATTTTCAAGAACCTCCTGCTCCTACATAATGCGTATATTCACGGCAAACCTGACTATCTAGCAGAACTTGTATATCCTCTTCCGTCCCGCACCATCAGACTACGCTCAACAAATACCCACCAGCTTCAGCTACCGGATAAATTTAAGCTCCACTCCACAAATATTCGTGCTTGGAGCATTTCAATACCATATTACTGGAATAACCTTCCACTTGTTATACGTTCTGCTACCGTCACCTCCACCTTCAAATCATTGCCGCAAACACATATGTTCCAACAGGTATATCCCGCTATGCCTTAATTTGTATCTCAATTACAACTATACTTTTATGATCTCCATGATATTTTTCCTTTTTTTATTTTT
>JADGEY010000697.1 GCA_016744185.1 Emcibacteraceae bacterium | reverse complement strand
GTATGGGGCCGTATGGGGGGTTATGTGGTTACTGATGGGTCAATCTTGGGAGGTAGGGGGATGTGGATCTGGTACTTGTTCCTATCCACACTGTAAGGGGCCTTGTGTGGGGTTATGGGGTCACGGCGGGGTCAATCTTGGGGAATAGGGGATGTGGACATACACACGGCACACTCACATACACACACACACATACACACACACACACAAACTCACACACACACACACACACACACACACACACACACACACACACACACACACACATACACACAAACACACACACACACACACACTCACACACACACACACACACGCGCACACAGAGTATTCACAATAAAACAAACCCAACTCTCATTCCTTCTTCGATATCAGTTGGTGCCACATTGTCAGAAAGACTGACCACAAATTTAGCAAACTGCTTCACGTTGATAATGTACTTTGGTACTTCGCTTTGTGGGTCAATGATCTTTGTACATCGGGCTACTTGTAGTGGTTGCTCATCTGGACAAAGGAAGAGAGTGATAAAGTAAGAGATAATATAAAT
>JADGEY010000696.1 GCA_016744185.1 Emcibacteraceae bacterium | reverse complement strand
CACACACACACACTCACTCACACACACACACACACACACACATCACTCACACACACACACACACACACACATCTCAAACTACACATCCACTATTCTCCCTATTTTCTCTATTGTTCTTCCCTCCTCACTCACACATCTCTTCCATCTCTCCTCTCTTCCTAGTCTCTCTTACACCTCCCAGTCTCTCATCACTCTTTACTTTTACCCCTAATATACTTGACCCCATTCCTACCCTAATACGGCGTTATTTATCCGCAATACATATTTTCCACCTGATCTCTTTTTGCCAACTCTCTGCACTTTGTCATCACCCTTTCCCACAACCTCGACCAACATACCCTCTCTCTCATCGCTTTTGCCAACACCCTATCTAACATACCCCTATTACAACGACATTCCTCTACAAAACATCTCTTCCAACTTTCTCCTCTATCACCCCCTACCCAACACCTCGACCAACATACCCCTATTACACATATCTCTTCCACATCTCCCCCTCTCTCTCTCATCGCCATTGCCAACACCCTATCTAACATATCCATATTAC
>JADGEY010000695.1 GCA_016744185.1 Emcibacteraceae bacterium | reverse complement strand
AAGTAGGAATATATATCTTAATGTCATCAGCAGAAGAGAGGAAACTAATTTGAGGGAAAGAGTCCATAGTTTCAAAAATATATATATTAAAAAGAATCGGCCACAGGACTGATCCCTGGGGAACAGCATAATCAAGATGGACATTTTTAGATTTAATGTTGCCAATGGAAACATAACAACTTCTGTCCGTATGTATGATTTGAGTCAATTAAGTGCATCATCTCTGAAACCGATGTTGACCAAACGGTTAATTAATGTACGATGATTTAAAGTATCAAAAGTAGCGGACATATCAAGAAAATAATTATAGTGCCAGAATTATTGGCAAGAATATCATTATTAATTCTAGTTAGAGCTGTTTCGGTGCTTTTATGTGGAACATAGGCACTTTGATTAGGATGATGTAAGCTATGCCATTCGATGTTTTATAATTTGCTGCGATACAACCCGTTCGAGTTATTTAGAAAAAACTGGAAGCTCAAAAATAGGGCGATAATTGTTCATATTGCAATAATTGTTCTAATGCAATATTTATCATAGTATTTAT
>JADGEY010000693.1 GCA_016744185.1 Emcibacteraceae bacterium | reverse complement strand
GAGTGTGTGTGTGTGTGTGTGTGTGTGTGTGTGTGTGTGTGTGTGTGTGTGTGTGTGTGTGTGTGTATGTATGCATGTATGTATATGTGTGTGGGTGTGTTTGTATGTGCGTATTTCTAGTAAGTCTATGATAACTAATTAAATGATGATGATTTCTAACCATGCACGTACAGAACCAGAAGAGCGAGAATACAAATCTTCAGCATATTTTGAGGTATAGAAAATGATGTTTCAGATGAGATGAAGTAAGCTTTATATAGTTAGTGAAAGTGAAATTAATATCATTAAATTACATTATGGTTCATAGGCAATAAAACAATTTTTCTTCAATGGAGTGTAGTGCATGGCTATATTCATTATTAATGGATGATATAGTACCTTTTGGGATTGTGCTTTTATTGTGGCTTTTATATCAGACACTATGTCTTCTATATTTCATTTATGTAGACTAATAACACTTTATGACGTTTGTTTATGTAAAGAAATCACATTATAATTATGGGTCTATATATATATGTGGGTCTATACACATGGGTCTATATATATG
>JADGEY010000068.1 GCA_016744185.1 Emcibacteraceae bacterium | reverse complement strand
GAGCTTAGCGACTGCAAGAATTGTGGGTTTTAATTCATCTGGCGCACCATCGTACGACACGCCACCTCGCCCAGCTAATCGTGGCAAAATCGCACGAGGTATGCAAGTCCAGTTGCTCGGGCTAGTATTGCCTTTATCTCCATTAATGCATTTTAGGCAATGCCCTTTTGGAATCTTTCCGTTGACCTCTTCCCACCTGATTAAATGGACGGCACGCCAGCGATCCCTGAACGGCATATCGTTGTTTATTTTTTTCTCCACATAGCCATCTTTTGTAAATCTCTCATAGCCCATTGGCTTTATGTTTTCTTTTGCTTTTCCGCCAAGGTGTCCTTTTTTAAATTGCGTACGTGCGCTATTGGCGTTAAAGGGCATCTTTTTCCCTTTATTCGCAGGAACGTGATTTTTTGAATATTGCCCTGTGCGCCCGGTAAACCACCCTTTTCGCTTACATAAGGCTGCATAAGCCGAGATTTTAATATCTGTTCGCCCGAATTTTTCGCAAAATAATTTAAACGCAACTGACCTTATTGAATAACGGTTTTTTTCTATCCAAGCCAATTCCTCTAGCGTCCATTTAATAGCTTTACCCTTCATTTTTATCACCTTCAATTACGCTGTTTTCCCTGTTTCGAGCATAGGCACGAGCGGAATAACCTGCCTTGCCCCTATTTCCTTCGCCAGAGACGCTGCCTTAAGAAGGGTATCGGCGTTTTTAATTATCTGGTCTGAAATATCAACAATGGCTTTGGTTCGCCCCACCTCTCTTTGAATAGCCTCTGGAGTTAAACCTTCATCACCGAGCCGCTCTATTTGAGCGAATAAATGATCATTTAAATGGGTAAGTTTATTTTTCATTTGTTTTCTCTTTCTTAAATCCATTTTTAGTGGTATGTGCATTTTTTGCTCATGCCTTGTTTTCAGATATTAATTCTTTAATTTTTTGCTCGGTCATCATTATTCTTTCATTTAAAAAAGTGGCGGCGGAAATTGTAGAGACCGCCGCCAAGTTGTCCCCTTGGTACACGGAGGGTTAAATTTGATACCCTTCTGGATACTGGGGTATTGCGGGAATATAAGCCTCTCCTGCCTTTTTACCGCAATTTTGACACTTCATCTTAGGGATTATTTTTTGATGATAGTGATCATCATCATAGCCGCCCCCGTCCTGCAATTGATTGCAATGCTCGCATTCATATATGGCTTTGAAATCACGCCTAAATTGATAAGTTATTTCTTTTATGTGCATAAGTTTTTTCCTAAATATTTTAAAGGGTGGCAGCAGCCCACGAGGGAAGCGTGTGAGTAAAAATGGCTGCTGCCTAGGGGTGTTAGGTTACCGTTACCGTTTCAGTTTCGGCTTCGATTTCGCTTGCGAACTTCTCAAGCTTATTGCTTTCAGCCTTCGGAGCTTGTTCTTCTGGTTTATGTTCAATCGCTTCTGTGATCATTTCGCCATTTTGATCAATGTTCATAACTTCGCCACGGTCATAACTTTCAGCAATTGCAGCGGCTTTTTGAACGGACATAGGGAGGAATTTTGACATTCTGCGGATAACGGTTTTCTTTCCCATTTCGGCATAATGATTTTTCCAAGGAGTATGATTTTTGCCTTGCGAGCCGTTACGAATAGTATCAACCTCTTCTTTAGGCATGATCTCCATATGATAAGAACCATCTTTGAATTTTGCGATAGCGTAAAAATGAGTGATTTTTCCGTGACCGTTAAAATTGCTTGGAATATGTTTTAGTTTTTCATTTAAACCAAACTCATACTCAAAAAAATCATTTTCGTAGACCTCCTTTACAGAGACAGAACTTACTTCCCCGCTGTTTCTGGCGAGCGATATAAGCCCTTTGTAGCCAATAATAAATTGTACTTTTTTTCCAAATGGAATTAAATACGCCTGCCCAAGCGTGCCGTCTGGCTCTAACCCTAGCTGTGCGCAGGTCATGACAGCACTAAATAAAGATGTTCGATCACACTCAAGTAGCTTAGGTGTGTTTTGAATACATGTCATGACCACTCTTAATAGGCGATCTGGAGTCAGGTGTTTAGGCAAAGCTAATTCGAATTGTGGCTTCATTTGCTCCAGAGCATGTCTTACCGTTACCATTGCTGGTTTTGGTTCTGATTTTGCTAAATTATTCATTTAAATTCTCCGTTTTTATAGGTGTTATTGTGGTTCTTTTGCTTGCTTTTCTGGTAAAAGACATCGCCTTTTCTGGGGTAATGCTTTGTTTAATTTTGTAGCCGTCAAGAAGGCATAGCCCTGCATCGCCAATGATGGTTAATATCTCTGCCATAGCTGTTTTTTGTGCTTTGCCAGCATTGGTTTTTATTGACCCGTACGCTTTAAAATCACCACAAAGCTCCGCAAGCCTCTTGTCGCCATGAAGATTAAGCGTCTCGCTATTGGCGTTAGCATAAAGGGTTTTTATTGACCCTAAGTCTTCTGTGAAAATTGGTTCTGGAGCTTTTTTTTCTTCTATAGATTTCCAAAATTCTTTAATTTTTGAACGAATGGCTTTTATGATTTTAGGGTCAGCTTTATAAAAATTAAATTGCGGAAGATTGCCGGATACAAGGCTTGCAATTACGCCCCACTTTTTACCTGTTAAAGCAAGATATGATTGAAGTTGTAAAATGTGAGATAAAGGCGGTTCTCCGCCTTCCCAATCACGCCAAACGAGATAATCAACGTTTTTAATCTCTAAAACACCACTGCCGTCTGGGTGATTTACAATTTCGTAATCAAGCGTTCCGCCAAAGCCTTTAACTTCGGAATCTTCTATATATCTATGAACATTTCTAATCTTCCAGCCCTTTAAATCTGCAACGGCTTTAGCGATTGCTTCTTCTAATGCTGATCCCCAGAACACACGGTCGCCGCCTACTATAGGGCGAGGAATATTGCCTGATTTGATGTGCCAGAGTTCGAAATAGGTTGTATGGGGTGATTTATTAAAAAGGGCAGCGACCTCTGACCCACCTATGTGCCTAGACCTTAAATCATGCCAGTGTTCTTCGTCTTTTATGGTATGGGGAATCATTTCCGCCTCCCTTGCTCAACTAGATGCATAAAGCTCATATTGCAGAGAATTTTTTGTATTTTTTCGTCCATTTTAATTTCCTTTGCTTAGCCACAGCCATCGCCATAACCATCGCCAGAGCCATCGCCATAACCATCGCCAGAGCCATAACCATCGCCACAGCCATAGCCATTGCCATCGCCAGAGCCATCGCCATAGCCATAGCCATAACCATAACCATCGCCACAGCCATCGCCATAACCATCGCCATCGCCATAGCCATAACCATCCATTGGTCTAATTTTCATAATTTTTTGCCTGCTCAATTGAGGTAATTGCATCTTCTTTGCAGAGAATAATCTCTATTGCGTCAAGCCATTGAGTCTCGACGGAAATGCAAATTTTACTGTTTTTGTCGTTAACGCCATAAACGGCAATTTCACTTAATGATATTCCTTTTTTAGTTTGCCATCGCCATAATCTTCGAGCATTTTTTAAAATGACTTCCGTGCCTTCTTTTTCTTTAAGTTCGCCAAACCAGACACCTGCAGAGCAGGTGCGAATTATTACTTTTTTTCCTAAAAAATAATTGTCAATATTATTGTCTTGCTGCCCTTTAAGCAGGGCGGAAAGTTTTTTAAAGTCCCCAATTGTCATGCTATCAATATTCATTTTCTTTTTTCCTTAAGTTTTTTTAAATTATGGCTCTCAACTAGATGCTCTTTTTCCATAAAGCTCATATTATCTATGGGCTGCACTGGCATCAGCATGCAGTATAAAACTGTTAAAAATGCGAATGCCACGCCTAGGCTGCCGCATAATATTTCTATGAAATCCTTCATAACCCTGCCTGACGATACATAAGCATTAACCTTTCGTCTTCTTCCATAGTATCCTCTTCATCAAGAGCGTCTTCGGCTGCGCTTAATACCTGACTAAACGCATCGTCATGACTGTCGTCTAGGCGACCTAAGAAGTCTTCAATGTGATCTATAATTTCTGAATGGGGATTTTCCTTCTGAACCCTTTTACAGGTATCAATGAGCGTTTTATAGATGGGATAAATCGCATCATGTGCGCTTAATGTATTGCGTGCCTCTCTGGTTTTATGCGTCATACCGCCATCTCCATTTGATTAAATTCTTCAATTGAGGGGGCTATGAGTAATTTATCTGCAACCGTAAAGTTGTCGCCCCAGCAGGAGATATTAAATGTTGAATGAGGGTTTTTCTTTAATATTTCTGCCATCGCCGCTCTCCTAGCAGCATAGTTAAAACGCCCCTTTTCCTTGTTAATTTTAGACATTGCTAAAGAAAAGTTAATCTCTCTTTTGTTGCAATATTTTTTAAGCAAAAACAACTCCCCTTGATAGCCGCCTTCGACTTCTTTATAGGTATCGTGCAAATCTGCTTTTAACTGCATGTTAATCATTATTATTTCCCGCATGATTTAAGAAAGTTTCCGATCCCCCTAAGATATATTTTTTATGAGCTGACGGGCTCGCTGCAAAACTGGCAAGAATAGCTCTGCGCTTTAAGGCTCTTGCCTTAATTTTTTTTTCGTGGGTGCGTTTTTTTATGATTTCAGGAATGCGCTGAACGTTTTTATTTGCCCATACCTTTAAAAAACCTCGCTCCCCATTCCACCCGAGTGATACCTCTTGAGGAGGCTGCACGAGTTCATAACCCGTACCTTTAAGCCGCTCTTCCGCTTGTTTTAGTCTTTCCTTAAATTTCATAATCCGCTTCCCTTTTAATCTTAATTCTGCTTTGTTGTTGAATTAAATATACGCTAACGTATTCAATTAGTCAAGAATTAAAAATACGTAATCTTATGTTTTTATTTACAAAGGGGAAAAATGGCTTATAAGGGAGAGGCGAGTATGAAAAAGGAGAGCTATGATTAGTTCTCTGATTCTTGCATATTAAGGGCTGGGCTTTTCACGGTCGACATTATGGGTTTCGGAATCGCTCCAAAGCCTTTTTGTTGATGTCACCAATATGGTCGGGGGAGGGTTTTAAGGGGCTGGAAACATTCCCATCACGCTGACGGCGTACTGCTTGATTTTTCGAGGCGTATGAATTGATCGGATTATGCCATGTTTTATTTTCAAAAAAATATATTCAACAACAGGGTCGTATAATTTAAATTTAGAGGCATTTAAGCCACTAAGCAGGTTGTCTGCATAATAAAGTCTAGATTTACTGTATTTAACAAAAGATTTATGCTTAATAAATCGATGGTCGCCAGCGTTTAAAAAACATGTTTCGTCAGGAATGGAATTAGGATTAACGCTTGAAATGGACACTAATAATACCTGTCCATTTGCGCAAGGGTCGTTACAGATAATATGAAGGTGGTTTTTATCAGGATTGGCATCTGTTCCGCTCGGGATTAAAATTGTGCCTTTTTTTACAACTACTGCTGTCAACGCTCTATTTTCCCGTACTGTTTTTACTTAATGAATCTCTTGAGCAGTTACGGATGTAAGGAGTTTTTCTATTTGATTTTGCGCTCTTAATTCTTCTACATATGGTGCGGGGTCAATGATTCCTACTGATCTCATAATTCGTTCAATGGGTATGGGGTTTGAGCTGCCATGTGGATTTTCCCATTCTGGTATGTTTTGAGGATCGTGCGTCCAGTCACGAAGAACGTACCTATCCCATTCGCCAAATTTTTCCCAAACGCTGTCAAGGCAATTTGTATCAGCCTCACTAAGTTCGCCTAAATCATCATCACCTAGATTTTGAACGGCACTGACTTTGTGGTCAGCCTTATCATCTAAAAAATCAGACCAGCCACACTTATCTAAGTCAACCGTGCCGCTTATGTAATCGTATGTTCTAGAGTTAACTGGACCATGTGGCATAGACGCTCTAATCTCATCAAGGATAGGATAGCCAAAATTCTTTATACTTTCACGATCGGATAGATATACAAGCTTTATAGCTTTTAAAATACTAATTGTTCTTGAGGGACGCTTCATTGCAAAATAGGCAATAACTTGCGCAGCTTTAATTGGATTGTACATATTTGATTGTCCTTGTTAATAACCCCATTGTTGGCTTTAAGTCTTAATAGCCAATTAACAAATAGCAATATTTTAACCTGTAATCTCTCTATCACCCTACCGAAAGCAAGTCAAGAAAATCCGTATAATTAACCGTTTTTTTTCTTGTTTTGACATATTAAATATCATGTTAATTTCTGCCCATCTCTCGCCCTAAAATAACCGCAAATTTAACCAATATAGATATAGACAGACCTTAGCTTTTGCGGGTCTGTTTGTGGTTGAGGGAGAGGTATTAGGTGGTTTTTTACACATCCATTTCGGATTGTGGCGGCTTAATGTTTTCCGGGTTAATAACATTTAGACCCCATTTTTTTCCAGTGCTTATTACATTTAAATCCTGCGACCATACTTCATTAGAATCTGATACGAGTGCAATTGAAAGTATCTGCCTGTCAAACTTCACCTTTTGCCAAGCATCATTAGAGCCTTCTCTTTTGTCACCATTTTTAATGGCGTTTTTGTTTCTGATTGAAAGCTCGATTGCAGATTTCTTATCAAAGCTTAATATTTGAAAAGGAGGGCTGGAAAATAATTCTAAGTATTTTTGTTGCTCTTCCTCATCCAAAATCATGATTAAAAATTCGGATAATGCAGGGGTAGGTATTAAAAAAATATCTTTATTATTTCCGTGCTTAATAAGCTGTACGTCTAAGTCGCCTATTTTATTTGTAAAATAGATTAGCGCACACGCATCCAATATTATTTTCAATTATGTTTCCCATATCTTATTTCATTTATATCTTTAAATGGGTCGTCACTAAAGCCGTCCCCCAAGGAGCGTAATTCATTTAATATTTCTTTTAATGGGCGAGTTTCTAGGACTTCAAAGCTTAGGATTTTAAATTTTTTCATTTCCCATTTTTCGTTAATTCTAAGCCAAGTTCCTTCACCATATAACTTTAACTGAGCGTCAAATAAATGTTTTGCAAGTTTTTTAGCTGTTTCTATGTTTGTTGTGCAAAGATATGGTCTGCTATTGTCGCTAGGTCTAATATGCGCAGGAACGCTTTTGTCTTTACCGCCAATTGATATTAGTTGACCTTGTAATTCTGCATGCTCAACAACCGATCCCGTCACTTGGTTAGCTTGTGATCTTTGACCTGGGAAATCAATAATGCCATTACTAGACTTAAGCGTTGCTTTTTTTCCGTGAGCGGTAAGTAATTTATTTATTTTATCTTTTTGAAGGCGAACTTCTTTATTGGAAGCATCCGTACCATTTTCAGTAATTCTAAGCTCAAGAGCAGCTACTTGTTTTCTGGGTACATTAATTACAATATCCACGCTACCGCTGTTAATTTCACTTAAATAGCACTCGGAGCTTTCGCCATATAAAGCACCTAAGCATTCAATATATTTACTAATATATTTTAAGGGTATTTTATCTTTTGAATAGCCTTTTATTATGAAATTATATGTCGCTTCATTACTCATTATAATGCCCTGCATTAAGCTTTGGTGTTATGTTGCTCTAGTTAATTATTTAAATAAGATTATCATTTGACGATTGATTAATCAATAATTTTCCCGTTTATTTGCGTTTCATCTAATCACTATTCAAAGCATCCATGTTAATTTTTGCCGCCACATTTGAGGTCGAAAAAATTAACACACCCCCAGCCCCTACCCTAAAATAACCGCAAATTATTTTTACTTTATTAACTCATTACAAGGAAAGGATATTAACTATGAGTACCCGTAATGTTCCTTTTTTGTTCTTTGCAGCAGGAGCCTTTAAGAATAGGCTTGGGGCTTGGGGCTTGGGTTGGGGCTTGATTCTAGTATGTATGGGAGTAAAATATGAGAGAGAATATAGAAAATACGGCGGTGGATACTTATGAAAAGATTTTTGAGAAATGCGTTGGGTGTGTAAATTTTCCGCTATGCATTATTCCCCTGGAAGCATGCACATTAAGACAAGACGAATCTTTTCAGGGTCAATATTTGGCTGCCCATTCAAACGCACATAAGTGTTTATAGCCACGTCTATTTTTAGATCAAGAGGGGCTTTTCTTTCATCTTCCATCGCTATTTTAAGGATAAGTTTTAAAAGCTCGGTATTTAAAATTGGATTTGATGCTTTTGTGGGCTTATCAGATAAATTATTGCCATCCTCTGGCTCAATATTATCTTTTCCACCAATCATCTCCACAATAAGATCTGTTGGCTGATTTAAAAGTTGAGAAAAAACAAGAATATACGACACATTAAATTTAGTTTTATTGTTTATTAATTTACTGACGAGACTTCTATCACGCCCTATGGCGGCGGCAATATCTTCCTGTCTTACGCCTAGCGCATTCATTTGTTTTTTAAACCAAGCTGTATTCATAAAAGCATATTGCTCTTTCTATTGTGATTCCGCACGTTCAAAATATTCACTTTTTAATTGACATTAATGTGAATATAATGCACATAATAAAGTTATGAAAAATATAGCAGAACGAATAATTTCAAAACTTGGCGGAGATCAGGTTGTCGGCGACCTCACAAACCGAGACAGATCAACGGTCTGTAAGTGGCGATCAAACGACAACATGCCGTCTGACGTACAGAGAATTCTTTATAAGCACGCAAAAAAAGTAGGGATAGACCTTCCTGCAGAAGCGTTCTTTGATGCCGCCAAGTTGCCGCATAAATAACAACCCTCAAGCGGCAACGCCGCCTGATTAAACCATTAAAGGAAAATAAATGGACGAACGTCAAGTAAAATGCAAATGCCTAAGGCTGGCAATACAGAATACCTCCGGCAATAACGCTGAACACATCGTAGATATGGCGCGTCAGTTTTCCGACTTTGTCCTTGACTGCAAAGATCACGAGGTAATCAACGCAGTCAGGGAATTAGCGAAGAAAGTTACTTCTCGTTAGTGCGGTGACCTGTCGTAGCTTGTAAGCATTCTGCATAAAGATTTAAATATTGTTCTTTGTTTGTTATTGAACCTTTTTCAATATCTTGACGAATATCATAGCAGATTTTATAGGCAATTGCAGGGTCTCCATTAGCAGTTTCATTATTAGACATTTTCTATCCTTAGGTTAGTTTTTCAAGAATACAACCTTAGCAAATATAAAATTGCATGGGTAGCAAATGTTTAATTAGGAGAGGCAGCCACGAGCTTTAGGCTGTCTCTCACCTTAAAATAACAGAATTAAAAATATTAGATATTCCAAAGGTAAGGAAAAATTTAGAATGACGGTAATTAAGAAGGCTGGAACGATAGAGACGCTGGTTTATGGCGTGATTAATAATCTATCGCCTATTGATATTATGGACGCAACGGGAAAGACCGTTGATTTATTTTATAAAGTGGCAAACCTAAATCAAAATTCTGAATTATCCTTAAAAGATGCTGTCAAATTAGATGAAAAGCTTGTTGAGATTGGCAAGGACGCTGTTTTTTTTCGTCATTATCAAATCGCAATGAGGGGTAAGACTTCTGGCAAAGGCTCTGTTGAAGCGAGGCTTATCGCCCTTATCAAGGAAACCGGTGATGTTGCTGCTTTGATGAAGGACGGGGATATAGATAAGGATAAATTTCTGAAAGAATCCTATGAGATTTTAGATGCTGCTCAAAATATGATTAATACAATTGAAGGAGAATAATAATGAAAAAAGATGCTCTTGATTTTATTGTTATCGGTCTTGCGTTCGCCGCTGTAAACAAGCTTTTACTTGGGTTTTTTATCTCACCGCCTATTCCTCATGATGAGAATAGCTTTGTTGGGATCGGCTTTAAGGTCGCCGGAATAGTTGGCTGCTTTGTTGTTGTTGTTGGTCTTATGATTTTTTGTGTGGGGGCAATTAATGAAAAGAAATAATAATAATTTAAAGGTGTCGAATTCGATACCTTTAAAGCGAGGTATTATACAGTTGGCGGCTGGCGATATTTGTCGGGGGCTGATTGCCAAAAATATCAGTGTGGCGCAGGCGGTGCGTGAGACGGGCTATAATAAAGATAAGATTAATGGATTTCTTCGCCGTGGTGCGGTGGGGTATGAGGCTCGGCAATTAGCGCATTATCTGGGGGTTGAAATCTGATGGTTTATTCTAGGTCAAGGTCTAAATATAACAATAAAAGAACTCTCGTAGACGGCATAGTTTTCGATAGTAAAAAAGAAGCGAACCGTTATCTAGAGCTTAAGCTTTTAGAACGCAGCGGACATATTTCAGACTTAGGATTACAGCCTAAATTTCCTCATATGGTGAATGGGATTAAGACCTTCACTTACATAGCTGATTTTAAGTATTTAGAAAGAGGGCGAACGGTCAAAACTGTGGAAGATGTTAAGGGCTTTAAAACGCCTATGTACAAGCTTAAAAAACGCATTATTGAAGCTGATTATCAATTTAAAATTAAAGAGACGTGAAATGAAAGGAACATATTCAGAGGCTGAAATAGCTTATCTTAAAAAGAATTTTATGCTGCCTACAGCCGAATTAGTCGAGGGGCTTACCCTTATTAGCGGTGATGTTAAAACCTGCAAATCTGTATATAATAAGCTCGCTTATCTTAATTTGTTAAACGGGCGACCTAGGCAGGTTTATACTGATAAAAAAATGTCTTACTCTTCCGTAGAACTTGCCTTTATTAAAGAAAATTACGATAAATATTTACCTGGCTATTTGGCTGAATTGATTAATGAAAAATTTGGTAAAAATAGAACTGAATTTGCAATTGAGGCGCAAATTAGGGTTATTAAAAAAGAAGAGCGGAAGGAGGCAAATAAGCCTAATCCGCCCCCTCGTAAAAAACCAGCCCTCAAGAAAACCAGAGCCGTTAAGCCCGTTTTAAGAAAAGGTGTCACCGTCAAGGGTATAGAGTTAACAGACGCTTTATGCCATGCAGGGCGTTCTATAGATTGGCTCGCTTGCAAACTTAATGTTAGCTGGAGACATGTCGATCAGCTTAGGTATGTAGGTATGACAGCGCAGGAGGCTGCCCCTATTGCAAAGCTTTTAGGTGTTGAAAAGCGGTGGGGGTGTAATGGCTGAATTATACATGAAAAACATCAAGGATTGGCGTGAGGCAACCCTCATGTTGTCGTTTGAGGAAAAAGGTTACTTTGATGAAATTATAAGCCTGATTTATCTCTACGATGATCGCCTTTTGGATGATGATGATTTTATCTGTCGGGCAATGCCATGCAATAAAAAAGTTCATCTTAGGTTAAAACAAAAGCTACTTAAACTGGGTTTGATTTCAGTTCAAAACGGTTTCATAACCAACTCAAGATCAACTCAAGAGCTACTCAAGATCAACTCAATATCAAAACGAAACAAAGACAAAGCCGCTAGAAGATGGTCTAAGCCATTGAAAAGTAACGATGCACCCCCTAATTCGGCATGCAGCTCGGCAGATGCTGGGGCAGTCCTGAATAGTGAAAAGGGAATAGAAAAAGATATAACTAAAGTTATATCCAAAAAACCCGCCGAAAAGAAACCCGTAAAAATCCCTGACAAAAAAGGAAAATCTCATGCCAAGCCAAAACGCAAGACCAGCATCAAAACCGAATTTGGTGAAAATCAGCGAATGCCTGAAAAATATCGACCAGTTGCGCTTGAAAAAGGATTGCACGAGTCTTGGCATAATTTCGAATGGGGGCTTTTCTGCGACTACTGGCTCGGCAA
>JADGEY010000688.1 GCA_016744185.1 Emcibacteraceae bacterium | reverse complement strand
AGTCATCCTATAGGATTCCATATTAGAATTATGACATAATATTATACATCGTGCTCTTATTAAGTATAGTAAATATGTATATGTACTTTATTTAGAATTATGATATAACCAAAAGTGAAGAAATATATAATACATTTATGCTGAATTATATCTTGATAAGAAATGATATTAGAATTATTTACATAACTATGCTATTCCATTTGATTATAAAACTACTTTACTACACAACGATTAATTATTTATCGCATTTTTTAGATGAATGTAATTTTGTTGTAAACCCACTGAATAAAAGAGAATTCAAACCAACCGATACTGCTCGAGCTACATACACACAATATCAGACATGCGCCGATAATACCCACTTCGCCTTAGAAGAATGTACTTGTATGGTTGATGATGATGGTAAGTTATTTTATTGTATGGTTCTTTTCACTAAAGTTTAGATATATAAAAAATAACTCATACACACACGCGCGCGCACACACGCACTGTGCACACACATACACACACACACACACACACACACACACACACACACACACACACACA
>JADGEY010000687.1 GCA_016744185.1 Emcibacteraceae bacterium | reverse complement strand
GTATAAAATTGGGTATTAAATTCATTGCTGCGCATTTTGACTCGTTTATATTAAGACCGCAATCTCTCAGACCCTTCATAACAATATTAAGTTGATCTTGAAGACTATCTTGATCTTTCCCAAATATTACAAGATCATCTGCGAATGCCATATATTTGATTTTGCCAAGATCATTATTTATAGAAATCGCATTATAATCAGCCATTTTAGATGTTGCATAATCTATAACCGAGTTAAATAGTATTGGTGACATAGGGTCACCTTGTTTTACACCTCTGTTAACAGGGATACTAGGTGATCTACCACATTTATATTTTAAACACATAGAACAGTCTTTATATGCATGGTTAATATAGCTATGTATAATTTCGGGAACGCCAACTCTATTTATTATGTTTGATTATTTTTATGTTGGTAGATGATATTTTTAGTAAACAAAATATATTCGGTAATACCGTCTCTTTTAGTGAACGCTTTTTGTCGACTATCTAATGTTATATTAACCACACACACACACACACACACACACACACACACACACACACACAC
>JADGEY010000686.1 GCA_016744185.1 Emcibacteraceae bacterium | reverse complement strand
CTCTCTCTCTCTCTCTCTCTCTCTCTCTCTCTCTCTCTCTCTCCGACAGATAATATACTACTCTACACAGAAAATAGAAAGGATAAAGAATTAGCCACTCGTGAAAGTTGTTACCTAAAATGTTTAAAATGTGTGACAATTTATGTTTATTTAAGTTCTCCGATTAATTTCCAGGGAAATTATTTGATAATATTTACAAACATTCCTTACATCGAACATATTTGTACATGTCATACGCACACACACACACACACACACACACACACACACCTACTAGTACATATTTACTCACACACTACTCACATACCAACACACACTAGCACATATTTACACACACAGTACCCATACCACACACACACACACATTTGTGAAATATTATATATACATTAATATTAAATCCCATTACAACTATCATTCCTTTTATGAAATACACATATTATTCAACCGTTTTCCCAATCTTAATCGGCCCCATACAGAAACCCATAAATAGGCCCCCCACCATTATTATCCACATGTAGGTGCCTATTATCCAATGACCGCATCTATGC
>JADGEY010000685.1 GCA_016744185.1 Emcibacteraceae bacterium | reverse complement strand
CACACACACACACACACATACAGACACACACACACACACACACACACACACACACACACACACACACACACACACACACACACACACACACATACACATACAGACACACACACACACACCCACACACACACACCAACATACATCCACACACACCAACACACATACAGACACACACACACACACACACACACACACACACATACAGACACACACACAGACACACACACACACACACACCAACATACATCCACACACACCAACAGACATACAGACACACACACACACACACCAACATACATCCACACACACCAACAGACATACTCACACCAACACACACACATCAACATACATCCACACACACCAACATACACACACACACACCAACAGACACACACACCAACATACATCTACACACACCAACATACATCCACATACACCAACAGACACACACACACACCAACAGACACACACACACCAACATACATCCACACACCCCCAACAGACACACACACCAACACTTCAGATTATTAAAAGCCAATTGACATCAAC
>JADGEY010000684.1 GCA_016744185.1 Emcibacteraceae bacterium | reverse complement strand
ATATATAATATTCCCGTTACCAATCCCAATAAATAAGACAGTTAATATTATTATCATTTTTAGCGTGCGTTTGTTTGCGTTTTTACATGAGTTTGTGTGCTTTTTAAATATATTTACGTATACGTTTGTGTATTTTTGTATGCATATAAATGCTTTTGCGTGCGTTTGTATGAAATTTTACATAGTTAAAATATTTTTCATGTTTGTGTACATTTTGGCATGTGCTTATGTACGTTTATACATGTGTTTGTGTCCGTTGTTAAATGCGTATATGTGAGTTTAACGGGGTTTGTGTGCGTTTTCAAGTGCATATTACATGAGTTATATATGCGTTTGTATGTTTTATAATAAAATGCATGGGTACACTCGATACCGATATACCCAATACGTATAAATAGTTACCATTACAATTCCAATATTCAAATCAAAAGCATATAATATTCGTGTTTTATTATCGGTCAACTAAAATTAATAAGTGGGCATACAATTTAAATTATAATGGTGTCGATTATAATTGCGAAACTGCATAACATTCCCATTACTAATACC
>JADGEY010000683.1 GCA_016744185.1 Emcibacteraceae bacterium | reverse complement strand
GTGTATATTCACTGTATAGTGTGTACGTGTGGGTGTACATTCACTGTATAGTGTATACGTGTGAGTGTATATACCCTATATATTCGCTGTATAGTGTATGCGTGTGTGTACGTGGGAGTGTACTCTATATATTCACTGTATAGTGTGTACGTATGGGTGTATAGATCATTTCAGTGCAGCATGTGTATTTTGACCAGGCCATCACGATTCCGATGATGATTTACTACCGCCCGTAATTATAGCTGAGAAGATTTTAGTGGAGATTTCAGTGAAGAGAGGAGGAGTCGGTATATAGAGAGAGAGCTATAGAGAACATGAGAGAGATAGAGGGAGAGACAGTTGGAGATAGGAGATTTAAGCACAGTTGTTCTGTGTACATGGCACGTATAGATGTAGGATTCACACACACACACACACACACACACACACACACACACACACACACACACACACACACACACACACACACACACACACACACACACACACACACACACTCACACACACACACTTACACACTTACACACATACACACACACACATACACAC
>JADGEY010000682.1 GCA_016744185.1 Emcibacteraceae bacterium | reverse complement strand
AGATTATATATATGATTGAAAATTATGGAAATTATGGATAATATAAAAAGTAGCTTGTCAATCAGATAATAAAAATACATTATAATTAATTCGTTGAGTTATTAATCCTATGATTTTAATTAAATTGCTTATTTTATTATTGGTTACTTGAAATTTATTATCTAACCGCGCCATAATAGTCTCACTGAAAACGTTACTCTAATAATACACTACGGCTTGAAACGCATATACAACAAATACTAAAACTATACTATTAATATCACTAATATATGCGTAAAATATCACTATATCCGTACATAAATAATGCCCCATTGACCTTCAGAACCGGGTCCTAACGACCTCACTGGAAATGTGAATCTAATGACCCACTACGGACTGGAGCACGCTTACAATAAATTCTGCGGCAAGAAACTACGAGATGAACTAAGCGCCTTCCTGCCCAACGTGGCCGGACAAGTGGACAGTACAGGACTACAGGATACCAGGTAACGAATAGGCGGTAGTGATTAATGTAGATTGTAGTTTATCAGATGATAATCATAATATATG
>JADGEY010000681.1 GCA_016744185.1 Emcibacteraceae bacterium | reverse complement strand
TATATATAAAGTATTAATTTAATTATACATATAATATAATAAATGTACACTCTGAATTCATGGATAACTGTATACCCGTGGATATTAATATTATTATAGACATATCATTATTAAGATATTCAAATATAGATGATACTATAATCCAATATTAGTCGCATTTCCCCTACTTTTTATACACATATTATAATAAATGTATGCCTCGAAATCATGGATAACTGTAGACACGCCAGTATTAATATCATTGTTATAGACATATCATTATTTAAGGTATTAAAATATAGATTGATACCTATAGGTAATCTATTATAGTTAATCCAATTAAGAAATTGATTTTTAATGAACATTTTATGATGAGTTTTTTGGAAATATCTCAAAACTGAAGTACATTTTATGTAGCTTTTCGACACAATGTTACAACAAATTCCGCTAGCCACATGCATGTCGATTTTATAAACGATCCGTTCAATATTGCACACACACACACACACACACACACACACACACACACACACACACACACACACACACACACACACACACACACACA
>JADGEY010000067.1 GCA_016744185.1 Emcibacteraceae bacterium | reverse complement strand
GTTGAAAGGAAACCCAGAATTAGAACTTTAGGTTATTATTGGTGTCTCTACAGTTAAAAAATCGTTCCATGGCGCAAAATAATGCCAAAGCAGCTTAACTTTCTAACCTTCACCCCTTCTTAGAAAAAATGGATTTAACTTCTGAATATTTAGCGGCTCCTAGGGTAAATGCGGATACGAAATAACTTACAAGCCCTACAGAGACTAGGATTAAGATACCTTTTACCACCTCCATACCAGAAGAAGAGGTCATGTCTGTGATATTAATAGCGCAGTAATATACGGCAAACCCCATGATAATGCTGCATAGAATATAGCGAGAAATGCGCTTTATTACTCGTCGGTCAAATTTATAATGCCCCCGTTTAATCAGCCCAAAGGCTAGCAAAAATACATTAAACCAAGCCGAAATCGCTGTTGCAAGAGCAAGCCCTACATGAGCGAAATACTGCATTAAAATAAGATTAAGCACCAGATTAAGCCCTAAAGCATAAAGGGCGTATCTCATCGGGGTTTTTGTATCTTTACGGGCAAAGTAACCTGGGCTAAATACTTTTGCCAATATGTAAGCCGGCAAGCCCACGGCGTAGGCGGCGAGGGCGGCGGAGGTTGCGGCTGCTTGTTCTGCGCCAAATTCTCCTCTTTCATAGAGGGCGTGAATTAATTCATAAGGCACGATCACGAACGCCACCGCTGCGGGAATTGTTAGGAATAATCCCATCTCAATCGCTCTATTCTGGCTATTAATAACCTCTTTTTCTTTGCCCTGCGCTATTTGTTTGGAAAGATACGGCAGAAGTACAGTACCTAATGCAACCCCGATAACCCCAACAGGCAATTGGTTAAGGCGGTCAGCGTAAAAGAGGAAAGAAACAGAACCCTCTGCTGGCAGCAAAGTTGCTAGAACCACATCTATTAATAGGTTAATCTGAATAATGCCAGCCCCCAGAGCAGCAGGGGCAATAGTGATTAGAAGTGCTTTTACTTTCGGCGTTAATTTTGGCAAGCGCAGCCTGATTAAATAGCCCGCTTTTACGCAAGCAATATATAGGATTAAAAGCTGAAAAAAACCTGATATTGTTACCGCAATTGCAAGAGTATGGGCGGGCGTATCCATCCATTCTGATGCAAAAACAAGAGCAGAAATCAGGCAAATATTTAAGATAATCGGCAGGAATGCTGTGACTGCAAACCGCCCTAAAGAATTTAAAATTCCTGCAAATAATGTCATTAAACTAACGCATAGAATATAGGGGAACGTAAAGCGGGTCAGGGTTATGGCAAGCTGAAATTTAGCCTCATCTTCTGTAAAACCATTGGCGACAACAAACAAAAAAGCGGGCATGAATATTTCGATTAATGCCACAAAGGTAAGTAAAATAATAAGAAGGAAGGCTAAGGATTCTTCTGCAAATTTAATCGCTTCTTTTTTTCCGCCCCTTTCCAGATGTTCATTAAAATGCGGCACGAAAGACGCACTAAACGCTCCTTCTGCAAAAAGTCTTCGGAAAAAATTCGGCAGCTTAAAGGCAACAAAGAAACAGTCCGATATAAGCCCTGCACCAAGAACGCTTGCCATCAGAACGTCTCTTATAAAGCCCATAATACGGCTGATAAAAGTAAAAACAGCAAAAATAACTGTAGATTTTAAAAGAGTGGGTTTTACAAATGACATATTATTGTACGCCCTTTATCAATATTTTCATCAACATCTCTTTAATTTTCTGGATTTTTATAGGGTGAGTTATTTTATGACCAGAAGCATCTTTCACAAAGAAAACTGTAATCGCTCTTTCCCCATAAGTCGCAATATGTGCGCTTGCAATGATAAGCTCTAAATCCACGAGAACCCGTGATAGATCAAATAAATGTCCCGTTCTATCAAGCCCATTAACTTCAATCACTGTATGGCTATTACTTGCATTATTATCAACAAGGACAACAGGTTCTACCTTAAGTATAGCTTTTTTATTAAGAGGTTTTTTGCGAATTTCCCCTAGAATACCAAAGGGTGATAATTCTCTGTTTATAATTCTTGTAATATTCTTTTTCAACAAATTATGCTTGCGTGAATCATCATAAAGACTGCCATCACTCTTTTGAATCCAAAAGGTATCAAGCACCATTCCATCTTTTGTTGTAAAAACTTTTGCATGCTGGATAGAGGCACCGCTTAAAGCAATCGCCCCTGTAAGTTCTGCAAATAGACCAGAATGATCAACAGTATAGATCGTAAGCTCTGTAATATTTTGGAACTCATCGCTTTGAATATCAATTGTAATTTCTTTTTGTGCTTTATCTGCGTCTCTAATAAGACGTGCATTCTTAACATGTTTTTCTGGCGCAAGCGCAAGCCAGTAAGGCGCAAAGAACCGCCTTTCAAAAGCCGCAAAATCCTGTGATGACCAATCATCTAAGAACGCACGAACCTCCGCTTTTAGATGCCCAACACGAAGCTCATTATCGCCCTCTATTTGCCCGCCAAGCAAAAATTCTTCTGCCCTATAATATAATTCACGCAGAAGCTGCCCTTTCCAGCCATTCCACACCTTAGGCCCCACAGCCCGAATATCAACAACGGTTAGAACAAGTAAAAGCCGCAGCCGTTCGGGGCTTTGAACAGAACTTGAAAAATCAGATATTGTTTTTGGATCATTTAAATCTCTTTTAAAAGAAGAACGCACCATTAAAAGATGGTTTAGAACCAGCCAAACCACCATTTCCGTTTCAGCGGCGGAAAGTCCAAATCTTGGACATAATTTTCGGGCAACTTCTGCCCCTAGAACAGAATGATCTCCTTTACGTCCCTTCGCAATATCATGAAGAAAAACAGCCACATATAATACTTTACGAGAAATAATTTTATGAATGATTTTATTCGCAAGCGGATGGTCTTCTGCAAGGCTGCCCCTTTCGACCTCTGATAAAAGCTCTAAAGCTCTAATCGTATGTTCGTCCACAGTATAAGTATGATACATGTCATATTGCATCTGAGCCACGACACGCCCAAAATCAGGAACAAAACGTCCCAGAACACCTGCTTCATTCATTAGGCGTAAAATAAACTCAGGGCCTTTTTTATGACGCAGCATTCTCGTAAAAAGCCTGTTTGCCATTTTATTATTCCGCAGCTTACCATTGATAAGCCTTAAATTCTGCCGAATAAATCTTAATGCTTTGGGATGAATGTCAAATTCGTTTTTTTGCGCTATATAAAAAATACGGATCATATTTAAAGGATCATCCGTAAATATACTAGGATTTTTAACAGAAATTCGGCTTCCCTCTATTGGAAAGCCGTCTCTTTTTCTTTGCCTTAAGCCAAAATTTTGCAAACTAAACAAAGGTTTTTTCTTATTTGCATCTTCTAAAAAAGCACAAAAAATACGGGTTAGATCACCTATATTTTTTGCATGCCAAAAATAATGTTTCATAAAGCGTTCAACCGCTAAAACCCCCGCTCGGTCGTTATAACCCAGTCTTTCAGATAAAGTCGTTTGAACGTCAAAAGTAATTCTTTCTTCAGGCCGTCCTGCTAAATAATGAAGATGAAATCTTACCGTCCATAAAAATTCCTGCGCCCTGCGAAATTCTTTATATTCATCAAGAGAGAACACGCCTTCTTGCACCATCGCTACAATTTTTTGAATGTCATAGGTGAATTTTGCAATCCAGAATAATGTATGAAGGTCACGAAGCCCCCCTTTGCCATCTTTTAAATTAGGTTCAACCACATAGCGGGTATCGCCTAATTTTTTATGCCTGACATCTCTTTCTTGTAATTTATCTTCTGTAAATTCAATTTCATTACCCTGCACGACTTCTTTTCTATAGCGGCGGATTAATTTGTCAAAAAGTTCCTTGTCTCCCCAAATAAAGCGGGCTTCTAAAACTGTTGTGTTAATCACATGGTCTTTTTTGGAAAGCCTAATCGTATCATTAATCGTCCGCACGGACTGCCCCACAGTGAGCCCCATATCCCAGAGCATATAAAGCATATATTCCACGACCTGCTCGCCCCAAGGCGTTTGTTTATAGGGCATAAGAAAAAGCAAATCTAAATCAGAATAGGGTGCCATTTCATACCGTCCATAGCCGCCCACCGCAATTAAAGAAATCCGTTCAGATTTAGTCGGATTGCTGATTTTATAGATATAATCTGTTGTCATATTATAAAGAGTTTTAACAATTTCATCTACAAGAAAACTCTGGGCTTTTGCAAGAGACGTTCCCTTAATCCCCTTCTCGCAGCGTTTTTTAATTTCATCAAAACCCTGCCCGTAGGCTTTTTTAAGCAAAGAAAGCAGCTCGCCCCGAATATTATCAGGAGAATGAATCTCTTTAAGCTCTTCTATTTTTTCCCACCAAATCCCTCTGTCAAAGATTTCTTTATGGTTGCGGATCTTTCTTGCCATATTTGCTTCTTAATACCTCTATGTTAGGTCTTTCAAAAGATAAAGCTGCTCTAATGCTTCTCTTGGGGTAAGCTCATCGGGGTTTATATCTTTTAATTTAAGCTCCGCCGCACTTACCAAAGGCTCTGCTTTTTCAATTCTCTCTTGCAGGTTAGAGAATAAAGGGAGTTCTTGGTCAATGATAGGGATTTTTGTGCCTTTTTTATGTCCCTTCCGATCTCCCTCTTCCAATTTCGCTAAAACTTGCGTCGCTCGCTCGGTTACTATTTTGGGAAGCCCAGCAAGCTTTGCGACCTGAATGCCATATGATCTATCCGCTGCGCCGCTTGCTACCTCATGCTGAAAAATAACCTCGCCGTTCCATTCCTTCACCTTCATATAATGAAGCGATAGGCTTTTAAGCTGCTCTGATAGAACCGTCATTTCATGGTAATGAGTTGCAAAAAGCCCACGGGTTTTATTGACCTCATGCAGGTGTTCCGCCGCCGCCCATGCAATAGACAGCCCATCATATGTTGCCGTCCCCCTGCCAATTTCATCTAAAATAACAAGCGATCTTTCCGTCGATTGATTTAAAATAGCAGCTGTTTCAACCATTTCAACCATGAATGTGGAACGCCCCCTTGCCAGATCATCTGACGCTCCAACACGGCTAAACAGACGGTCAATAATTCCAATATGAGCCGAGCTTGCAGGAACGAATGATCCCATTTGTGCCATCAGAACAATCAAAGCATTTTGCCGCAAAAAAGTTGACTTCCCTGCCATATTAGGCCCTGTAACAAGCCAGAGCCTATTTTTTATCCCAAGATCGCAATCATTGGCAACAAACTGACCTTGGCGTTGTTTTTTAATCGCAGTTTCAACCACAGGATGCCTGCCCTGCCGAATATCAAACGCCAGACTATCATCAATGATCGGACGTATGTAATGATGCTCTGCCGCTTGCTCTGCATGAGCCGCCGCCACATCTATTTGAGCCAGTGCCTTTGCCGCAAGATGGATTTCTTGCCAGTATAGAAGTACTTCGCCCGTTAGCTCTTCGAATAGCTCATGTTCTAATTTAAGAGCCTGATCCGCAGCGCGGCTTATTTTACCCGCAAGCTCGGCAAGATCATTGGTGCTAAAACGCACGGCACTGGCAAGGGTTTGGCGGTGAATAAATTCTTCATTAAGAGGGGCTTTCATCAGCTTATCCCCATGCAAAGCCGTTACCTCGATAAAATAGCCAAGTACATTATTATGTTTAACTTTGAGTCCCGTGACCCCTGCTTTTTCTTTGTAGTGCTTTTCCATTTCCAAAAGAAGCCTTCTGCTATTGCTCGATAGCATTCGCAGCTCATCAATTGCAGGGTGAAAAGCATCTGCAATAAAATTCCCGTCCCTGATAATAAGAGGAAGTTCTGCCAATAATGCCCTTTTTAGCAGATCAACCGTTTCCCTGCATATTCCAATATGGCTCATAATTTCTTTAAAATCAGCAGGAGGGGTTTTCATTTCTGAAAGCACTTTGGCTAAAACTTCTTTCAAAAAATAGGATTGTTCAAGCCCGTCCCGAACCGCAGCAAGGTCTCTAGGACCTCCTCTTCCCACGGAAAGCCGTGACATGGCTCTTTCTAAATCTGGACAGCCCTTTAAAATACTTCTGATTTTTCTTCTAAGAGCTTCCTCTTCACCAAAAAAACTAACAAGATCTAGCCTAGCATTAATTCTAGCCGCATTTGTTAAAGGAGACGTTAGCCTCCTGCTAAGCATTCTTGCTCCTGCCCCGCTTACCGTACAGTCAAGGACGCTTAAAAGGCTGCCCGCCCTACCGCCAGATAAAACATGAGTAAGTTCAAGGTTTTTACGGGTTGCCCCATCAATCAGCATCGCTGTATCGGATGCCATAGACGCAGGGCGAGCAATTTTAGGCATTTTGCCTTTTTGGGTATTTTCGAGGTAACCTGTAATGCTGCCAAGGGCTGAAATTTCCGCTCGGCTAAATTCATCAAGACCCCCAACTCCATAATCAAAAATTTTAATTAAATGGTCTTGGGCTTTTTTACTATCAAAAATATCTTTTTCAACCAGCGAAATAACATCGCCCCAATCCAAAATAATATCGCTCATCTGCTCCATTTCTTTCAAATGAAGCGGCATGATAATCTCGCTAGGAGAAAGCCGTGATAATTCTGCTCCCAGTGCCTCAAACTTTAAAGGCGTAACGTAAAAACCCCCCGCCGAAATATCCAGCCATGAAAGAGCAAAGCTCCCCTGAATAAAAGCGAGAGAAGCAAGAAAATTATGCTCTCTTGCTTCCAGTAAGTTTTCTTCTGTAATTGTTCCCGGGGTTACGAGCCTGACCACAGCTCGCTTTACAACAGATTTTGCGCCCCGTTTTTTAGCTTCTGCTGGGTTTTCCATCTGTTCACAAACCGCAACTTTAAAGCCTTTTCGAATAAGGCGAGAAAGATAATTTTCAGATGCATGAACAGGCACGCCGCACATGGGAATATCTTGATCCTCATATTTCCCTCTTTTCGTCAATGTAATATCAAGAGCCGCAGAGGCTTTTACCGCATCTTCAAAAAAAAGCTCATAAAAATCACCCATGCGGTAAAAAAGTAAATATTCCGCATGAGATGCCTTTAATTTTAAAAACTGCTGCATCATTGGTGTGACTTTAGGCGGCGTGATAACTTTAGGCGGCGTGATAACTTTAGGTGGCGTGACTTTGGGCGTTCCCGAATTGCTCACTTTGCTTGGTTTCCCTGTTGTAAATAATCAAGATTTTAATTTTCAGTGAATAATCTATCCATTTGGGTTAAAAATAGCAATCAAACTTGATTCTATCAAGCGCCACAAAAACATAAAGAGACTTAAATAAAATGACTGATAAAGACACAAAATTTAGTAAAAAATCAGATTACGGCGATAGAAATGCTCTTCATTATCATAGCGCAGGACGGCCGGGGAAAATTGAGATCACCGCAAGTAAAGCCATGAATACACAAAGAGATTTATCTCTTGCTTATTCCCCCGGTGTTGCCGCCCCCGTCCGCGCCATCGCTGATAATCCAGAATCTATCTATGACTATACCGCTAAAGGAAATCTTGTGGCGGTTATCACGAACGGCACAGCCATATTAGGGCTTGGCAATCTTGGTCCTCTTGCATCTAAGCCCGTAATGGAAGGAAAGGCAGTTCTTTTTAAACGTTTCGCCGATATTGATTCTGTTGATCTTGAGCTGAATGCCTTCGATGTTGATACATTTGTAAATTGCGTAAAACCGTTAGAGCCTTCTTTCGGCGGCATTAACCTTGAAGATATAAAAGCCCCTGAATGTTTTATCATTGAGCAAAAATTGCGGGCGGAAATGAATATTCCTGTTTTTCATGATGATCAACATGGCACCGCCATTATCACTGCGGCAGGAATTTTAAATGCCATTGACCTTACAAACAGAGATATTTCCAAAGTCCGAGTTGTTGTTAACGGCGCAGGAGCTGCCGCTATTGCTTGTACGGAACTTATAAAGTCGCTTGGCATTAAACATGAAAATCTTGTTATGTGCGACAGTAAAGGTGTAATTTATCAAGGGCGTACAGAAGGCATGAACCAATGGAAATCGGCTCATACCAACGTAACGGATAAACGCACATTAGAAGAGGTTATAAAAGGGGCAGATATTTTCCTTGGGCTTTCTGTACAGGGGGCGGTTACTCAAGCGATGGTCAAAAGCATGGCGGATAGACCGATTATCTTTGCAATGGCAAACCCAGACCCTGAAATTACGCCAGAAGATGTTTTAGCGGTGCGCTCGGACGCTATTATTGCAACGGGGCGTTCTGATTATCCGAACCAAGTCAATAACGTGCTGGGCTTTCCCTATATATTCAGGGGCGCACTTGACGTAAGAGCCTCGACAATCAACGAAGAAATGAAAATGGCAGCCGCCAAAGCCATTGCAGAGCTTGCCCGTCATGATGTGCCTGATGAAGTTGCCAGTGCCTACGCTGGTAAATTCCCAAAATACGGCGCAGAATATATTATCCCTGCCCCCTTTGACCCTAGGCTTATTTCTTTCGTTCCCCCCGCCGTGGCGCAGGCAGCCATGGATAGCGGCGTGGCGCAAAAGCCATTGTCGTCTATGGATGATTACCGCAAGACACTTGCCGCGCGCCTTAACCCGACCACGGGCAGTTTACAGATGATTTACGATCAGCTCTGTGAAAATCCAAAACATGTCGTATTTACAGAAGGCGATGAAGAGACGGTTCTGCGAGCAGCACTGGGATTTGAAGAGAATAAATTTGGTAAAGCCGTTCTGATTGGTCATAAAGACAAAATCATCTCTCACCTTGACCAAATGGGTCATAAATATGATGAGGATTTAGAAATCCATCATTCTGGACAAAGCAAATATACGGAAAAATTTGCAAATTTCCTTTATGAGAAATTGCAGCGCAAAGGCTATATGTATGCGGACTGCTTACGGCTGGTGAAGACAGACCGTAATATTTTTGCAGCCCTGATGGTTGAATTTGGACATGCGGACGCTATTGTGACGGGCTATACGAGCCATTATGCACGCGCGCTCGAAAGTATATTAAAGGTCATCTCTCCTATTGAAGGGCGCAAACCCATGGGGCTTTCCATGCTGGTTAAAGACGATCAGACCATTTTTGTTGCCGATACCGCCATTAATGAAATGCCCACAGCTGAAGAGATGGCAGACATCGCCGAGCATGCGGTTGAAATTGTTCGTCATTACGGCATAAAACCCCGTGTTGCTTTTATGTCATATACTAATTTTGGCAATCCAGAAGGCGGCGTTCTTGCTAAAACCTCACGAGAAGCAGCGCAGATCATGGACGGGCGCAATGTTGATTTTGAATATGAAGGAGAAATCCATGCAGGGGCCGCTCTTAACCCTGACATTATGGCGAAATATCCTTTCTGCCGTCTCAGCGCACCTGCTAATCTTTTGATTATGCCTGGGCTTCATTCTGCTCATATCGCAACAAAAATGGTGCGAGAGCTGGGCGGCGTACAGCTTGTCGGCCCTATGCTTGTTGGGCTTGAGCATGCGGTTCAAATTATTCCTATGGGATCATATGCGTCAGAAATTATAAATCTTGCTGCGCTCGCTGCCCATAATGTTGAATTTGTTAAAAGTAAGAAATGATATTTAAATGACCTGTCATAATGAAGAGTATAAATTACAAAAACATTCCGTTGTTATCGCAGGTCATTCAACAAGCATTACGCTTGAAAATCTATTCTGGCAGGAGCTTAAAAAAATTGCAAAAATAGAGCGTAAAAGTCTTGGGCAGCTCATCACCCAAATTGATGAGCAGCGCAAGGACGCTAATCTTTCCAGTGCCGTGCGCATTTTTATTTTAAAAGAAGCCTTAAAATAACAGGGCTGAATTTATTTTTTAGAGGGCGTGTTTGTTTTTTTAGGAGCTTTCGGCTTTATCAAGGGGAGAGGAAAGCCTTTAAATAAATCTTCAAGCCCGCCATTTTCTTTAATCAAACTATCCAAGGATTTTTTAGCAAATTCTGCCGCCGCATATTTAAGCAAGCTGCTCGTATCATAAGAAATTTTAGGGTTATTTACTTTGCCCGTAACCCTAAGTCCAATCGCTGGCATGGCTTTAAGATCATGGAGCTTAACGTCTCCTAAAATATTATATTGCCATTTTAATAAATCTAATGAGCCTTGCATATCTGCTATGGCGCTCGGCATATGCATTTTAAAAGGCTTTAAGGTTATTTTACCTTTTTCAACCTTTAAAGCGGTATTAAGAACTTTAAAATTAGTCTCACTGCCCTGCCCTAAATTTTTACTCAAAAGAGAATTAAAATCTTGCAAATTATTTAAATCTTTAAAAGAAGAGCCAATGATGGGAAAACTTACTCCCTTTAATTTTGCCTGTTCACTGTTTAAAACAGCCTGCCCTGAAAAGCTCTTTACAATCTCATACTGACTTTGCCCAACAGCCTTAAATTTGCCCTTAATATCAAACTCGCCAAAAATGGGCATAAGCCCCACAGTGACCATGCTCATTTTATTCCATGAAGCCTTGCGAAGATTAAAGTCAAGATTAAAAGCTCGCCCTTTACCAGCATCATAGGACGCTTCTGCCAAAAGAGTTCCGCCAAACAAACGCCCCTTTAAATTCTTAACCTGCATAAATCCATCGGTTAAATAAAGATCAAAAGACGGATTTTCAACAAGATAATTTTTATAATCAAGCCGCTCTGCTGCTATCGAGATATGACCATTAATTTTATGAAATCCTTCAAACGTAAATTTAGTTTTATCCCAATCCCCGCCCTGCCCTACGTTATTTTTTTGACTTGCTGTTTCAAAGAAATCACCAGTTCTGATATCGCCTGCGATTAATTTAAAATCTATGAAAGTTTTTTCATCCGCTTTCATTTTAACATGACCAGAGCCTGTAATTTTTGCCGTGCCAATCTGTCCTGCAATATTTTCAACTAACATATTTTTTATATTACCAATAAATTTTGCTTTCAAATTTAAACCCCCTAGAGGGTTTTTCATAGCCTTAGATTCAAAGCCAAGACCATTTATAAAATATTTTAAATCAGTAGTTTCTAATGCAGGATTTAAATCAGCTGTTATATTTGAAATATCATCTATTTTATTAAAACGCCCCACCAGTTTTATATGTCCCCTAGCAATTTCAATATCACTTTTAAGAATGTTTAAAATTTTGCCATTCCCATTTAATGCAACTTTAAAAGCAACAGGGGCATCATAGCTCTTTAAAGGGCGTGGAAGATTGAGGCTAAACTGATCTATTAAAGAATTATAACTTATTCCCGTGCCTGAAAGCTCTATCTCTGCGCTACCGATTTCAGGGAGCTGCTTTAAAGTTGGCGGCTGTAAGACCGCTTTAATATTGACGGCAAGAGCTTTGGTCTTAACCGCAGCTGTAATATTGATTTTTTCAAAACTAGAAATAATATTTCCACTAACGGCAAGATTGCCTATTTTTCTTAAGTTTACATCACTTTTAAATTTAAAGGATTGCTGCAATTTTCGCAGATCATTCGTTGCCGCTGTGAAATTTATATTGAGCTTTGGAACAGATGAAAAACCGTCTCCGCCGCCCGAAGCTATAATATCAAATCCGGCGAAATCAACCGCCTTAAAAGCACTAATATTTAGCTGGTTATCTAAAAAACTACCCTTTAGTAACAATGATTTAGCCGACAAATCATGATATGTTGCTTTTTTTAACTTAACATCATAGATCAAATTCAAACTTGACAAAGATGCTAAAAATGATTTTAAATCAAAGGGCTGATCCGAAG
>JADGEY010000679.1 GCA_016744185.1 Emcibacteraceae bacterium | reverse complement strand
GTGGAGAGAAGGGGACTTCCAGAGTTCTTTAACACTAGGAACGTGTCTAAATCACCCGAAATGTTTGTATTTACACCTTTAGATTGCAATCTAATGTAAGACATGTCTCTAAACTTAGATTCAATACTAGGAACGTGTCTAAATCACCCGAAATGTTTGTATTTACACCTTTAGATTGCAATCTAATTTAAGACATGTCTCTAAACTTAGATTCAATACTAGGAACGTGTCTAAATCACCCGACATTAGTTTATTGTTTTATATTTAGATTGTTTTATTTTACAGTATAATGTAAGCTTGACACTAGGAATGTACACACACACACACACACACACACACACACACACACACACACACACACACACACACACACACACACACACACACACACACACACACCCACACACACAACACACACAACCACCCACACACACACACACACACACACATCCTCACATACACCCACACATACACAGATATAAGGCGTATCGTAATTTCATGATGGACACATATAGATTGAATCCACAAGAATATCTTACCAG
>JADGEY010000678.1 GCA_016744185.1 Emcibacteraceae bacterium | reverse complement strand
GTTAACAGGTTAGCACTATATTTATTAGCATAGGTTAATGAAATGATGATGATGATGATGATGATGATGATGATGATGATGATTATGATGATGATGATGATGATGATGATGATGATGATGATGATGATGATGATGATGATGATGATGATGATGATGATGATTACAAGATCATTATTATTATTAAAATATTGGAGGATGATTCTATTATAAAGATTGCAACAACAACTCACACCTATTCGCTGCAATAGCGAAATGTGCAGACGTGGTAAAAAGGAAATCGTAGTGAAACAAATGGGCCGCGCGATCGAGTATGACTAAACCTCGACCACGAAAATGAAGTAGAAAGTCAAGGAGACGGCTGAGATGCTGCTTAAAGACTCCAGATCCCTCAACATGCCGAGCGGCAGGGCTACGCACAGCGCCAGAATCACCATGAGCAGTGTGCGCAGGTACGGCGTGTTCTGTGTGAGGGTTGGAGCGGGGTTTAGGGGAGGGGTTAAGGAATGTGGTGCTCTGTAGGATAGCAGGCGGGAGATGGTCAGTGTAGGAT
>JADGEY010000677.1 GCA_016744185.1 Emcibacteraceae bacterium | reverse complement strand
ATGCAATATTGTCTGTGAATTATCAAATATGTTAAATATTTGTAGGCTAAACAAAATCTTATAATCTTTGTTAAATATGTGTAGGCTAAACAAAATCTTATAATCTTTGTTAAATATTTGTAGGCTAAACAAAACCTTATAATCTTTGGCCTCCTTGTAGTGCTCGGCGATATTCTTGTAACACTTGTTCACCAGGTGTTCTTGACCGTTGATGACCTTGAGAATTTGTACGGCCTTCTTCCATTGGCGAGAGGTCATGGCTGCTTCGGCAGCCTTCAACGTGGCCCTGAAAGACAACCGGAGGTCAAGTGGGGTCAATTGAGTTCAATTATAAAGAGTAAAAAAAAGGCCTGCGGGTGTAAATTATATTCAAGCAATCAAGTGATATGTATAACAACAAAATACACACACACACACACACACACACACACACACATATAACTATATAATCATATTTATTTTTATTTTCCAAGTTTCCGAATAGAGGGATGATAAAAAATAATATATTTTTTTTATAACATATAAAACATGTACGCAGTATGTACTGTGT
>JADGEY010000676.1 GCA_016744185.1 Emcibacteraceae bacterium | reverse complement strand
CTTGTTACTTTGTCGTAATGGCCGGTGTGCACTAATGGGCCTACTTCCGTTGCAGGGTCTAGTGAGTGGCCTACTTTCAAGTTAGCAACGCGTACTTTAAGCGCCGCTAAGAACTTATCTTTAATGCCACTTTGCACCAACAAACGACTTGAGCTTGTGCAACGCTGGCCATTCAAGCTGTAAATCATAAACACAACGGCATCTAGCGCACGGTCAAAATCTGCATCATCAAATACGATAACGGGGTTTTTACCACCCAACTCAAGATGTAAGCGCTTGAGCGTATTAGCCGTTTGCGCCTGGATTTTTTTACCGGTTGCAGAGTCACCTACCAACGCCACTGCTTTAATTACAGGGTGTTCTGTTAGTGCTTTACCTACCACAGTGCCAAAACCATTAACCATGTTCCACACGCCTTTTGGCAAGCCTGCCGCTTCTGCACATTCAGCCAGAATAGACGCGGTTAACGGGCTAAGCTCAGCTGGTTTATGTACAACGGTACAACCTGCTGCAAGGGCTGGAGCAATCTTCCATGTCGATAACATGAAAGG
>JADGEY010000675.1 GCA_016744185.1 Emcibacteraceae bacterium | reverse complement strand
CACTTACACACATACACACACGCACACACTTATTCACACACTTATATACACACACGTACATACACACGTACATACACACATACACATATACTTATATACATACACACACACTTATACACACACACACGTACACACACTCGTACACACACTTACACACACACACGTACACACACACTTACACACACATACACACACACACACACACACACACACACACACACACACACACACACACACTTATATACACACTTACACACACACATACATACACACATACACACACACACTTATACACTCACTTACACACACACGCACGTACACCAGTGGTCAATTCGCCATTGTGAGGAAATGCGTTCACATAGAAAAAGGAGGCACCTACGCGGCGAAGATAATCAAGAAGAGAAGAGCCAAGGCCAGTAGACGTGGAATGCCCTATGACCATATCATCAGAGAGGTTAGAGGTGAAACTGTGGTGATGCACAAGGTCAACGATTCACACATATTCCATTGTATTACGTAAGAAACGGAATTGACAATGTTTATTATACGAC
>JADGEY010000674.1 GCA_016744185.1 Emcibacteraceae bacterium | reverse complement strand
TTCAAATATTGCCCAGTATGCTTCATTGGTTCCTATGTATCTACTTAGTTGAAAATCAGAAATTATTATCCATAGTTGATATTTTATATAGATCTAAATTAATAAATAGCGAATCTATCTACAATGATAATATTTTTAATTTATCATTAATTGATATAGAAGATAAATTAGTTTCTATTGGAGGAAAAGAATTAATCCGATATAGAATAAAACCGTTTTTCGCCGAAAAACCGTCTCTGAGATGGAGTTTGCCCCTTCTGTAACTCACGTTTAATTTCGGGCCATGTAGGATTACATGTAAAAGTTATAAATAAATCAGCTGTTCCATATTTTCTAACATAAATCAATTAAAATATCGTTTACTTGCAGTATGAGTTATTTATAATAGTACGAATTTCCCTGTTATAATTTCCGATGATATATGTATCATTTCCTACAATTATATTAATAACTATTAAATTTTATATTGACACCATCGTCTTAGGTTCTCATATAATAATTTTAAATTGTATATTGACACCTTCGTCTTAGGTTCTCCTATGATAATATAC
>JADGEY010000673.1 GCA_016744185.1 Emcibacteraceae bacterium | reverse complement strand
ATACCACACCGCACACCTCACTGAAGCACAACATACACCTCACACCACTCCAGACATAAATATATCACACTATACCACACTCAGTCATATCACACCGAAGCGTATAACAACACCAACACACACACACCACACACACACACACAATGGCACACACACACACACACACACAATTCCAGACTACACTACCGCACACAGAACACACACACACACACACAAACATCTCCAAGCAACACCACCACAGCACACACACACACACACACACACACACACACACACACACACACACGCACACACACACACAATGCCACACACACAATTCCAGACTACACTACCACAGAACACAGAACACACACACACAAACCACTCCAAGCAACACCTCCACACACCACTCCAGACCACACAACAACTAAAATGGACAAGTAGTACTCAATCACTTAAATGTCCAGTCACATTTTCTCAAATCTTTGTCCAGGCTTTATCCAGGCCTCTTCAATCTTATCCAGGTCACTCACGACACACTCTCACACACACACACATGATATATATATATAT
>JADGEY010000672.1 GCA_016744185.1 Emcibacteraceae bacterium | reverse complement strand
GTATAAATACTTATAATAATATCGACTAAAAAATCAGTAAATGAAATTACATGAATAGAAATTATTAATCAGAGTTTGGGTGGGTTGGGTATAATTTGTTAATGTAAATTTGATTTATTGAAGTGGAGGGCTAGAGAGGGGTGTCGGTGAAATGTACATTAATACTTATTCGTCAATTAAGTGAAAGCTAAGGTTACATTAGTTGTACACCGAGCGTGCACACTCACACACACACACACACACACACACACACACATACACACAAACACACACACACAAACACACACACACACACACACACCCCTCCCTAGCTATACCATGTGACCACTAATTACAATGCGAATTTGATTTGTAATTGATATAAACAATCTAAATATAGATTCTCTGTTTTATTTACCCAGCAAACACAGTGCCACTGCCCACTATACGGAGGTGCTTTAATGGCAATCTAATTACGAATATACACACGTCGAGTGTACCCAGACCTTCAAGGTGGAGAGTTTAGAGCTAGGATATCAAACCTTGCATCGAAGGCACTTGAACTTGTAAGAG
>JADGEY010000671.1 GCA_016744185.1 Emcibacteraceae bacterium | reverse complement strand
GTGTATGTATGTGTGCATTGTTTTATTTAAAATAGTGAGTATGTGTGTATGTATGTGTGTGTGTGTGTGTGTATGTGTGTGTATGTATTTATTGTTTTATTTAAAATAGTGGGTTTATATGTGTATCTATGTGTGTGTGTGTGTGTGTATATGTGAATATATGGTGGGCATGTGTATTAGCTATATTGTGAAGGGTTCATGTATGCTTGAGTGTGTGTGTGTGTATGTGTGTGCAGGTGTGTGTGTGTGTGTGTGTGTGCATCTGTGTGTGCGTGCATCTGTGTGTAAGAATGAGTGTATGAGTGCGTGTGGGCATATGTGTGTAAGAAAGTGTATGTGTGTGTGTGTGTATGTGTGCGTGTGTGTGTCTGTGTGCACGCGGGGGCGCATGCGTGCGAGCGTGCGTGCGTGCAGGTGTGTGTGTGTGTGTGCATATGTGTGTAAAAGTAATTTATAGGACATATGTGTCAATGTATTGATATATAGAAACATTGTATGTATACTATATGGTATAGGTGTATAATTATGTTATATAATTATGTTATATATATA
>JADGEY010000670.1 GCA_016744185.1 Emcibacteraceae bacterium | reverse complement strand
ATTATAATCATCTATATAAATAAATAATAATTTGTATCAATTTTGCACAAATTATCTTCTAAAAAGATCCTCTAAAATTTGAAATATTTTTATTATTATTATAAAATTGTTTTGTTTATAAATATGAAAAGAATATTACATAATTTTAAAAAAATACAAACTTGTAGAAATCGTTACATGTATTACAAGATAATTTGAATACATTGCATTTATCTTGATCACAACATTTTCTGTCAACAGTAGCATTACTTCTTGATTTACACTTGTTACTTGTCATACATCCAGCTTGATACACAACTGAACCAAATTCAATACGTTTCTCTATCTATTAGGAAATGTTGTAATTTCATATTTCATATATTCAAATTTACCGAGTTAACTTAATTAAGTAAAGATTAGTAAAGTAAAATACTAGTGAATTTAAATAACGCATGCATGCATGTGTGGAAGTGTATGCATATACATAAACAAAAATACACACACACACACACACACATACACACACACACACACACACACACACACACACACACACACACACACACACACACA
>JADGEY010000066.1 GCA_016744185.1 Emcibacteraceae bacterium | reverse complement strand
CTATTTTAAGAAAAGAAGATACTAAAATCGTCACCTTAACCTAAAGAAACGTTAACAATTAATGATTCTGCCCTGGGTGTAGATAGCCATCAATACGGCACAAAGCAGTTAAAACCTTAACTTCGTCACGTCTATAAGCTTTAAGTGCCTTGCCATATTTTCTTTTAGGGGGGATAAAATTGGGGACATAAATATCAAAATAGCCGAAAAACTGGGCTGGGTCATGGATTTCGCCATTGCCATCAAATATCGAATCAACACGGTCGAAGCGAAATTGCCGAAACCGCCCGCTACTTTCGCACTGTGCATAAAAGGATTCCTCACTATAGATGCGAATAACTGTAATCCACCGAGAAGACTTAATGCCTTTTCCATTGATATAATTAATTCCAAAAGATTGATCCCTAAAATCATCTGTGGGTTCACAAAATTCGCTAATATCAATATCAAAGGTTTCAATAGATTCATCTTTTGGGATAGATATTGTTATGTTGTGGTTTGGTATTTGTCTTTTTTTCTTGAAGAAATTAAAAATACTCATGATTGCGTTCCCCTGCTTTTACTAAGGTTAATAAATCTTTAAATACATTAGAGAAAAAGACAAGCATGTGTCGAGTCATTTCTTCTAATGTGATCAACAAACCTTATGACGTTAAAGAGAGGAATTTCATGGCTAGAACTACTTTATAATCATATAAAACAACAGCCTAGATAAACTCCACCTTCATCACTTCATAGTAGATTTTGCCTTTGGGGGTTTGGACTTCTACGTCGTCGCCTATGGTTCTGCCGATCATGGCACGTCCTATGGGGGAATTATAGGAGACTTTTCCTGCTTTAATATCTGCTTCATCTACGCCGACAATTTGGTAGGTGACTTCTTTATCATCTTCATCGGCAAGCGTTACTGTGGCAGAAAAAAGAACTTTCTCACCGCTTAGTTTGTTAGGGTCAATAATTTCGCAGCAGCTGACTTTATATTCTAAATCTTTAATGCGAGCTTCGCAGAGACCTTGTTGCTCTTTTGCCGCATGATATTCAGCATTTTCTTTCAGGTCGCCGTGTTCTCTGGCTGTTTCAATAGCCTGTGATATGGCATGACGATCTGTGAATTTAAGTTTTTTTAATTCTGCTTCAAGCAGCTTATAGCTGCCCGTTGTCATAGGGACTTTAGTGACCATTTCTTCTTCTTCTCTAAACAAATAAAGCATATGATCTTTTGGTAAGACCATATGCGAATGGCATTATATTAGCAGGTTTTTTTAAAAACCTCAATTTTTTTTAAAATAAGCTTGCAGAGGCTTAACGCTAAGATCGTCATCTTGCAGAACCTTAATCGCTCCAACGGCGCAAGATGCCGCCCTCGACGTGGTGTAATAGGGTACAGATTCAAGCAGAGCCGCCCGCCTAATCGCTGCGCTATCATTAATGGACTGCTGCCCTTCTGTTGTATTAAACATAAGAGAGATTTCGCCATTTTTAATAGCATCAACCACATGGGGCCGCCCTTCTAGAACTTTATTAATGCGCGTTACGGGAACGCCGTTCTTTTTTAAATGAGCAGCAGTTCCGCTGGTGGAGATAATTTCAAAGCCCATTTTAACCAGTCTTCGCCCTTCTATGACCATTTTATCTTTGTCGATATCTTTAACAGAGATAAAAACTTTTCCCGATTTTGGTAAGTGGGTAGAGGCAGCAATTTGTGATTTTAGAAATGAACGCTCAAAACTATCATCAAGCCCCATAACTTCGCCCGTTGATCTCATTTCAGGACCAAGCAGCACGTCAACGCCAGGGAAGCGAGCAAAGGGCAGCACAACTTCTTTAACAGCGTAATGCCCCGTGCGGTAATCAGGAATATCAAAGTCACCAACCTTTGCACCCGCCATGATAAGGGCGGCGATCTTAGCAACTGGTGCGCCGATGGCTTTTGCAACAAAAGGAACAGTGCGGCTTGCGCGGGGGTTTACTTCGATCAGGTAAACAACATCATCTTTTACGGCAAACTGGATATTCATAAGACCGCAAATATTAAGAGCAAGACCAAGTTTTTTGGTTTGCTGTTCGATGTCATCTATCACGCTGTCTTTTAATGAATAGGGCGGCAAAGAGCAGGCACTGTCCCCCGAATGAATACCCGCTTCTTCAATATGCTGCATGATCGCAGCGACTTTTACCGTCTCACCGTCACAAAGAGCATCAACATCAATTTCCGTTGCGCCCCCAAGGTACTTATCGATAAGAATAGGGCTATCGCCAGAAATATTAATAGCTTCTTTCATATAGCGTTCGATTGAAACCGTATCATAAACAATTTCCATGCCCCTGCCGCCTAGAACATATGAAGGGCGGATCAGAACGGGATAGGTGATTTTCTCGGCAATTTCAATCGCTTCCTGCGTGGTTGTTGCAATGTCATTATCGGGCTGTTTTAGGTCAAGGCGGGCGACAAGATCTTGGAATCTTTCACGGTCTTCGGCAAGATCAATCGCATCTGGGCTTGTCCCTAGAATCGGAATATTAACCGCCTCAAGTGCATGAGATAGTTTTAAAGGGGTCTGTCCGCCGAACTGAACAATAACCCCGACAACTTCGCCGTTTTTCTGTTCTTTTTGGATAAGCTCGATAACATCTTCCGCCGTTAGAGGCTCGAAATAAAGACGGTCAGAAGTATCATAATCGGTGGAAACTGTTTCAGGGTTACAATTAACCATGATGGTCTCATAGTCAGCGTCCGTAAGAGCGAAAGCGGCGTGGCAGCAGCAATAATCAAATTCAATGCCCTGCCCAATTCTGTTTGGACCCCCGCCAAGAATGATAATTTTTTTAGCGTCCGTAGGCTCTGACTCGCACTGGGTAATGCCTTCTGCGCTATGCTCATAAGTGGAATACATATAGGGCGTTTTAGCGTAAAATTCAGCGGCGCAAGTATCAATACGTTTAAAGACGGGGCGAAGGTTTAAATTATGCCGCCTCGTGGTCACACGCTGCTCTTCCATGCTCGCAAGCTCTGCAAGGCGTGCATCGGAAAAGCCAAGCTGTTTAAGTTTGGATAGCCCTGCGTAATTTTCTGGCAGACCATTCGTGCGAATGTCTTGTTCAGCGTCCGTAATGCGTTTGATTTGGAGAATAAACCATGGGTCATATTTTGCAATATTATGAATATCTTCTGCCGAAATTCCAAGGCGAAGAGCCTGCGCCATAACAAGCAGACGGTCATGGGCTGGTATCGCTAGAGCCGCACGCACCGCATTAAGATCACCAGCTTCAGGGTCATAGCCTTCAATTTCAATTTCATTAAGCCCCGTTAGTCCTGTTTCCATGGAACGCAAAGCTTTTTGCAGCGATTCAGGAAAGCTGCGCCCAACCGCCATGGCTTCACCAACAGATTTCATTGCGGTGGTTAAAGTTGGTTTTGATCCTGGGAATTTTTCAAAAGTAAAACGAGGGATTTTAGTAACTACATAGTCAATTGTTGGCTCAAATGCGGCGGGAGTTGCCCCTGTAATATCATTACTTAGCTCATCAAGCGTATAGCCGACCGCAAGCTTTGCCGCTATTTTGGCAATAGGAAATCCCGTTGCTTTCGATGCAAGAGCGGAAGAGCGGCTGACCCGTGGGTTCATTTCGATGATAATCATTTCACCATTTTCAGGATTAATCGCAAATTGGACGTTCGAGCCGCCCGTTTCAACGCCAATTTCACGTAAGACAGCGATAGAAGCATTGCGCAGAATTTGATATTCTTTATCGCTTAGGGTCAGGGCAGGAGCGACCGTAATGCTGTCCCCTGTATGAATGCCCATAGGGTCAAGATTTTCAATCGAGCAGATAATGATGCAATTATCATCGGTATCACGCACCACTTCCATTTCATATTCTTTCCAGCCCAGCACGGACTGTTCGACCAGAACTTCTGTGGTTGGGGAGGCATCGAGACCAGAAGAGACAATTTCAACAAATTCTTCCATATTATAAGCAATGCCGCCGCCCGTACCGCCCATGGTAAAACTAGGGCGAATGATAGAAGGAAGCTTTACATGATCCAATGCTTTAACAGCATCATCAATAGTTTTAACAACTTCGCTACGGGGGGTTGGGATATTCAGCCTATCCATCGCATCACGGAAAAGCTGTCTGTCTTCTGCCATATTAATCGCATCAACTTTTGCGCCAATCAGCTCAACATTATATTTTTCAAGCACGCCATTTGCATCAAGAGCAAGCGCAGTGTTAAGCCCCGTTTGACCGCCCATTGTCGGCAAAATCGCATCAGGACGTTCTTTCTCTATTATTTTTTCAACAAATTCAGGGGTTATCGGCTCGACGTAGGTTGCATCGGCGAGGTTGGGATCGGTCATGATGGTTGCAGGGTTACTATTAACTAAAATGACACGGTAGCCTTCTTCTTTAAGAGCTTTACAGGCCTGAGTTCCTGAATAATCAAATTCACAAGCCTGCCCAATAATAATAGGGCCTGCGCCAATGATAAGGATCGATTTAATGTCACTGCGTTTTGGCATTATGCTTGTCCTCTATTCATATTTTTTTCAATAAGATCCATAAAACGCTCGAACAGATAATGAGAATCTTGGGGGCCGGGGCTTGCTTCTGGGTGGTGCTGCACCGAGAATACAGGTTTATCTTTTAACTCTATGCCGCAAAGCGTTTGGTCGAAAAGGGATATATGGCTTATTTCAGCGGTATCAGGTAATGTATCCTTATCAATCATAAAACCATGGTTCATAGAAGTAATTTCAACTTTCCCCGTGTTAAAGTCTTTTACAGGGTGGTTTGCGCCCCTATGCCCTTGGTGCATTTTGGCGGTTTTTGCGCCAACTGCAAGCCCTAGCATTTGATGACCAAGGCAGATGCCAAAAATTGGGATGCCGCTTTTTAGGAGCTTTTGAATGGTAGGCACAGCATATTTCCCCGTTGCCGCAGGATCACCTGGACCGTTTGATAGAAAAATACCATCAGGATTAAGAGCTAATATATCTTCGGCTGATGTATCTGCTGGAACGACGGTCACTTTTGCTCCTACAGATGATAAGCAGCGTAAAATGCTGCGTTTAATGCCGTAATCAACCGCAACCACATGAGCCTTTGGATCTTTGAGCGTGCCATATCCTTTGTCTAAATCCCATAAAGTTTGATCCCATGTGTAACTCTCGCTACATGAAACATCTCCTGCAAGATCAAGCCCTTCTAATCCAGACCAATCTTTAGCTTGCTTGGTTAGGGCAGGAATATCAAACTGCCCATTGGAGCTATAAAAAACAACGCCGTTTGGCGCACCATTTTTTCGAATATATTTGGTCAGCCTTCTGGTGTCGATCCCAGATATTCCAACAAGATTTTGAGACTTGCACCAGATACCTAAATCCTGCTCGCTGCGGTAATTGGAAGGCTCTGTAATATCTTCTCTAATGATAAGCCCTCTTGCCGCAGAAGATGCGGTTTCATGATCTTCATCATTCGTGCCGTAAATCCCAATATGGGGGAAGGTAAAATTAATGATTTGCCCAGCGTAAGAAGGGTCGGTTAAAATTTCTTGATAGCCCGTCATTGCGGTATTAAAGCAGACCTCACCGACAGCTGCATTCTGCGCCCCAAAACCATAGCCCCAAAAAAGACTGCCGTCAGCAAGCACAAGGACGGCTGTTATATTACGGTGCGGCGGCGTATTTTTATCTAAATTTTTAGTCATATCTTTTAAGGCTCTTCTATGAAAACTCATTATGCATTAGATACTAAGGAGATGCGCAGTATAATCCATCTATTACAGAGGGGCTATAAAATCCTTCGGCTAAATTATTCGGGCGCGGCTAAATTATTCGGGCGACTAAATTGTCGGGAAAATAGACAAACTATGCTTGTGGGTCAAGGGGAAAGATAATATAATTTTATCCTTTAAAAACAATGACTTGTAATATATTTAAAAGTTGCAAAGACTCAGGATTTCATATAATGTTATTCACTTCTTGAAAAAATATTGTCACAATTGCTAATTCTTTAAGAGGATAGCAGAGTTAAAGAGGATATAAAACAATATGTTGAGAGAGACATTAACGTCTGAGATGAAAGACGCAATGCGCAATAAAGATAAACTCCGTCTTGGAACAGTGCGACTCATTCTTGCTGCTTTAAAAGACCGTGATATTTCAATGCGCACCAAAAGCGATGCAAAAGAAATGACAGATGATGATGTCATTGAAATCCTGTCAAAAATGGTAAAACAGCGCAAAGAAAGCATTGTCGCCTATGAAGAAGCGGGGCGGGCAGAGCTTGCAGAGCAAGAAAAAGAAGAGATGGCGATTATTTGTGAGTTTTTGCCAAAACAGATGGAAGATTCTGAAATTGACGGGGCTGTAAAGTCGGTTATTACAGAACTTGGTGCAACGGGTCTGAAAGATATTGGCAAGATCATGGGCGCACTTAAATCTAAATATGGTGCGACGATGGATTTTTCGAAAGCCTCTGCTCTTACTAAAGAATTATTATCCTAGTCCATCTCTTGGTACATCATAGATTTAACTATTTTTTAGGAATCCTGAATGGGTTTTACACCAGATTTTCTGGATGAAATTAGAAACCGTATTCCCGTAAGTGAAGTGGTGGGGCAGCAGGTACGTCTGATTAAAAAAGGACGGGAATATTCTGGTTTATGCCCTTTTCATGGTGAAAAAACGCCTTCTTTTACGGTAAATGATGATAAGGGATTCTATCATTGTTTTGGCTGCGGCGCTCATGGGGATATTATTAAATTTGTGACCGAAACCCAGTCTCTTTCTTTTCCAGAGGTGGTTGAAAGACTTGCGGAGCAGGCAGGGCTTGAAATTCCAGAATATTCTCCTCATGACAAGGCGGTGGCGGCGTTGAAAAAAACGCTTTATGACGTTATGCAGGCGGCGAGCCAATATTATGAAAGTCTTTTGTTTTCCGCTGTGGGGCGTGAGGGGGCGGAATATTTAAAAAAGCGGGGGCTTACAAAAGAAACTATTCAGCATTTTAAATTAGGCTTTGCGAGCAATCATAAAACCGCTCTTAAAGACGCTATGCTGGCACGGGACGGCATTACAGAAGAAATGCTAGTCGAAGCGGGGCTTGTTATTCAGCTAGAGGCAGAGGGCGGCAGGCAGCCAGAAAGCTATGACCGCTTCCGCCATAGAATCATGTTTCCCATTACCGACCGTCAAGGCAGAGTTGTTGCCTTTGGCGGCAGGGCGCTTCGCTCTAATGTGAAGGCTAAATATTTAAATTCTCCCGAAACGCCGCTTTTTCATAAAGGAAGACTGCTCTATAATATGGCAAATGCTCGCCGTCCTTCATTTGAAAAAGGGCGGGTTATTGTGGCGGAAGGCTATATGGATGTGATCGGCATCTATCAGGCGGGCTTTGATAATGCAGTAGCCCCGCTTGGCACAGCGGTAACAGAAGATCAGATTAGAGAATTATGGCGCATGTCCCCCGAGCCAATATTATGCTTTGACGGGGATAGGGCAGGACGAAAAGCATCTGTTCGGGCTATGGAGCGTGCTTTGCCGCTTTTGAAAGCTGGGTTTTCGCTTCGCTTTACCCATCTGCCTGACGGTGAAGACCCAGATAGTTTTGTCGCAGCTTACGGTAAGCAAGCATTCCAAGCACTTTTAGATAGTGCGGTGTCTTTATCAGAGCTTTTATGGCAAGATCTGACCGCGAAGGCAAGGATCGATACGCCAGAAGCACGGGCGGGGCTTGAAAAAAAATTAATGCAGTCCCTTTCTGAAATAAAAGATAAAACTATTCAGGGCTATTATGAAAAAGATTTCGAGAAAAAATTTGATAGGCTGTTAGGGGATCATGCATCTCGAAATACCAACCTGCATGATGATTATTTAGATCAAAGGGGGCGAGGGGCAGGGCAGCCGCCTTATCAGAATCAAAAAACGAATCACTTGCAGAAAAACTCAAAACCCTCTTACTCACCATCTAATTATGGGGGCGGATATGGTCAAAACTCTAAAGGGGGCGTAAAAAAAATAACTCCTTTAAAAAAATCTTCATTTGGTCAGCTGCCTGAAAAATCAGCGTTAATGCGGGAAAGGCTAGTCATCTTAACGGTTTTGAGTCATCCTTGGGCAGCGAATAAGTTTGATGAAGATTTTGGAGGGTTCAAATTCGAATCACTGGAGCTTGACAAACTCCGTAATGAAATCATAAATATAGCTGTTCGCAAAACGGATCTTGACATAGAGAGCCTTCATCGCCACCTATATGAAATGGGACATGGCAGAGCTCTAGAAATTATTTTAAAACAAGATGTCCTAAAAGCTGACTGGTTTGCTTGGCCTGGTGCTGATCCTATTGATGTGGAACAGGGCTGGGAGCATATAATGGGTCGGTCTAAATCTATTTTTGATTTGAAAAAAGAATTAGCAGACCTAGAACAGAAGTTGGCGGTCAATATGACGCAAGAAATATTTGATCAGATGGTTACTTTGCAAAAAGAAATCGAAAATGCAAAAGGCAATGAAGCCAACATAGATGGATATGGTGTTGCATCGGGACGCAAAGAAGAGATTTAACTTTGCTGCTTTGATGAATTAAATTTTAAAGTGTATATCTTGCGAATGCAAGATTTTAACTGAGGTTATTACATGGCTGATAAAGCTCTTAAGACTAAAAAAATTGATAAATCTGATAAGCCTTTAATTGACAGCCAAAAAGCGGTTAAAGAGATGATCGCTGCTGCTAAAAAACGCGGGCATATCACTTATGATGAACTGAATGAAAAATTACCTCAAGACCAGCATTCTTCTGAACAGATAGAAGATATTATGTCTATGCTTTCTGATCTTGGCATTAATGTTGTCGATAATGCCGAGAGTGAAGATGCTCCCGAAGAGCCTGCTAAGAAAGCTAAAGACGAGCTTGTTAGTACAGAAAAAAAAGCAGCGACTGACCGCACCGATGATCCTGTGCGTATGTATCTTCGTGAAATGGGCTCTGTAGAGCTGCTTTCCCGTGAAGGCGAAATTGCGATTGCAAAACGTATCGAGGCAGGGCGTGAAACAATGATTTCAGGGCTTTGTGAAAGTCCTCTAACCTTCAAAGCCCTCGCAAATTGGGGCTTGCTGCTTGAAGAAGAAGAAATTTTACTGCGTGATATTGTTGATCTCGACGGTATGATGGGCATTGATCCTACAACCGATGATGGCTCGGCAGCGAAAAAAGCAGAAGAAGAGAAGAAAAAGAAAGCAGAAGAAGAAAAAGCAGAAGAAGAGCTTGAAGAAGGGCAAGAAAAAATAGAAGGTGAAGAGGGCGCAGAATCTGAAAAAGAATCTGAAGATGATGATGATGATGATGATGATGATGATGAAGGGACAACAATGTCTCTCGCTCTTATGGAAACCACACTTCGCCCTAGAGTGATGGAAATATTTGCAGAGCTAAAAGGGCTTTATAAAAAGCTTGTAAAGCTTCAAGGTCTTCGTCATGAGGCTATGCTCGAAGGAGCAGAGCTTTCCCCAGCTCAAGAAAAAAGATACCATAAATTAAGCGCAGAGCTTATCACGCTTGTCAAAACTCTTCGTCTTAATAACAGCCGCATTGAATCGCTTCTTGAGCAGCTATACGGGCTTAGCAAGCGGATGATGAGCCTAGAAGGAAAAATGCTTCGTCTGGCTGAACGTTATAAAATTAAACGTAACGTCTATCTTGAAAACTACTGGGGACGTGAGGTGGAACCAGGCTGGGTTGACGCTGTTGCTGGACTTAAAGGACGGGGCTGGGCTGATTTTTGTGCGAATGAAAAAGATGTTGTGGATAATATGCGGGGACAGGTTGTTGGCATTGCGAAAGAAGTCGGGCTGAATGTTGCCGAATTTAGAACCATTGTGACCATGGTTCAAAAAGGTGAAAAAGAAGCCCGTATTGCAAAAAAAGAAATGGTCGAGGCAAATCTTCGTCTGGTGATTTCAATTGCGAAAAAATACACAAACCGCGGACTACAGTTCCTTGATCTTATCCAAGAAGGTAATATTGGGCTGATGAAGGCTGTTGATAAGTTTGAATATCGCCGTGGTTATAAATTTTCAACCTATGCGACATGGTGGATTAGGCAGGCAATTACTCGCTCTATTGCGGATCAAGCCCGTACAATTCGTATTCCAGTTCATATGATCGAAACCATTAATAAACTTGTGCGTACGGGCCGTCAGATGATGCATGAAATCGGACGTGAGGCAACGCCTGAAGAGCTTGCCGCACGCCTGTCCATGCCACTTGAAAAAGTACGCAAAGTTATGAAGATCGCTAAAGAGCCTATCTCTCTTGAAACCCCGATTGGTGATGAAGAAGATTCGCATCTTGGGGACTTTATCGAGGATAAAAACGCAATTCTTCCTGTTGATAGCGCCATTCAAGGCAATTTAAGAGATACAACAACACGTGTGCTTGCATCCCTTACGCCCCGTGAAGAACGGGTTCTTCGCATGCGCTTTGGGATTGGTATGAATACGGATCATACATTAGAAGAAGTGGGTCAGCAATTCTCTGTAACTAGAGAGCGCATTCGTCAGATTGAAGCAAAAGCCCTGCGTAAATTAAAGCACCCAAGCCGTTCACGTAAGCTTCGCAGCTTTTTAGATGTTTAATTTAGTAATTTAAAGGAGAGTATCATGGGACTATGGGATATGATTGTCATTGTTGTCATTGTTGGCGGCGTTGTTTCTGTATCACAGCATTATATTTCGAGTAAAAATGGCACGGAAGATACAAATAAGTCTATTTGGGATGCACTTGGTTTATCCGATTCTACCCCTGCGGAAAGAAACGTAAAAAAACATTTAGACAGAATTATTGCGTTAGAAGAGAGAGTAAAAGTTCTGGAGCGTATTGCAACAGATAAGGGAAAGTCTCTTCGTGATGAGATTGATAATTTAAAGTAAGTTTTTCTAAAAAATCACCATTTTTTTATTTCTATTATTCATATAGTTTGCTATGAAGTCACACGCACTTCTGGGGGCCTGTAGCTCAGTTGGTTAGAGCAAACCGCTCATAACGGTTTGGTCGCAAGTTCGAGTCTTGCCAGGCCTACCAAGCGATTTTTAAGCGTTTGTTTTTAAATGATTATTCTCTTATAATTTCCTTGTCTAAACTAAGGTAATAGATACAATATCTAATCGAGAGGTTGATACTGCGGAAGCATTTTTAACTGGCATTGACTTTAGTTGCCTAAATGATGAGGGTAAAGATATATGGAAAGTTGAAATGTCAGCTACATTACCTGAGGAAGTTAATTCGTTTATTCGTGAAAAATCAATAAATAATTTAGTTAATGCATTGCCATCTTTAATTAATGATGTGTTTGGTGAAGTAAGTGTAATATACAGCATTACTGAAGACATCGAAGAAGGTTGGGAAAATTTGCTTATTACTATAAATGCGAGGATAGAATTAGATGTGCTTTTGGATTTAGAAGATGAATTAGTAAATTCTATTTCTGCAAAATTCTCTACTGAACTCAATCACGTGACAGTTCTATGTGTATAAATAATGACTAATTTCAACCCTTATGATTTATTTAATTTAGCGGTTGAAATTCGAAATGCCTTTAAAGATGAAATCCCTGATGCTTGCGCAAGAACGGTAACAAATAGGGCTTATTATGCAGCATTTCTTATCGCCCGCAAAGGTTGCCCTTATGATAACCAACCTCAGATTCATCAGTATTATATTAGGGGCTGTACCAGATAACGCATAAAAGGTGTTATAATGGTATCCATGAGAAAGAGCAGATTAAGCAAGTTTAAA
>JADGEY010000669.1 GCA_016744185.1 Emcibacteraceae bacterium | reverse complement strand
GTGTGTGTGTGTGTGTGTGTGTGTGTGTGTGTGTGTGTGTGTGTGTGTGTGTGTGTGTGATGAATGGATATGTGCATTGTGTATTTATCTTATCCCAATTATACTATCAGTATTGCGATAGATTTAATGGCAAGTTCTTTGAACTCATTCCTTTATTATATAATCCCTCTGCCTCCATTTCTTTTAATCTATTACCTATCTGACCTTCTTGCCCTCTCTCCCATCTCTAGGAATCAGTGACAGGCTTATTGCAGATGCTCGTGCAACTGTTGGTATCAAACGACGTCAACATTGTGACCTGCGTAGCTGGCATTCTCTCCAACCTCACTTGCAACAACCAATCCAACAAGATCACGGTGTGTAGAGCGGGCGGTGTTGAAGCCCTGGTACGGGTTGTGCTTCAAGCCGGCGAAGACAAGGAGGACATTACTGAACCGGCCGTGTGCGCCCTCAGACATTTGACTTCGAGGCACTCAGGTGCTGCTGAAGCTCAGAATGCAGTTCGAGTTCACTATGGACTGTCTTTCCTCGTTAAATTGCTCAGTCCTCCCAG
>JADGEY010000668.1 GCA_016744185.1 Emcibacteraceae bacterium | reverse complement strand
GTGATAAGCTTGCAAAGTTGTGAAGGCATGTGATAGTATTACAACAAGATGATATGTGTGGGAATACACAAACATACACGAGAGAGATAGAGAGATAGTACAGCCATATGTAGGCCTACATTGGCATGTGATATCTAGGTTCATGAATTGACGCTAGAGATAAGAAGAAGAAGAAGAAGAAGAAGAGGAGGTGGATGAGGAAGAGGTACAGTATGGGTGGTAGTGGTGGAAGGTAACGCGTTATATAAGGCTATATATGTACAGGTTGTGTCGCATATCATCTATGTGTAAACTGTGATATAGATACGGCGCGGATGATTCGCATACGATAGAGAGTATGTAAATATTGCCATTTACAAACAATGAAATATGTAGAGAGTTGTGTAGATAAGAAGAAATGAAATATTGCATATACATGTTTGTATGTATGTGGGTGATTATATCTGAGGGTGTAAAATATGAATATATGTGTATGAGTGTGTGTGTGTGTGTGTGTGTGTGTGTGTGTGTGTGTGTGTGTGTGTGTGTGTGTGAGTGTGTGTGTGTGTGT
>JADGEY010000667.1 GCA_016744185.1 Emcibacteraceae bacterium | reverse complement strand
CATACATACATACATACATACATACATACATACATACATACATATAATATATACATATATAACAAAGACTCTAGGAGATAGAGATTGCATTGATAATAATTAATATTTAATATTTGTACACATGCTGTACACATGCTAAAATATGTAGCGCAAATGAACACACACACACAAATGAACACACACACACACACACACACACACACACACACATGAACACAGACTCTTCAATAAACACACACACATACACATGAACACACACACAACATGAACACAGACACAAAATGAACACACATACAAATGAACACACACATACACACAACATGAACACATAGACATTAATACACACACACATTAATACACACACATACACATTAATACACACACACATGAACACACACACAACATGAACACACACACATCAATACACATAAACACACATTAATACACACACACAGACACATTAATACACACACACACACATTAATACACACACACACACACATACACACACACATACACACACACACACACACACACACACACACACACACAC
>JADGEY010000666.1 GCA_016744185.1 Emcibacteraceae bacterium | reverse complement strand
TATAATTTCTTTTTATATAAGCAATACATAATATTACATTAATACATGGTGAGGATGTAGATTCTCTCATTATATAATAATACGTAATATTTCATGCTCTGATGGTGATGAAGTACATTCTCTCATTATATAATAATGCGTAATATTACATGGTCAGATGGTGAAGAAGTACACAGACGCCGAGGATGTCTACGAGTTATATAAAAGAGCAGAGTTCTTTTTTGTTAATCGGGAGAACATCTTCCTCGACTTCCCTAGACTCTACGTTAGTGTTTACGGATCTAGCGATCACTGAACTTTATATATCTAAAGCACCGCTCGCGCACACACATCCAGGCACCCCACTACCGGTTCCTCGGCGGTCTGGGCGCCCACCCCGCTCAACCTTTGACCCCTGAACTCCAGGAGTATATCAAATCGGCGGGAGAACACGGTATCATTGTATTGTCTTTTGGTTCCGCTATATCATCGTTAGTTCCGTGTGTGTGTGTGTGTGTGTGTGTGTGTGTGTGTGTGTGTGTGTGTGTGTGTGTGTGTGTGTGTGTGTGTGTGT
>JADGEY010000665.1 GCA_016744185.1 Emcibacteraceae bacterium | reverse complement strand
TGTGTGTGTGTGTGTGTGTGTGTGTGTGTGTGTGTGTGTGTGTGTGTGTGTGTGTGTGTGTGTGTGTGTGTGTGTATGGGTGTGTATATATATTGTAATTACGATTTATAAACACAATGAACTTTGTTATTTAGGTATATCGATATTTGATACAGCCATTATAAGTGTTAATAATAGCCATATTATCTTTAACATATATCGAATATATATAATATCAATCAAGAACACACCAATAATATTATTGCCTATTCCAAATGGATTAGTATTAATTTGTATTATTAGTAATATACCATTTAAATAAATTTAAACAAGTCCCTTGCTATTATGTGAATCAAATATAGCACATTTGGCAATGCCATTGGTGCCCAGATATTGCCTATTCGATAACAATATCAATATCTATGATACTACCATGGATATTGGAGAAGGATAATACCATATATAATACCATAGATATCGGCGCACTCCACTATCTATGACAATATTATGTTAATGTACTAGCTAATACTATAACTACACACACACGTAGGAGACTGTGTAGCAGGTGTAGTGG
>JADGEY010000664.1 GCA_016744185.1 Emcibacteraceae bacterium | reverse complement strand
CACACACACACACACACACACACACACACATACATGAGTTGACTGTCTTTAGAGATCATATTTTCTAACATTCAACATTATACTAAATAGTATACAAAACTACTTTTGTACTGTATACAACTTGTATACGATTGTATTTGTTGACTAAGATACACTTGCTATGCCTTACTTTGCCCACTTGCTACGCGTTATTTTACTTTGTTTAGATTGTATCACACGAGATACATTTGATGCTGGTGAGATGATTTGAAATGGGATGAAATGAATGTAGCAGAGTTACATTGACTTGGGGTGAGGTAGGGAGTGATGAAGGGAGATGGAATGAGATGAGATGAAATGGAATAAGATGAGATGAAATGGGATGAGATGAAATCTGCAGAGGTACATTATGGTGAGATGATTTGAGATGAGATGAAGTGAAAGTTGGATAGTTACATTGAGATGAGGTGATATTTGGGACACACACACACACACACACACACACACCCACACACACACAAAAACTCACACATACACACACACACACACAAACACACACACACACGCACACACAC
>JADGEY010000663.1 GCA_016744185.1 Emcibacteraceae bacterium | reverse complement strand
ACCTATAATTCAACGCATAAAATATAAATCGCTTCTACTCGTACATAAAGTATTACACCATAACAGTCCTGAATACCTCACCAATTTAATAACCTTAAAACTCGAACAAAACAATATCACAAGATCTTCCAACAACTTCACATTAAATCTACCATCAAAATACCAACTACATTCAACCAATATTAGAGCATGGTCAATATCATCACCATATAACTGGAACACACTACCACCTATTATCAGAACTACAACTAGTACACCATTATTTAAGAAACTTCTTAAAACTTGGCTATTTCAAATAGCTCATGAATAATCATTAACTACTAGACGGCCGATTGTTTTTTAAACACAGTTGCAGTCGATAAAACACCTAAAGTAAAGTAAAGTAAGTATGTTGTTGATCGAAAGTGAATCCGAAGTATGTAATGCTTTTCGATAGGATAATCGCATTAGAGTCAATGTAAATGGGAGGGAATAGAATATGTTGATTACTTTAGGATAAATGTTTGGTAGTTCTGTTGTAGAGTAATTTAGTAGTAAATCATGCTGTATAAACC
>JADGEY010000662.1 GCA_016744185.1 Emcibacteraceae bacterium | reverse complement strand
TCATTATTCCCATTGACCCAAGTTAACCCCAACGACCCCGCCCCACCCCCGTTAACCATCATTTGACCCCGCTGATCACTATTCTCCCTTGTTAACCCTTCATAAATGACCCATATCCACGCCCACTGCCCCCCCTCGCCCTACGTTGACCTTTACTCTCGTTGACCTTGACACCGCAGCGCAATCGACGAGTTTGACCTTGTGAGTTCTCCCTTCCATCAAAGCCTCGTGTGCAACAATATCGAGTCTTGGCAACGAATCATTGACCAAAACGAACTGAAGGTCTGGAGAAGACCCATGAAGGAAGATGCTAATCTATACGAATACAAAGGTTTGTGTGTGTGTGTGTGTGTGTGTGTGTGTGTGTGTGTGTGTGTGTGTGTGTGTGTGTGTGTGTGTGTGTGTGTGTGTGTGTGTGTGTGTGTGTGTCTGTGTGTGTGTGTGTGTGTGTGTGTGTGTGTGTGTGTGTGTGTGTGTGTGTGTGTGTGTGTGTGTGTGTGTGTGTCTGCGCGTGTGTGTGTGTCTGCGCGTGTGTGTGTGTGTGTGTGTGTGTG
>JADGEY010000661.1 GCA_016744185.1 Emcibacteraceae bacterium | reverse complement strand
GTGTAAGCCGTGTAAATTACGACATTGCTATTACATATACACGCATGCGCATGCGCGGTCGAGATTCGATTACATTGATATGTAATATAGGTTAAAAGGTTGGGCCGATTAAACAGCGGGTTGTCTTTGATTCGCGAAAGCGATCTTGGCTTAAAAGTGTCTTGGCTCCGCCAACTCCGACTAATAACCTATGCTAATAGACCTACTTTGCAATTACAATACGCCTAGACAACTTGTTATAGACGTCCGTGTCGTATGGGGCCGGTTGATAGGTGTTGGTGGGTGTCTGCGAATAATAATTACACCAACTTACACGCATTCGGATGGTGATGGGAGTTACTTGAGATGTGGCGACCTTAGACAAAAAGGTAAACCGGATAACATTAACGCTACGTGAAATATAATGAATATTCTGTGATCTATTGCCTTGGCAATCAGTTCTATGTACAACTTCATACAAACACACACACACACACACACACACACACACACACACACACATACACACACACACACACACACACACAAACACAAACACACATATATATATATATA
>JADGEY010000660.1 GCA_016744185.1 Emcibacteraceae bacterium | reverse complement strand
CCTATACCCATACCCATACCCATACACATATCCATACCCATACCCATACCCATACCCATACCCATACCCATACCCATACCCATACCCATACCCATACCCATACCCATACCCATACCCATACCCATACCCATACCCATACCCATACCCATACCCATACCCATATCCATACCCATACCCATACCCATACCCATACCCATACCCATACCCATACCCATACCCATACCCATACCCATACCCATACCCATACCCATACCCATACCCATACCCATACCCATACCCATACCCATACCCATACATATACCCATACCCATACCCATATCCATATATATATCCATACCAATACCCATACCATACACATACCCATATCCATACCCATATCCTTCTCATACCCATACCCATACCCATACCCATATCCATACACATATCCATACCCATACCCATACCAATACCCATACCATACACATACACATATCCATACCCATATCCATACGCATACCCATATCCATAACCATATCCATTCAAAAAACAAAACCGGGTTAAACCAATCCTATATCC
>JADGEY010000065.1 GCA_016744185.1 Emcibacteraceae bacterium | reverse complement strand
TCTCCAACCAGTTCATTTTAATGCCCCCTTATCTTCATTTATTGCTTAAATTTACAATATCAAATAATAAGGATTTATACTTTTCCATTCCTGCTTTTTTGTTTTTTAGAATTTTATTTTTAGGATATAGCCTATGCTAGAAAACATAAAAATTCTTCCGCTTTTAACAAACACAACAATATATTTTGGATAAATTATGAAATTCTCACGCTGCTTTACGAAGAAAAACCTAAGCCCTTATTCTGAAATCTCTTTTAAAATAGTGAATAGTGAAATTAAGAATCCAGATGGCACTTTAGTTTTCCAACTTAAAAATGTTGAAGTTCCCGAAAATTGGTCACAGGTTGCCTGCGATATTATTGCTCAAAAATATTTTCGCAAAGCAGGCGTTCCACAAGCCTTAAAAACAGTAGAAGAGGAAGGCGTTCCAAGCTGGCTATGGCGCAGCGTTCCTGATCTTGAAGCTTTAGAGGATTTAGAAGAAGATGAGCGATATAGCAGCGAGATTTCTGCTAAACAAGTTTTTAATCGCCTTGCGGGAACTTGGACATATTGGGGCTGGAAAGGCGGGTATTTTTCATCAGAAGAAGACGCTAAATGCTATTATGATGAGCTTTGCTATATGCTTGCACAGCAAATTTGCGCTCCTAATTCTCCCCAGTGGTTCAATACGGGGCTTCATTGGGCGTACGGCACTGCGGGTCCTGCGCAGGGGCATTTCTACGTTGATTATAAAACTGGACAGCTTAAAAAATCAACGGCAGCTTATGAGCACCCACAGCCCCATGCTTGTTTTATCCAATCTGTAGATGATAATCTTGTTAATGAAGGCGGCATTATGGATCTTTGGGTTCGTGAAGCGAGGCTCTTTAAATATGGTTCAGGAACGGGGACTAATTTCTCTAACATTCGGGGCAGCGGAGAAAGACTTTCTGGCGGCGGCGAATCATCTGGATTGATGAGCTTTTTACGCATTGGTGACCGAGCCGCAGGAGCGATTAAATCGGGAGGCACAACAAGGCGCGCCGCTAAAATGGTTATTGTTGATGTGGATCACCCTGATATAGAAGAATTTATCAATTGGAAGGTTATAGAAGAGCAGAAAGTATCGGCTCTTGTTACGGGATCAAAAATAACAGAGCGGCATTTTCAAGCTCTTATGTCTGCCTGCCTAAGTGATAAAACCAGTCCCGATGATGCCTATAACCCGAATAAAAACATGATTTTAAAGAAAGCAATCATTGCCGCTCGCAAAGATTTAATTCCAGAAGGCTCGATTCAATGTGTCATTCAATTTGCTAAACAAGGCTTTCAGGATATTAGCTTTCAGACCTATGATACAGACTGGGACAGCGAAGCTTACCTAACAGTTTCAGGGCAAAATTCTAATAATTCTGTCCGTGTGACAGATGATTTTATGCAAGCTGTGGCAAATGATGCTGATTGGCATCTGAAAGCTCGCAAAGATAATGAGATAATAAAGACCGTAAAAGCCCGAGATCTTTGGGATGATATTGCGGTTTCTGCATGGGCATGCGCTGATCCTGGGCTCCAGTTTCATACGACCATTAATGACTGGCATACTTGTCCAGAAGATGGAGAAATTAGAGCGTCAAACCCTTGTTCTGAATATATGTTCCTTGATAATACAGCCTGTAATCTTGCCTCTTTAAACCTAATGAAATTCAAAGATGATGAAAATGGTTTTAAAGTAGAAAATTTTGAACATGCCGTTCGCATTTGGACGCTTACCCTTGAAATATCCGTTATGATGGCGCAGTTCCCTTCGAAAGAGATCGCAAAATATAGCTATATTTACCGTACGTTAGGGCTGGGTTTTGCCAATATTGGCGGGCTAAATATGGTTTCAGGTTTTTCATATGATTCGCCCGAAGCACGGGCATTATGTGGTTCTATCACTGCTCTTATGACGGGTATATCTTACGCTACCTCCGCTGAAATTGCAGGCGAGCTTGGCTCTTTTGTGGGATATAAAAGAAATGCGAAACATATGCTTCGCGTGCTTAGAAACCACAGCGTAGCAGCCCATGGGTTTAGCAAGGGCTATGAAGAACTCAATATAATGCCTGTTCCTCTCGATATTGAAAATTGCCCTTTCCCTCATATTGCCGAAGCGGCGGGGAATGCTTGGGATAAAGCTCTTAATCTTGGGGAGAAATACGGTTATAGAAACGCCCAAACAACGGTTATCGCCCCCACGGGGACGATTGGTCTTGTTATGGACTGTGATACAACGGGAATTGAGCCTGATTTTGCTCTGGTTAAATTCAAAAAACTTGCAGGCGGAGGATATTTTAAAATTATAAACCGTCTTGTCCCCGAAGCTCTTGAGAAACAAGGCTATTCAGAAGAGCAAATTAAAGAAATTATCAATTATGCTGTGGGACATGGCACTTTAGTCGGCGCACCAGAGATCAACCATGAGAGTTTGAAAGAAAAAGGCTTTACCGATACCGAGCTTAAAGCTATCGAAGATGCGGCGGAAAGTGCATTTGACATCGGGTTTCTCTTCAATAAATGGACGTTGGGCGAAAAATTTTGCAAAGATACCCTTGGGTTTAAGGATGAGCAATTAGATGATTTTAATTTCAACATGTTAGAGGCTCTAGGCTTTACTTCTTTAGATGTGGCAGCAGCCAATCAATATGCATCTGGTACAATGACAGTAGAGGGTGCGCCGCATTTAAAAGATGAACATCTGTCTGTTTATGACTGCGCTAATCCTTGCGGTAAGATCGGCAAACGTTATTTAAGCGCGCAAAGCCATATTTATATGATGGCAGCCGCCCAGCCATTTCTGTCGGGCGCAATATCAAAAACGGTTAATATGCCAAGCTCTGCCCATATTGACGATTGCAAAGCAGCCTATGAGTTATCATGGAAACTTGGGCTAAAAGCCAATGCGCTTTACCGTGATGGATCAAAATTAAGCCAGCCACTTAATGCTGCACTTCTTGAAGATGAAGAGCTTGAAGAGGAAAGCTCAATCCCTGAAAAAGCACAAATATTAACAGAAAAAGTCATCACAAAAATTATCGAACAAACGAGTCCTGTTAAAAGGCGCAAGCTGCCAAGCAGACGAAAAGGCTATACTCAAAAAGCAACCGTTGGCGGACATAAAGTCTATCTTCGCACAGGAGAATATGATGATGGAACGCTCGGTGAAATTTTTATTGATATGCATAAAGAAGGCGCAGCTTTTAGAAGTGTTATGAATAATTTTGCGATCGCTTTATCAATTGGTATGCAGTACGGCGTGCCGCTTGAAGAATATGTAGATGCTTTCACATTTACAAGATTCGAGCCAAATGGTTCCGTTACTGGAAATGATGTGATTAAAATGGCAACTTCTGTCCTTGATTATATTTTTAGAGAGCTTGCCGTATCTTACCTTGGGCGCACAGACCTTGCCCATATCGACCCAGAAGATTTAACCCATGATGCTATTGGCAAAGGAGAAAGACAATCCTCAAATAATAAAAATTTAGCGAAGCCTGATGCACTTAACCATGTTATTGGTCTAACCAGTACAGGATATGTCCGAAAAAGTAACCTTTATGTTTTTAATGAAGAAAAAAATAAGACAGCTAAAGATAAAGATAAATTCGAAAAAATTGTTGTAAATGAAAATATCCCTCAATTCGTCACAGCAGCAATTTCTGGAAATGCTAAAGTTAAATCAGTTTCACATCATAGAATAGAAGCTCGAATGAAAGGCTATGAAGGTGATTCTTGCGCCGAATGCGGTAACTTTACAATGGTTCGTAATGGCACTTGCCTAAAATGTGATACTTGCGGTGGAACATCGGGCTGTTCATAGAAATATTAAAAAATTTATTTTCTTTACTATTTTTTCATTCAATTCAGCGAAAATCTAATCTTTCAAGGTATAGTAATGACTTAAGTATATTTAAAATGAGATCAAAAACCACATAATGCGTCTGAATATTGCACCATTTTTATTTCGGGATAACAAGCCACGAATTAATTCAAATATTAATGATATTCCTGTAAATTCAAAAGTTGCAGAAGCGATTTGTGTCTTAACTGTTGAAAGTAGTTCTGAATTTTTAGTCGATTATGCTAATCAATATTTTATTGACTATATATCAAATAATACATCTGCCCCTATCGGTCATTATGTCTCTGAACTCCACTGGATTAATGATAACCAACAATTGCAGAAACATTTAGAAACATGCATTCAAACAGGCAATGCTTGCAGTTTTATATGGGAGCTTTCTAATGGTCAAAAAGTAGAATCGCTTTTTTGCCATATATTACCGCTTATTAATAATGAAAGTAAAATTACAAAAATTAGCCTTCTTATTTCTGACTACTCTAAACAAAAAAAATTTGAAGAAGAAATTGAAAAATACAACTATTATGATAGTTTAACTGAACTTCCCAATAAAGGGTTTTTCCAAAAATATTTAGATTCCATATTTCATTCAAAACAAAATATTTGTGAAGTTGCCATTATTTTTATAAATATCGCACGATTAAGGCGTATCAACGAAAGTTATGGCTATTTATTTGGCGATGAGGTTATTAAAACCATTGCTCAAAAAATTAAAGTTATTTTACCAAAAGGAGCCCATCTCTCTCGATTTGAAGATGATAAATTTGTTTGTGTATTAACCAGTTCAAATTTTTCAGGTATTCAAAGTGAAGCAGAAGCCTTTTCAAACAGCTTACATTACAATCTTTTAAAAGTTCTTTTACCTGACAGGCATCAAATTACCGTTAAGATCAATATCGGAATCGCCACAGGGTCGGTCTCCCTTCACAGTGCAGACCAGCTTGTTCAAGATGCTCACCTTGCTATGCAGCGCGTTGACCCACAATCGAATACACGAACTTTAATTTATAAAAAAGATTTTAGAACAAGATCAGAATCTCTTTTAAAGTTAGAAACTGAAATTCATTCTGCTCTTATTAACAAGCAATTAGAATTATATTATCAGCCTTTAATTTGCCTTAATACAGGAAAACTTACGGGTTTTGAATCCTTATGTCGGTGGAACCATCCTGAACGCGGTATGATACCGCCTAATGAATTTATCCCTTTAGCAGAAGAAACAGGGCTTATTATCCCCATTGGAACATGGTGCCTTGAGCAGTCCTGTACAAAATTAAAAGAATGGATGGAGGATAACCCTTTAGCCTCATCTCTCATGATAAATGTAAATATTTCAAACACTCAGCTTGCACAAGATGATATTGTAAGCGTGATAAGGGATATTTTATATAAAACAAAACTGCCTGGTCAATTCTTGAAATTAGAAATTACAGAAACTACAATTATGGAGAATTCCGACCTTGCTCGTGATATTTTACTGGACTTAAAAACTTTAAATATCTCGCTTGCTATTGATGATTTTGGAACGGGTTATTCCTCATTAAGTTATTTGAATAGATTTCCTGCCGATACCTTAAAAGTTGACCGCTCTTTTGTATCTCAAATGGATAGAAATGAGGAAAGCCTTAAAATTGTCCATATCATTACAAGCCTTGCCTCAATATTAGGCATGAACGTCGTTGCCGAAGGCATTGAGACAGAGAAACAGCTTAAGACCTTGCGCCAAATGGGCTGCCACACAGGGCAAGGTTATTATTTTTCAAAGCCTCTTAAGGAAAAGGATGTTCCAAAATATATTAAAGACCATCAAACGAAGATGATGCAAAATAAATAATTTACTGCTATAGTCCTATTTAACCGCAAAACAAGCAGTATTACTATAAAGCCTTGCTATAATTAAAGGTATATTCATGGATTATAACCAATATTACAAAGCGATACGCCAAAAGTTAGATCATCTCATTAAATCTAGTGCTTTTGATGATTACGCCTCAGTTTCCCTATTAATAGGGAAAAACCACGCTTATATTCAACAGTTTATCAAACGGGGCGTTCCTAAGTGCCTGAAGAGTGATAATTTAAAAAAAATTGAAGATCATTTTGATACAAGTTTTGGTGAGCCTAACGATTATCCTCCTAAATGGGAAAATTTAGAGAAAAAATCTATTGATGATAATTATATTTTTGTCAAACTCTATGATATTGAAGCTTCTGCCGGCGCAGGGTGTTTTGATCCTGAAAGCAATAATGTTATTCAAAAGCTTGCCTTTAAAAAAAGCTGGATAAGAAGCAGCTCTAACGCTACGGAAAATGATCTTGCTGTCATTACGGTATCTGGCGATTCTATGAGTCCAACATTACTAGAAGGTGATAGAATATTGATTGACATGACGCAGCAAGTGATAAGAAATGATGGTATCTACGTCCTACGCAGTGATGGCAGAATTTTAGTCAAACGCATTTCATCTAATCCAATCAGTAATTTATGTACAATAAAAAGTGATAATTCTTTTTACGAAAGCTGGGCAGGCTGTGAGCCAGCAAAGCTTGATATTATTGGACGTGTTATTTGGATGGGGCGCACGATTTAAAACCTTGAAATACCTTAAATGAATTTAAAGAAAGATAATATTTTGTCTCTAAAAACATATCAAATTCAATCTGAAAATACGGCTTCCAACCAATATCATACAGATCTTGTTGATAATCAAAATATTACAAAGCAGCTGGACGCATTTATTAAGGCAGGTGACCTGCTTGATCTTCAGAAAAAATCTCTTTTTTATGGCGCAGAATTTAAAGAGCATAATAAAGGAAATAGCTCTGAAAAAAATACCCTTAAAACTCTAAACCCAAATATTACTCATGCGGTTTACGGCATTATGACAGAAGCAAGTGAGCTTGCAGAATCTCTTAGGCTAGCAAAATCATCTGGCAGTTTTGATAAAGTAAATCTAAAAGAAGAAGCCGGCGATATTATGTGGTATCTTGCAATGCTTTTTAGAGAGCTTGATACATCATTTGAAGAAGTTGCAGAGGTTAACCTGAGTAAATTAAAAGCCCGCTATCCAGATAAATTCACATCAGAGAAAGCGGCTAGGCGTGATCTTAAAACCGAGCGGAAAATTTTAGAAGGCTAGGGATAAAAACCACCTCTAATTTTCGAAAATATCAATATAATCCATGAGCTTATAAATAATACGCTTCGCTATTTTTTTACGTTTTAGAATGGTGGGTTTTTCACTCATAACGCTGACCACATCATCATTGATGATACGGTGACCTGAAAAATTAAAGCTGTCAATAAGGCTCTGTAACTTATCGATTTTCAAGCCCTCTTCTTTACAAAACTTTATGAGAGCAGCTTTTTTTTCTATATTTAAAAATCTCTCATATTCATCTTCAACAGTATCTTTATTTGAAATTTTCGGCATATTCTCGGTGATAAATTTTTCAATAAGCTCCCGTTTATTTCTAAGTTTTATATCGCCTGAGATAATATCTAATATTTTTTTGTGGGCTACAGTATTTTCTTTATCATTATCCCCCGTAATATCTTTAAGCAGGGTAAGGATATAGGTTACATTGATCTCATCACGCTGAATAAGTTCTAACTCAAAATCAACTTCATCAAGGATAGATGTTTTATCCCCTTGGCGGTCCCGTTTCACCTTATCTTGTAAGTCTAGATATTTAGATTTATAATCTTCAAATTCTTGGGGCATCATTTCAAGGTCGCTAAACTTGAAATCGGCAAAGCTTTTCAGAATATTTCTAATGCGCATTAAAGCCCGAAAAGCTCTAATAAATCTAAGCTCATCTTCTTCTGTTTTTAAATCATTCACAGAGCTTACCGTCGGCGTAATTTTAAGAAGCTCTTTATAAGCCTCATCAAAATTATCAATATAATCATGATAAGGTGCCATAATAATCGCATCTTTTGCATCAAGATTAGAAAACAGAGCAATCGCCTCATCGGTAGCAGGTTTTAAATTTCGAAAGCAGATAATATTACCCTGAGACTTTCTTTCATTTAAAATACGGTTGGTGCGAGAAAAAGCTTGCAGCAAACCGTGATATTTAAGGTTCTTATCCACATAAAGCGTGTTGAGAGTCTTGCTATCAAAGCCCGTTAAGAACATATTAACCACAAGTAAAATATCAATTTTTCGCTCTTTTACCATTTTTGAAATATTATTGTAATAATTATAATATGACAGGCTGTCTTTTGCCGAATGATTACTGTTAAACATCTGATTATAATCAGCAATATAGCGTTCTAAAATGTCTCTGCTATGTTCATCAATATGTTTTTCATCAATGTTAAGGCTATCATCTGCAATGCCACCATCTGCATCTTTTGCTTCTTCATTGGCGTTAAAGCTGAAAATAGTGGCGATTTTTAAATCATGAATCCCCTCTTCTTTACGCTTTTTAAAGGCATCATAATATTTAAACAGCATCTCTTTACTGCCCAGACAAAACATAGCCGTAAAATTCCTATTATCGGTTTTGCTATTGTGAATTTTGATAATGTAATCGGTAATATCATTAATCCGCTTGTCTGATTCCCAAGCTTCTTTTTTATCAATAGATTCCACCTGAATATCTAAAAAATTAGCTGAATTTTCTTTTTGAACATATTTCCCCACATATTCAATAGAGAATTTAAGCACATTTTCATCACCAATAGCGTCCGTAATGACATATTTATGAAGGCATTCCCCAAACAGCATCTTGGTTGTGCGTTTGCCACGATCATTAGTTGATGCATTCTCTTTGAAAATAGGTGTGCCTGTAAAACCAAACATTTGATGGCGTTTAAAAAATTTAGTAATGCGGTTATGAGTATCGCCAAACTGGCTTCTATGGCATTCGTCAAAGATAAAAATGATCCGTTTATCTTTTAGATAATCCATCTTATCTTTATAACGATCCTTGCCTATCGCAGTATTTAATTTCTGAATAGTGGTAACGATCAGTTTTTTAGAAGGGTCGGCAAATTGTTCAACTAAAGCCTTTGTATTATTGGTTCCATCAACGCAGCCCTTGGAAAAAGCGTTAAATTCCTTATTCGTTTGATAATCAAGATCACGGCGGTCAACAACAAAGACCACTTTATAAACCTTTGGAATATTAATTAAAATTTGTGAAGCTTTAAAAGAGGTTAAGGTCTTCCCCGATCCCGTTGTATGCCAGACATAGCCGTTACTGCGTCCGTTTTTGACTTTTTCGACAATGGCTTCGACTGCATAATATTGATAGGGACGCAGCACCATAAGAATTTTATCAGTTTCATTAAGCGTAATATATTTAGTAATCATCTTTGACAAATGACATTTTTCTAAAAACTCTTTTGCAAATTGGTCAAGCTGGGTAATTGCTTTATTATTAACATCTGCCCAAAAGAACGTTTGTTTAAAGCTCTGCCTTTTATTATTGGCGTAATATTTCGTATTCACCCCATTAGAGATCACAAAAATCTGCACATAGTTAAAAAGCCCTACGCCCGCCTGAAAGCTATGTTTTTGATAACGGTTGATTTGGTTAAAGGCTTCCTTAATTTCCACACCACGGCGTTTTAATTCGATCTGCACAAGGGGCAGCCCATTGATTAAAAGCGTCACATCATAACGGTTTTCATATTTCCCTGTCTGGGTGATTTGAGTGGTTACCTGATATTGATTTTTACACCATTCATTCATATCAATAAATTCAAGATAGGCAGATGATCCATCATCACGCCTTAGGTGCATTTTATCCCGAAGTATTTTTGCCTTTTCAAAAACATCTCCTTTGCCCAAATGAGTAAGGATTTTTTTAAATTCATCATCAGACAGCGTAATTTCATTATGTATTTCAAGCTGAGCTTTAAGATTAGCCAGAAGTTCTCTTTCATCTCGGATAGAAACCTTATCATAGCCCAGCGTGCCAAGCTGCTTGACCAAATTATCTTCTAATATCTGTTCTGATTGTGTTTCATGATGTTTTAAGCCATATGGAGTTTTAACCTCTTCTTGCCGCCTTTTACTATAAAATGATATGCCGAGGCGTTTAATATGACCGATAAGTTCAGAAGATGTAATCAAATCAAACAGAGAAAGATCAAACTCATAAGGCACAGCAAGATCATCAAGAGAGCGTTTAATTTCATATATTTTTTCTAGAGTAAGGCTGCTCCCCTGCAAGGTAATATCAATATCAGACCCTGTTTTATAATTTCCTTTTGCCCGTGATCCAAAAATTATCGCTTCATCAATATCAGAATATGATTCAAAGACAGCGCATATTTTCTGAATAACCTCTTTACTTAACCCATAATCCATTTTTTAATTCTCGATATAACGTGATAATTTTAGCTGTAACTTAACAAAAACACCGTAATAATCATCAATAATAGCGTCAACAATTAACCTTGTGGTTTCTTCATTATAAGTATGAGAGGTTAAATTACGGGCATTAATCATATTCATCCATATCATGCCATCTTCTTCTTTATCACCAAGCAGCCCCTGTTTAAATGCTTCTCTGCTTACATCTTTTGATCCAAAAAGCTGCCCTTCTATATTTTTAAATTCCAAAAAGTCTTTTAAAACTTTACAAGCAAGTTCATGATTATATTCAAAGGACTGAATAAGACCTTGTTCTTCAAGGTCATTAAGCTCTTTACGTTCCATAAAACGAGTAAGCTGACTTAACGCTTTTCCATAATTTTGGAATCTTTGCTGCCATCTAATATCTTGCCGTGCCATCATAAATCCTTTTCAAAGATATTATTCATATAAACATCTGTCCAAGCAAGGCTTTTTTGAAAGATTTCACCTTCTCAAGTCTTTCTGTCGCATGAGTAATCTTTTGATCAATTGCCGTGAGAAAATCAGCGATTTTTTGTTGTTCTTCTAGGCAAGGTAATAATACAGGCATTTTATCAAATATTGGCAACCTTAATGATTTCACAGTAGACCCAACAGCTTGAGATAAAAAATAATTACTATACTTGTTTAATGTATAATATAAAAATTTGCCAACAATGCCCTTAAATTGCATGATAGCATAAGTTCTTTGATGCAAATCAAATTTTCCAACAAAGTATTTAGGTGGAAAACTCTGCCCTTCTCCCGCAATAATTACAGCTTCTCCATCAAATAAATACCGTTCACTTTTTCTTATATCCATAGAACGATCAAAAAATGAATACCGTCCATTTAACTTAGAGTCTTCTCTATTTGAATCACCAGTAGAAGTAAAAGCTACCTCACCAAGTTTCTTTTCTTTCCAGTTTGGGAATGGGATGTTGTTTTTATTTGTGAAGCGGATTTGCTGGGAGAAGAGTTTTTGCATTACTCCTTTTTTATAGTCTTCCAACAAAGCTTTCTTACGAGATAACCCCAAAATCTTCTCATCAAAAACACTCAAAAAATCCGCTATCCTTTGTTGTTCTGCAAGTGATGGTTTTGAATATTTAATTTTAGAAAAATTTCCCTTAGTAATACCTAGAACAGAAACACCAGTTGCAAATCTACATAATTGCTTACGCACATTATCCGTTTGCATCATTTTTCCCATAAAACCAATAACCTGATTACTTATCTTATTTCTTGCTAAATAAGTATGTAGCCCTGCAACTACATCAACACCTTCTACTGCCCTAATTTCAATAGTTTTACCTACGGCAGCATAGTCTTCTGAGGCATCTGCAATAACAAGATCACCAGCCCTACAATAATGATCACTTATAACTTTAGAAATATCAACATCAGAGTTTATATAAGGAAGATTATTATTATTAATGTAAAAATCTGTATTAAACTTTGTATGAATATCTGAGGTGGTCCTAAAAAACTGGACAGTCTGTTAAGGTGTATTCAAACGTAAATTTGGAGACATTATAATGACTAAAAGACGCACCCTTACGACAGCCTTTAAGAAGAAGGTAGCACTTT
>JADGEY010000658.1 GCA_016744185.1 Emcibacteraceae bacterium | reverse complement strand
ATATATATATATATAAATCAATTTTTATTGACTTGTCAGCATAACAATGATATATATTATTTTGTCCACATATAGGCAGTTTGATACTTCCATAGTCAATGATAGCTCATGATGAAGATATAGACCAAAGTACATTGTTGACATATATGTAATAAAATACATATATGTATTTTATTACCAAGTCATAGATCTATTTAATCGCACAATAGTTATTATTATTGATGTTATCATTTTCTTATTATTTCATTTTATTCACTATCAACATTATCTTCATAACCATTTTAATCATCATCATCATCATCATCATCATCATCGTCGTCGTCGTCGTCGTCATCCTCATCATCATCATCATCATCATCATCATCATCATCATCGGCATTATTAATATCATCATCATCATTATTATTTGTGATAATGTATTTTTGGTCCACATGTAAATGTCACTAATAGTTAATCTTTCTGATTATACTTTTTTTCTACACACCTTTATTGTTACCTTTACAAATATAGACCATAGTACAGTGTTTACCCATTCATCTCATAATGTTATTGTGA
>JADGEY010000657.1 GCA_016744185.1 Emcibacteraceae bacterium | reverse complement strand
ACACACACACACACACACACACACATACACACACACACATACACACACACATATACACACACACATACACACACACATACACACATACACACATACACACACACACACACACACACACACACACACACACACACACTGCAATTTAATACATCAGCAGGTCACATTGTACATTATGCACTATACAGTGTACGCTTTAGGATGTTCGCTGTACAATACTATGATGTCGCCCATAGATATATACATACTACACACGTGCACGCATGAGTAAGCCCGCACACACGCACGTATGTACGCACGCACGCACACAGGAACACACATACGCACGCACGCGCTCGGAATACTATCAGGCTACCAACCAAGCAGAACACGAAGTAGAGTTGGCAAATGCCCCGCTGTCCCAGGATCATGACGCCCCAGGCGAACTCCAGTTCGGCCACTGAGTGCAACACCAACACCAGAAGGTCAGTGATGGCCAGAGAGGTCAAGTAGATGGCGGAGCTGTTCACACGTCTGGTACGGCGCTCGCTCCACACCAGGGCAGATAATATATTACC
>JADGEY010000656.1 GCA_016744185.1 Emcibacteraceae bacterium | reverse complement strand
ACACACACACACACACACACACACACACACACACACACACACACACACACACACACACACACACACACACACAAACAAACATTTTGACATATATATACATATAGATATAGATTTCGAAATGAAGATATTTATCTGAAATTTAAAATAGTCTACCTATTTGTGGTCGACGATTTCAAAATAGTGGCATTTCTTCGATTACATGAGAATCGATACTTACAATCTATCATTGTGATCTACTCTCAACTTGTGAATCCCATTAAACAAATCCGATATAGCCGCTGGAGAAAAAACGAGACAGATTATATGTCTACAAGCAGAGTATGCTGCGATAGAGGAACACTATGAATCGTATGGTGTTAGCAATATGATTGGGACTCAATTATTGCTATTAGAATTTAATTGTTAGCACTTAGGGTGTCTGAAGTAACATAAAAAGTCAAACTCATATTATGTACCTGCAGGGTATGTTATTGCAAGTAATTAAATGAGATCCGTTTAATTACTTTATAGTCCTTTTTAAGATCTAGGTAATGTATTACATCATAACATATATAT
>JADGEY010000655.1 GCA_016744185.1 Emcibacteraceae bacterium | reverse complement strand
GCGCGGAGATGTGTGTAAGAGAGAGATATATATGTGTGTGTGTGTGTGTGTGTGTGTGTGTGTGTGTGTGTGTGTGTTTGTGTGTATGCGTGTGTGTGTTAGTATGTGTGTGTGTATGTGTGTGTAAATGTCATTCATCACGAAACTAATTCTAATAAAAAAAGAACTATCCTGCTTGACTACTACTTATAATACAAGCTAGATATTCGCCAAGGCGATTGCGTAACGATTGCGTAACTATTGCATAACACGTGCGCACTTGACATACACGGCCATACTTAACAACTGAAGTAGGCTAACTGGAGATAATTAGCCATAGGAGAAGATGTGAAATAGAGGGGCGTAACAAGGGGCTAACGGGGGTGTAGGGATAGTGGGTCCTGGGGGCTATGTCTTCATGGTTTCGAGGAGAGTATGGGCTTGTAGTGGATGCGTTGGGCATTGGAAGAAGAAGAAGAAGAAGAAGAAGAAGAAGAATAAGAAGAAGAAGAAGAAGAAGAAGAAGAAGAAGAAGAAGAAGAAGAAGAAGAAGAAGAAGAAGAAGAAGAAGAAGAA
>JADGEY010000652.1 GCA_016744185.1 Emcibacteraceae bacterium | reverse complement strand
CACACACACACACACACACACACACACACACACACACACACACACACACACACACACACACACACATACACACACACTTACTTTTACTCCCGTGACTCTTGAATCATAGGGGGAGTCATTAGACAAGTAGCATTCACAAAGTTCTTCCATTCTTCGCGATCTTCAACCATCCGTGTTAATTCGCTAGTATTTTTGTTAGTCCAATTATTTACATTATGCATCCAATTATTTCGTGGGCGACCTCTTTTTCTTTTACCTTCTACTTTTCCTTGTAGTATGGTTTTGGCCAGTCCATTATGTCTGCATATATGACCATAATATTTAAGCTTTCTTCGTTTTATAGTGCTTAAGAGTGGTTCATATTTGCCAATTAGATTAGTCATTTTTTCATGGATATAATCATTTGGCTGCTTTATTTTGGAATGCTTGGATCCTTTTTTCCTCTTTTTTCATTAAGGTCCAAGTTTCACACCCGTAGAGAAAATTAGAATTTGTATTTTGTATAGAATGACATTTTTTTGTTTTGCCATATTATCCCAAGTTTGACCATTGCTGA
>JADGEY010000651.1 GCA_016744185.1 Emcibacteraceae bacterium | reverse complement strand
CACACACACACACACACACACACATACACACACACATACTCACACACACACACCAATACACACACACACACACACACACACACACACACACACACACACACACACACACACACACACACACACACATAACAATAAACTCACACATACAATGCCATTCACTAACTCACACACATATACTAACAAATACAACATCACACATAATACCACATAAACACAATATAATATACACACAACACAACACAACACATATAACATCATACACACAGACACACACACACAACAACACACATACACACAGACAACATCATACACACAACATCATTACAACACCACACACATACAACACCACATATATACACACACAACACTACACACACATACAACACCACACATACACAAAATACTACAAAAACACACACACACACACACACACACAACACCACACAAACACACAGACAACATCATACACACAGACATATACACAACACATTCACAAGCATTTGTAAACATAAACATACAAGCACATAGTATTTCACACTCTCTACACATATACAC
>JADGEY010000650.1 GCA_016744185.1 Emcibacteraceae bacterium | reverse complement strand
ACTGTACACTGTACAGTGTACACGTGCAAGTGAACACTGGTGCATTGTGGGTATAAAGTTTAGTGCAGGATGATCAGGTTATGTCGGTGCAATAGAGGTGAGTAAGTGTGTGTGTATGTGTGTATATATGTGTGTGTGTGTGTGTGTGTGTGTAAGTGGATGTACGTATGTGTGTGTGTGTGTGTGTAAATGGATGTACGTATGTGTGTGTGTGAGAGTGTGCATGTGTGTGTATGTGTGTGTGTGCGTGTGTGCGTATGTGTGTGTGTATGTGTGGAGGAAGGGCGTGAATAGTGCGTGGTTCTATATGCGTGTGTGAATCTGTGTGCTTGAAGAGTGTGTGTGTGTGTGTGTGTGTGTGTGTGCTTGATGATTGTATATTGGAGTGATTGTGTGAGAAGTGAATGAGGAGTATGTGAGGAGTATGTGAGAAGTATATATAAAGAGTGTGTTGTACGTGTAATGTACGTGTAATGTAGTGTGTGTGGTTAGGAAGTTTATGTCAAAATAGGGGCTGATGTTTTACTTCATAATAAACATATAGATATGTATAGATA
>JADGEY010000064.1 GCA_016744185.1 Emcibacteraceae bacterium | reverse complement strand
CTCTATAAGTTGGGTGAAGTTTAAAACGCAGAATTGTCCATGATTCTGGTGGTATAGACCCTAATTCTTCTAATGAAACCGCACTTTCATCTTTGCCATCAAAAACATCTCTTAACGCCCATTCAAAACGTGCCATTTCCCCAAGAGCTGGCTCATTTGAAAAAGGCGTATTCTGAAACAAAAAAGCTTCTAAATGCCCTCCAAAAAACCTTAATGAAGCATGGTCTGACGGCTGGGCATCAATATACTCATTGCACAGAAAATCAAAACTCTCATCGCCCAACATCTCATGCAAGATAGGATAATCTTCAAGCAAACTTTCGCTAAGCCTTGCCCTATAAGCATGAGCATAAACATGAACTCGCTGCTGTGGTGATATTTTACCGCCCTGCTCTATTTCAGATAAAAACTGGCGATCCCCCGTCACCACCGCATCTTTAAAAAGCGAAAGAAGATCATTTAAAGCTTTGTTCATTCCGCTCCCCCAATATTCTATTGCCAATTTTTCGAGCAATATCCAGCTCATCCATAAGCTCTTTAAAAGGGGGGATATTATCATCTCGTTCAATCATTGATGAGATTGGACCAAATAATTTTAAAGCCTCCTCATAAAGCGTCCATACATCAGAGCAAACAGGACGATCATGCGTATCAATAATGTAATCCCCATTATGTTCATGCCCTGCAATATGAATTTGACCAATTTTATCTTTTGGTAAAGCTCTTAAATATTCCATGGGATCAAAATCATGATTAAAAGCGCTGACATAAATATTATTAACATCAAGCAAAATTCCGCAGCCTGATTTAACCGCAATTTCTGCTAAAAAGTCCCATTCAGCTATTTTTGATGATTTAAAAGTAAGATAACTAGATGCATTTTCAATTAATAATGGACGCTCTAAAAAATCCTGAACTTCTTTAGCCCGCTGCGCGACATGATTAAGCGCCTCTCTATTATAAGGCAGCGGCAAAAGATCATGTAAATTATGCCCGCCCAGCCCCGTCCAACATAAATGATCCGACATCCATTTAGGCTGAACATGGTCAGCAAGCTCTTTAAGCTCCCGCAAATAATCCATATTAAGAAGGTCAGTAGAGCCTACCGATAAAGAAACCCCATGCATGACCAGAGGGAATTTTTCATTAATCTGGTCTAAATAATACCGAGGCTTCCCCCCAGAGACCATATAATTTTCTGATATAATTTCAAACCAATCAACATCACAATCATCGGGGTCTAATTTAATCACATCATTAAAATGCTGATGCCGAAGACCAAGACCATATCCAAGATAAGGTGTAAATCCGTTACTCTTTTCCACCAAAATCTCCCTCTTTAAATATTCTAGATTTAAGAATTATAAATTTATAAAAACACAAAAAGGGCGGTCATTCTACTGAATAATTCGCCCTTTTTTAAATATTATCTAAAAAGAATTAATGAGACTTATGTTCTTTACTTTTCTTTTTAAGTTTTTTCTTTTCATGACCGCCAGCAGCTTTGCAAGCCTTCGCTGTCATATTTTTAAAGCCATGACCTTTACAAGCAGCTTTGCCTTTACAAGCATTTTTATCTGTTTTGCAATCATTATGACCTTTACATGATGTAACGCCATAACAATGAACCTTTGCTTCTTTAGTATCGCCATGAGGCGCAGCGGCGGCTGTCATAGATGACGCAGCGAACAGACCTGCTGCTGCAAGAGCCAAAGTAATTCCTGTTTTCTTGAATGTTGATGACATAGTAAAACCTTCCATAATTATATGTATTTAAATAACCTTATTAGACGACATTCCAATAATCTTAACAAAGCATCTGCACTGTAACATTCTTTACTCTATTTCACAAACTCATCCAAATCACATTTTTGTGATTTAAATAATCGAAAATATTCAATATGTTAATGTTATTTAATTATTTTCTATTTATTAATAATGATTATTAGTTGCGTTATTTGTTTTTTTAACTATAGTATCTTTAAAGAACAACGAAGCAGCAAAATCAAGAGGGAGCACTTGATAAGCTCCTTCACTGAGCAGCAGGTATATTTTCTTTTTTCGGTCTTTTTAAAGAAATGATCTGCTGCTCCAAATATACCCTGACCTGATGTGTATTTATATTCCACCCATCCACACTCCTAAATACACATCAGGCTTCCTTTCACATAATAACCCTCTATCTGGCAAGTATTTTCTTTTAACTTTTGGTTCTTTATCTTGCTGGTTATTTTATCAAAATTCAGATATTATAAATTTTATAATAATTCTATCATCTGATTAAAGTTTTTAAGAGGTATAAAATGGAAAAAGATATTTCAAAATATGTAGGTATGGCAAGTGAATTTATAACAACATATGGCATGAATGTTGTTGGTGCAATTGTCATATTATTCATTGGATTTAAGGCTGCAAACTGGCTCGCAAAAATCGTTAAAAAACAGCTTAGTAAGAAATTAGATGAGACTTTAACGGCTTTCTTCTCTAAAGCAATTTCTGCACTGATAAAAATCTTTACACTCCTTGCTATTCTTGAACATCTTGGCGTTGAAACAGCAGGTCTTATTACTCTTTTAGGAGCAGCCTCCCTTGCCATTGGTCTTGCCCTGCAAGGAACGCTTAGCAATATGGCTGCGGGCGTTATGATCCTCATTTTTCGTCCCTTTAAAATAGGGCAAGTCATTGATGCTGCAGGTTATAGAGGAACGGTTAAAGCCCTTGGGCTATTTGTCACAGAGCTTGCAACTCCAGATAATTTACAGATCATTATCCCCAACACCCTCATTTGGGGAAAATCTATCATTAATATTTCTCATCATGATACGCGGCGCAGCGATATGACCGTTGGCATTGGTTATGATGATGATATTGATAAAGCTCTGAAAGTTTTAGCGGAGCTTACCGCTGCGGATAAAAGAATTTTTTCTGACCCTGCTCCCATGATTGTGGTGAGCGAGCTTGGCGCATCCTCCGTCGATATTTTGGTTCGCACTTGGTCAAAGGCAAGTGATCTTGCCCTTATTAAATTTGATCTAACCAAAAAAATTAAACAAAGATTTGATAAAGAAGAAATTTCATTCCCTTATCCTCAGCAAGATGTGCATTTATATTCTAAAGATAAATAAAAGACCGTTCATCTAATAATTAAATGCTTTCAACGCATTGCTCTTTTTGTTACTTTTAAAATCATTATAGTCCGCAAAGTAACAAAAGAGACGATCAGTGAATATTAAAATTGAAAATATTATTAAAAATAAGAAACAGCTTTTCTGGAATCTCCAGATTACAGGCTGGATTACTTATTCAATTATTATTACCCTAAATGGATATAGTTTTCGGGACTTAGAATTTCATTTTATTTATGCAGCAGCTTTATTTTCTCTCTCTGGCTTTTGTATTTCAACAGCTCTGCGTTATGTTTTTAGAAACCTGAAAAAGCTTGAAAAGCCAACGATTTTAACGATCATTACTCTTATTATTCTTATCCCAACTGCCGCTGCCCTTCATTCATTTTTAGAAACATGGTTCTTTATTGAAACCTATGAAAAAACATTTGATCCAGATTATTGGGCACCTGAATTTAAAAGCTATTTTAGAAATTATCCCTTTGATATTCTCTTAATTATCACATGGAGCGCACTTTATTTTGCGATTAATTTTTATTTTACCGCTTTTGAGAAAACAAAACAATTTGCCGAAGCTTCCGCCCTTGCCCACCAAGCTCAGCTCAAAATGCTGCGCTATCAGCTTAATCCTCATTTTCTTTTTAATACCCTCAATGCCATTTCAACTTTAGTGCTTGATAAGCAAAGCCATGAAGCCAATAGCATGCTAACCAAATTAAGTGCTTTTTTACGTTTCAGTTTAGTTAGCCAGCCACATCAAAAAACATCTCTTAATGAAGAGCTTTATGCCCTGCATTTATATTTAGATATCGAAAAAGTTCGCTTTGGTGAAAGATTACAGTTTAAAACAGATATTACAAAACCTGCCGAAGAAGCCTTAGTCCCCAGCCTTATTTTACAACCTCTTGTGGAGAATTCTATTAAATATGCCATTTCAACAATGGAAGAAGGCGGCACGATTAAATTAAACGCCTACACAGAAAATAATAAATTATACATCACCTTAGAAGATGATGGACCGGGTTTGACAAAAGCGAATAAACAAATGACCATAACCTCAAGCAGCGGCGTTGGCATAGCAAACACCCGTGAAAGACTTGCAAAATTATATCCCAATAAACATGAATTTACTGTGATTAGCAATCAGCCAAAGGGGCTTCGCCTTTCCATTACCTTGCCCCTTCTTTATAAAGATAAATCACACCGCTTGAAAGAAAATGAAAATGAGTAAGATAAGAACCCTTCTGGTTGATGATGAGCCCTTAGCCCTAAGAGGTCTTCAAATCCGTCTAGAAAAATTCAGCGACATTGAAATTATCGGAACATGTGCAAATGGCAGGGAGGCTATAAAAAAAATTAGAGCCGAACGCCCAGCTCTGGTTTTTTTAGATATTCAAATGCCTGGTTTCGATGGTTTCGCCGTGATTAAAGCCCTAGCAGCTGAAGAGCTACCTCTAATCGTTTTTGCCACCGCTTTTGATGAATATGCAATTGATGCCTTTAAATCACATGCTCTTGATTATCTTTTAAAGCCTATTGATGAAGATTTACTCACAGGCACGATCAGCCGTGTAAGAGAACAAATTTCTGAAAGACTTGCCATAGAGCAAAATTCGAAACTGGTGAGGCTCATCGAAAATATGAATGATACAGATAGTAAGATTGAGCTTGCACAAATTGTGAGCCAGTCAGACCTTAAACAAGAAAGCCGTTTTGAGACACATTTTAACATTAAAGACCGTGGTCACACAACGATGCTTGATGTAAAGACAATTGAATATATTGATGCAGCAGGCGATTATATGTGCCTTCATGCGGGCGATAAAACTCATATCTTACGTGAAACTATGAAAAATATGGAAAAACGATTAGACCCTGAACATTTTCAGCGGGTTCACCGCTCTACCATTGTTAATCTAGCCAATGTGACAGAAGTCCATAATGCCACGGGCGGCAAATATAAATTAATCTTAAAATCAGCGGCGGAGCTTCAAGTAAGCCGCAATTACAGAGATGTCCTCGCCAAATTCTTGTAAAGGCATCTCTATAAAAAGCTGATCTTATTTAACCCCAATTGCCGCTGCGCCTGTTCTTCTTGCATCTGCCGAGCCGTAGAAAAATCCATCTTTACGAAGAACGGACTGGGTTGACCCAAACGTTCTTTTCTGGCGGCTTATCTTATGCCCCATAGAGCGTAAAATATTAAGCGTATCAACCGAAAAACCCGTTTCAATAGAGGTTACATCTGGATACCATTGATGATGAAGCCGCGGCGCACCTGTTGCAGCCGAAATATCCATATCAAATTCCACAACATTCAAAACAGTTTGCAGCACAACCGTTATAATAGTGCTTCCCCCTGGGCTGCCCGTTGCAAAAAGCGGCTCGTTATTTTTAAAGACAATAACGGGAGTCATCGAAGATAAAGGACGCTTTCGGGGCTGGACGCTATTCGCTTCACCGCCCAAAAGACCGAAACCATTTGGCACGCCAGGTTTTGCAGAGAAATCATCCATTTCATTATTTAAAAGCATTCCCGTCCCCGCAACCATAATCCCACTGCCATATGAAAAATTAATGGTGTAAGTGTTCGAAACCACATTGCCAAACTTATCCATAACCGAATAATGGGTTGTATCTGGACTTTCATATTTAGCCCCCAGCGCAGGCTTTACTTCCCCCGATCTGCGCGCACGATGTTTTGGGATAACAGCCCGAATCTTAGCAGCATATTTTTTATCAATCAAAGCTTTAATTGGAACAGATGAGAAATCAGGATCACCCAAATATTCACTACGGTCAGCGTAGGCTTGCCGCATGGCCTCGATATAAAGATGCATATTACGGGCCGAATTATGTCCATGAGATTTCAAGCTGTCATTCTCAAGCATATTCATCATCTGCACCAAATGAATACCGCCAGAAGAAGGCGGCGGCATAGTCGCTACCTTATAATTTTTATAAGTCCCAATAATAGGCTCACGTTCGATGGTTTTATAAGCTTTCAAATCTGATTTCGTCATAATGCCGCCATTTTTTGCCATATCATCATGAATTTTTTGTGCGACCGCCCCCTCATAAAACCCTTTTACCCCCCGCTGCATAATTTGTTTTAACGTCCATGCAAGATCAGGCTGCTTTAAAATCTCCCCAAATTTATAAGGGCTTAAATCATCATGAAGAAATACTTTTCTCGTCTCTAAGCTCTTCGATAATTTAGTTTTTTTAGCCTTCATCGATTTTGCTAATGAATAGCTCATCTCAAATCCGCCGTAAGCAAGCTTATAGGCAGGAGCAATAACCTGCGCAGCCGTCATCGTTCCATATTTGTTAAGAGCATGCAGCAGCCCTGCCACAGTTCCAGGTACTCCAGCGGCTCTACGGCTTCTTCTAACCATAAGCCTATCCACACTGCCATCTTTACCAAGGAACATATCACGGTGCGCTAAAGCGGGTGCCATTTCACGATAATCAATTGCGACTGTTTTGTTAGCATCCTTCATATAAACCATCATAAAGCCGCCGCCGCCAATATTCCCTGCCTGAGGATATGTTACCGCAAGCGCAAAGCCCACTGCAACGGCGGCATCAACCGCATTGCCTCCTGCCGCTAAAATATCAGCGCCAACTTGAGAGGCAATCACATCTGATGAAGAAACCATCCCATTTTTAGCAATAACAGGCTTGAAGCGACCATCATAGCCAATAAGAGGCGAGCCATCTTCTACAATAGCCTCAGCCGTTGGGGACTTGCGCAGCGGCACTTTTACATCCGCATAACAAGACGCAATCAAACTTACCGCTAAAGGTAAAATGAGGAATTTATATTTCATTGACATGATCCTTATCTAAAACATTAACAAGACTAGAAAGCTTATAGCTTAATCATCTTCATGATAATGGCTATCATAGTCCACCGCAACCCCATAATGAGGGTCTTCGATCAGGGACATTTCAACAAGGCTTCCTGCTTTTTCTAATAAATGCTGGCAATCTGCGGATAGATGTAAAAGATGTAGTCTTTTACCCGCTTTAGTATATTTATCCGCTATTTTATCAATAGCCTCCAGAGCCGAATGGTCAACCACACGGGAATTATTAAAATCAATAATAACATCGGCAGGATCATCTTTTGGTGTAAAAGTCGCCATAAAGCTTTCGATTGAACCAAAAAATAAAGGGCCTTCTAACTCATAGATTTTAGAGCCTTTTCGGTTAATCCGTGTTGCAGCATGAATTTTAGTCGAAGATTGCCAAGCGTAAACAAGAGCCGAAACAATAACCCCCACAATAACTGCAATAGCAAGATCCTGATAAACCGTAACGGCTGTTACAAGAACAATAACAAACAGATCAGACCTTGGAATTTTACCAATCAGTTGCAATGAATTCCAAGCAAACGTACCGACAACAACCATAAACATCACACCGACAAGAGCCGCTAAAGGGATCATTTCAATAAGAGACGATGCCCAGAGAATAAAACCGAGCAAGAACAATGATGCCGCAATTCCAGCAACTCTGGTACGTCCGCCAGATTTTACATTAATAATCGACTGTCCAATCATAGCGCAGCCGCCCATACCGCCGAAAAACCCTGTCACAACATTTGCCGCCCCCTGCGCCATACATTCTTTACTCGCACCGCCGTGAGTTTCCGTCATTTCAGCCACAAGATTTAAAGTTAAAAGAGATTCAATCAGACCAATCGCCGCCAAAATCACCGCATAGGGCAAGATAATCCATAGGGTATCCAGCGTCAGGTCAACCATTGGAATATGAAAAATTGGCAAATTTCCTTTAATCGAAGCCATATCCCCCACACGGCTCACATCAAAATCAAAGAAAATCACAATCGCTGTTACAAAGGCAATCCCCGCAAGAGGCGCAGGAATTGCTCGGGTAAATTTAGGAAGAAAATGAACAATAGCCATCGTTAAAAGCACAAGGAAAACCATAATCAGCATCGGGCCATTAGCAAGCCATTCATACGTGCCATCTGGAAGCTTAGTTTTAAACTGTCCCATCTGAGCAAGGAAAATCACAATCGCCAATCCATTAACAAATCCCAGCATCACAGGATGCGGTACCATACGAATAAATTTACCCCAGTGCATCGCCCCTGCAATAAGCTGAATAATTCCCATAAGAACCACCGTAGCGAATAAATATTCAACCCCATGCTGCGCCACAAGCGCAACCATTACCACCGCAAGCGCGCCCGTTGCCCCAGAAATCATTCCAGGCCGTCCGCCAAAGATCGCCGTGATAATTCCCACGATAAAAGCCGCATAAAGCCCCACCAAAGGGTGAACCCCTGCCACAAAAGCGAATGCTACCGCTTCTGGTACAAGAGCCAAAGCCACCGTTAGACCTGATAGAATTTCAGTCTTCATTCGTCCAAAATCTTTTAAAACCTCAAACCTTGCCCCCGTAGGAGTCTTTGCGCTCATCTTATACCCTTTATTTATATGTAGAAAATTTCTATTATTACCCTAGTATCTATCAAGTTCGTTAATATATCACAACCAAATTAAACATAGCTTGAAATATATTAGCTCTATTAAACATACAGGCTCTATTAAACCCAAAGAGGTCAATTAAACATATTGACCAGCAGCATGCCCCGATGCCCAAGCCCACTGGAAATTAAAGCCGCCAAGATGCCCCGTCACATCTAAACATTCCCCAATAAAATAAAGCCCTGCCACCTTATTCGCTTCGAAAGTTTTAGATGATATTTCTTTAGTATCCACGCCGCCAAGCGCAACTTCCGCCGTTTTATAGCCTTCCGTACCATTTGGAATAACCACGCAGGCATTCACAGCCCCCGCGATACGTTCCAAATTCTTATTACTCATATCAGCAATTTTAGTCACAAGCCCAAGATCGGCAGTAATCGCAGCCGCAAGCCTTTTGGGCAGCACATAAGAAAGCACCGTCCCCACCCCAAGCTTTGGATCACTTTCACGGTGTTTTTTCAAATGCTCTAAAATATCAATGTCAGGCGTAAAGTTGATAATCACTTCATTCCCTTCACGCCAGTAAGATGAAATCTGCAAAACCGCAGGACCGCTTAACCCCTTATGCGTAAATAAGAGAGCCTCTCTAAAGGTCTTCTTCGCTTTTTTACCGCCGTAAGGGTTGCTGGTCGTGACCTCTACTTCTTGGGAAATCCCTGCCAAGCCCTTAAATTTTTCAGATGTCTCTGCATCAAAAGTAAGCGGTACAAGCCCTGCCCTATGCGCAATGACATTAAGCGTATAGCGTTTTGCCACTTGGTACGCATAGCCGCTAGACCCCATCTTAGGAATAGAAGGGCCGCCCGTGGCAATCACAAGGGAGCGGCATGTAAAAGAGCCTTCACTCGTCTCAAAGATGAAATTGTCGCCTTCTTTACGAGTGTTTTCCGCCTTAACCTCGGTCATTACCTCTACGCCAGCATCATGGCATTCGTCCATCAACATATCGATTATTTCAAAAGAAGAAACATCACAAAATAACTGCCCCAAGTTTTTTTCATGATAGGCAATATTATAGCTTTCAACTAAATCAATAAAATCCCGAACTCCATATCTTTTAAGAGCAGAATAAGCAAAACGAGGATTTTCAGAAATATAATCTTTAGGATGCATATGAATATTGGTAAAATTACAGCGTCCTCCGCCAGAAATACGAATTTTACCCGCTGTTTTCTTTCCCTGATCAACAATTAAAACCGTCCGCCCCCTCTTACCCGCTTCCATAGCGCACATAAGCCCCGCAGCCCCTGCCCCAACAATAATAACATCATAATCTCTCATAAGATTAGCCTCTTAAAATACATATGCTGTTCCTATAGCAAAGGTAAGAGTTTTTAGCGAATGTTTAATAAATTGAGTGAGTTTGTGATAAGAAAGCCTTAATGTAATTATCTAGGAAATAAAGCATATATCTAAAAAAGGGGACTATTTATGACATATAATACAATAATGAAGATTTATGTTGTTGCGTTGTTACTTTCAATATCTGATGCAGCAGCAGACAACCCAAAAAAACCACCCTTTGCCTTTTATAAACTTCATAACAAAATTAGTAAAGGTCACATTTTTGAAGCCTTAAAAGAAATGGAAGATAATATTCCAGATGATAAGTCTTACGGGAGAAAAGAATCTTATTATACATTTTTTAGCATTTACGATAACGGTTACATATTTAAAGAGCCTAGACCCATCAAAGAAGATAAAAAACTCAAGAAAAAGGTCGAAAAATATCAACCATATGATGCGGTAGAAGAAATAATAAAACTGGCAAAAAACCGCCAAATAGTCATATTAAATGAAGCACATCACCTCTCTTTTCATAGAGCTTTTGGACAGAAACTCGCCATTGCACTTAAAAAAATCGGCTTCGAATTTCTTGCGGTTGAAACCTTAACTACAAACCTAACTTTAGGCCCTATCAATATTAAATACCCCCATCGTTCTACTGGAGCTTATTCAATGGCTCCCGTTTTTGGAGATTTCTTACGCCAATCAATAAATATTGGATATACACTTGCTTCATATGACCAAACTTTTGAACAAGGAACGAAGAGAGCTATATTAAAAGGATGGGACAAAATACAAGAAAGAGAGCTTTTTCAAGCAAAAAATATAGTTGATACTATCCTTAAAAAAAACCCATCCGCTAAAATTTTTATCTATGTTGGCTATTCTCATGCCGACGAATCTTGGGTAACGCTAAAAAATGGTAAGAAAGTTGGATGGATGGCAGCCCACTTAAAAAAAATGACTGGTACCGACCCCTTAACAATTGATCAGGCTTTTGGTTCTGACGCTATTCGGTTTAATAACAGAGCGAATGATCCTGTTTTTGATTATGTTATGCAGCAAAATAAAATCCATCAAACTACTGTTATGAAAGACAAACAAGGTAAGTTTCTAACATCAAAAATATTTGATAATAAAATTGATTTAACTGTTTTTCACCCAAAGCAAAAAATGATCGAGGGGCGACCAGACTGGCTTCGTATGGAGGGCTATAGAAAGCCTCTTATCCTAAAGAATTCGGATTATTTCACCAAAGGAAGTGTTATGCTGCAAGCCTTTGTCGAAAATGAAACAAAATCCCCAATAGCAATGGATCAAATTATTATCAAAGATGCCAAAGGAACAAGCACGTTCCTATTACCCTTAGGGAATTACAAGCTTATCTCATTAGATGAAACAGGAAAAAAAACATTTCTTGGCAATATTAAAGTTAAAGAAAATAAATTACATTTTGTTGTTAACTAGGCATATATTCTGCCCCCATCGCAAAAATATAAAGTTTGAGTGAGTTTATTAAACGGGTAATATAAGATGAGTTTTATTCAAAAGTGTTTTTGCTAAAAATTGAAGGATATCATGGAAAATTTAGAACAAAAAAAATTACACCCCTGTATTTCAATGCTATTTAAACCACGCCAAACCATTCAGCAAATCATCACCGTAGCCCCAAATCATTGCCATTTTATTCTTTTAGCAATTCTTATGGGGCTTCCTTTAGGAATAGCAAAAATTGTTAATTCAGTTGTATATGGTGAAATAAATACATCTTATTTCATTGCTGCTTCTATATTAAAATTTGTATTTATTTATTCAGTATTTACCGTAACCATGCTTTATCTGAGTGCCTATATTATCTATGTTTTTGTTAATTTTTTGAAGGGGCAGGCAACATATCAAAATGTCATCGCTGCGAAGGATTGGTCATATATTCCTTTAATTTGGTTTTCTTTATTTTATTACATT
>JADGEY010000648.1 GCA_016744185.1 Emcibacteraceae bacterium | reverse complement strand
ATATATACTAGTAACTGTACGTTTATAATGCTATATAGCTTCTAATATAGTTTATAGCTTCTAAGCTATCCTATTCAGATTTACACTGAAATTAAATCTATTTCATACCAAAGATATTAAGATCTAGAGATAGCGGCAACGTAGCATTTATCCAACCTTTAGTTTCTGTTCGTTAATGGAAGCAATATAGCCAAACACGCTGCAAGCGTCTTGGAATAGTTGCTTCTCGACTAGGCTCTTCAACAAGGAAGCATACAACTTCACGGGAGGTACGTCGTATAGACCGATTCTATGTAGAGTAGGTGTGTGGTGTGTGTGTGTGTGTGTGTGTGTGTGTGTGTGTGTGTGTGTGTGTGTGTGTGTGTGTGTGTGTGTGTGTGTGTGTGTGTGTGTGTGTGTGTGTGTGTGTGTGTGTGTGTGTGTGTGTGTGTGTGTGTGTGTGTGTGTGTGTGTGTGTGTGTGTGTGTGTGTGTGTGTGTGTATGTATGAGTGTGTATGTGTGTTGGGGGTGTGTGTTTGTGTGTGTGTGCGTGTGTGTGTGTGTGGATGTGTTTGTG
>JADGEY010000647.1 GCA_016744185.1 Emcibacteraceae bacterium | reverse complement strand
CTATATAAACTTTCTTTTATTTACAATAAATAATTATATAATAATTTTACTGTATTCTTATTTTCATTTCCCATTCATCACACACACAACTGAAACCTATAATACTAGTTGTTATTAGTGCATAAACCATTAGGTTACCTCCCTCCCCACATAAATATCCACCTCCCTCCCCACCCAATTCTTCACTATATCGCCACATATATCATCACCTCTATCCTCACTTAAATCCTCACCAGCTCCCTCCCCACCAGAATCGCTCGCCAGTACACTCACCTGCTCAATACCGGGTCTCTCCATATTATGCAACACCCTACTCTCCACATGTTCTGGTACTAGTTGAATACCTGTAATGTGTTGCCAGTTCTTCAAAGCTTCCAAAGCAAGAGGTTCAGTACTAGCAGACATTGCACCTAGTGTGTGTGTGTGTGTGTGTGTGTGTGTGTGTGTATACGGTAGAGTGGGGTGTAGTGCGTTAGTCCTATTCGCGTGGGGCGTGTATGCATATGTGCACGGGCGTCTGGCTGTGAGCATGCGTACCTGCATGCATGTGTATGTATG
>JADGEY010000646.1 GCA_016744185.1 Emcibacteraceae bacterium | reverse complement strand
TTCTCTCTCCTTCTCTCTCTTCTTCTACTCTATTCTCTCATCTCTTCACCATTCTTTTCTGCCTCCTTCTCTCATTCCAACTTCTGCCAACTTCTACTATTTCTACTAATCTCTTCAATTCTTACTCTCACTCAACTTAAATCTTTACCATAAACTCTTCATGCAATCGCCATCACCATCTCAGACCCCTCTCTCCCACTCTCCTCTCCCTATCCTCTCCCTCTCCTCTCCCACTCTCCTCTCCCCCTCATTTAATCCTCCCTGCATTTCAGGCTCTCAAGAAGATTGGTAAAGACCATTTGATTCTCATGCTGTGCCTCACCGTGTTTCTGTCCTATTTACCAGAGGCTGGGGAATACTCATGTTTCTTTGTTTACCTGAAATTGGTTAGTGACACCTGACATGTGACGGGTGACATGTGACACCTTATTGTGAATATCAATAATGTTCACACCATTGATCACATTGTATTTGCCTATATATCACACACACACACACACACACACACACACACACACACACACACACACACACACACACACACACACACACACACAC
>JADGEY010000645.1 GCA_016744185.1 Emcibacteraceae bacterium | reverse complement strand
GGATTACTATTGGATTACTATTGGAAAAAGATAATTTGTGATATAGTATTATATAGTCATTGTGGCATAACTAGTACATCTGTTCTCAGTTATTGAAGTATAAATATAGCTCCTCATTGTAAAATTAATAATCGGCAAAATGTTAAAATTTCTTATAAGTGATACCATAGCATTGGCCATCTTCTATATTTGTTCAAATATAATCCTCGAATCCTTCGTAAACATATTCACACCATGAATATAATTAAGTACATAACTACACTCTACTATATTAGATAATGATATATAATGCTATAGTAGATATTACTCCTTCTATATGTAACTAGAAGAAATAATTATTAACTACTATTAATTTGATTTAAGTTATATCATCGTATACTCTACATAGAAAAGTACTCTAACACTGTAGAGTTATGCAATTGTTTATATGAAATATAATATAACAAAACTCAAATATTCAACTCCTCTTTAATCTATTGCACCACACACACACGCACACACACACGCACACACACACACACACACACACACACACACACACACACACACACACATACAC
>JADGEY010000644.1 GCA_016744185.1 Emcibacteraceae bacterium | reverse complement strand
CTCCTACCCCCACCTACCCCGTCCTACCCCCAATGTATACAACACAATAGAATTCCTCGCATTTTATTCATTCATACAAACATACATTCTTGTTTGGTTGTACATATTTGATGACATTTCAACTCATCCACTACTACTGCTATTTCAACAAGACACACACACACACACACACACACACACACACACACACACACCCCCTACACACACACACACACACACACACACACACACACACACACACACACACACACACACACGAGATGTACCTATATCACAGACTGTTCACTTGCATATGTTCATTCAGTGGATTGATTTAGTTTATTTATTTTTACGCACATATGAATTATTGTCATCGTAATGATAACATATCATAATTGGCTTTCTTTTTTACTAAGATATGTAATATATTTATGAAATAGATATACAAATTCTATATATAAGTGATTTATTTATAAATATATATTTTTATAAATGGACATGTATTCATTTATAAATAAATGATGTATATATTTAAAATAAAACAAACATAAATCTATTTATATATACAAGATAATAG
>JADGEY010000643.1:0-149 GCA_016744185.1 Emcibacteraceae bacterium | reverse complement strand
ATATGTATGTGTGTGTGTATGTGTGCGTGTATATGTGCGTGTGTGCGTGTGTGTGTGTATGTGTGTGTTCGTGTGTGTTCGTGTGTGCGTGTGTGTGTGAGTGTGTATGTGTATGTAAGTGTGTGTGTGTGTGTGTGTGTGTGTGTGTG
>JADGEY010000641.1 GCA_016744185.1 Emcibacteraceae bacterium | reverse complement strand
ATTTATTACTAGTAAGAATTCTTATTAAATTCCTGTTTCCGAGAAATATTAACCATAATTCTATAACTACAATTTTAATAAACAGTTTTTTTTAAAGTATCTTCAATTTAAGCATTTTAAATGTATACTAAACATTATATTATTACATTATAACATTATATTATTTAATTACTCTTTCGTTATCCCGTAAAACAATATATAATACTCTATTTATTGATTATGCATTTCCAATAACTCGTTAAAAAATTCATTAATCGCGAAAACTGTACCTTGGCCTACAATTGTTTCAATGGAGCTGCAGGATTATTGGCGGTTGTACTCGATGCAATAGATCAAGCTAATTTATTATTTATTATATTTTCTTTCTCTCTCTATTTCTCTCGACTGTTTACATACGTTTACTAGCGAGTACAATTATACTGAATAACTGAATATTAACTAGTTATATGTATTGCACTTTCGTTAATTAAATAAAATAAACATGCCTCGATTTAAACCACACACACACACACACACACACACACACACACACACACACACACACACACACATATATATAT
>JADGEY010000640.1:276-560 GCA_016744185.1 Emcibacteraceae bacterium | reverse complement strand
GGTATATAGGGTTATGTGAGAGTTTAATAAAGGTGACTACCTATACTGACCGCTACAACTGACCGCTACTGACGTTAACTATTTATACCAACCATAAATGTATATACAAGGGGTTAATTGACGATGTGATAATGGTTTATTACAGTTGGTACATGGGGTTATGTGAGAGTTTTTTTTAGAAAAGAGTAAATGTGGTTATTTGGGGATAGATGAAAGTTGGAAAATGTAATATATGTGAAATAATGTGAAGTAACATATTGTGGGTGGTGTGTGGTGTGTGTGTG
>JADGEY010000640.1:0-266 GCA_016744185.1 Emcibacteraceae bacterium | reverse complement strand
GTATAGTGTACAGTGTACAGTATATAATATACAATGTTCAGTGCATAGTAATAAAGAATTTTCACTTTCTATTTAAACTTTAGTAATATTCACAAAGGAAAGTTGCTTTGGGAGATGCTTCGAAATATTTTAATAAGAATCCACATTTAAGTATAACTCTATTCATTAAACAATAAGGTTATTGTGTGTTGTGTGTGTGTGTGTGTGTGTGTGTGTGTGTGTGTGTGTGTGTGTGTGTGTGTGTGTGTGTGTGTGTGTGTGTGTGT
>JADGEY010000063.1 GCA_016744185.1 Emcibacteraceae bacterium | reverse complement strand
AACTAATTTTTAAGATTTTTTTATCGAAAATCTTTTTAAAAGGGAATTTTTGGAAAAAAATATCTCGCAAGCTTATGAAATGACTCTATAAGTTTTTTAAAACGACTCGGGCGCATTTTTTTAGAGACAATGTGATTCGCATGGGGTATAATATAGTTAACTCGCTGTTAATACGTATTGAATCATAATTGATGTTTTTTTAGAAAGAAAATATTTTTAAAAGAATCAAGAGAGATTAAAAATACAATATGCCAAGCAAATGATGTATTATGACATTAAGTTGGAGATTATGAATGACAATTGAATTTACACCACCAGAATTAACTGAACTTACACCTAAGATCACCGTTTTTGGTGTGGGCGGCGCAGGCGGTAATGCTGTTAATAATATGATCCGTTCTGAGCTTAAAGGCGTTGATTTTGTTGTTGCAAATACGGACGCTCAGGCTTTAGTCAATGCCCTTGCAGATCAAAAAATTCAGCTTGGTGCAGAATTAACTCAAGGGCTTGGCGCAGGGTCAAGGCCAGAAGTTGGTAAAGCGGCAGCAGAAGAAACAATGCAGGTTATTAAAGAGCATTTAGAAGGCTCTCACATGGTTTTCATTACAGCAGGAATGGGCGGCGGTACGGGAACGGGCGCAGCGCCTATGATTGCGCAGGCGGCACGTGAAAGCAACATTTTAACGGTTGCAGTGGTCACAAAACCATTCCAGTTTGAAGGATCACGCCGTATGAAGCTTGCCGAGCAGGGGATTGAAGAGCTTTCTAAGTATGTGGATACTTTAATTATTATCCCAAACCAGAATTTATTTCGCATTGCCAATGAGCGCACGACAATGGCGGATGCTTTTTCCATGGCTGATGAAGTTCTTCATTCGGGCGTTCGGGGCATTACGGATTTGATGGTCATACCTGGCCTTGTAAATCTTGACTTCGCTGATGTTCGCACTGTGATGAGCGAAATGGGCAATGCAATGATGGGAACGGGAGAAGCAGAAGGAGAAAACCGCGCAAAAGAAGCTGCAGAAGCGGCTATTTCAAATCCTCTGCTTGATGAAGTTTCCATGAAAGGGGCTGCGGGCGTTTTAATTAATATTACGGGGGGAATGGATCTTACTTTATTTGAAGTTGATGAGGCTGCGAACAGAATCCGCAGTGAAGTTGACCCTGATGCAAATATTCTTGTTGGCTCTGCCCTTGACCCTGCTTTAGATGGTAAAATGCGTGTATCTGTTGTTGCAACGGGCATTACAGCAGATGGAAAAGTGCGTCCGCTACCGGTTAATGATTTGCTCGCAAAGACAGCTCAAGCCTCTCAAATAGAAGAGGAGGCTGAAGTTTTAGTGGATAATACAGCGGTAAAAGTGCCGTTAGATCTGACGGAGCTTGCAAGAACAGAGAATAATAGCCTGATTAATCAATTGGATGTTGAAGTCATAAAAGAGGTAAAAGAAGATATCCCCTCTATGGATAATGATAAAGATGCCCCCTTCATTGCGCCTTCGCCGATTTTACCCGATGAAACAGATTCATTGGATATTTTTTCAGCAAGGCATGGTGATTTAGAAACGAAGACAGACCCTTTTGCCGAAGCTGATATGTTAAATCCAACCCCTGAAAAAATGGAGGCGCCAAAAAAGCGTGGTGGGCCTTTAAGCGTGATGCTTGAAGGCGGCAAGATAAATAAAAAAATAATCTTAGATTCTGGCTTGGATTCTGGTTTGTCTCAGCAAGGTGAGCTTCTTACAGCAGCTTTAAATAATGTTTCAGGAGAGCAGAAAGAAAGTCAAAATACAGGTGAAGTAAGTAGAAGTATGTCAAGTTTGACGGCAGGCGAGCCTATTTCTCCTAAAGTGATTAATAAAGAAGATAATCTCAAAATCCCAGCTTTTTTAAGGCGGCAAGCGAATTAAAATAAGAAACTAAATATGATTATTTAAGGCAGCTTACATAGGCTGCCTTTTTTATGTTTGTCTTAAGAAAAATTACTTGGGCTATATTTAAAATACTCCAAGTGAGGAAAATAAAAAATCTCAAAACCTATGAGTTATTATAGTTATTTAGTGCCGTCCCCGTAAAATTATTAGAGCAAATTAAAAAGTGAATATAGATTTTTATGGAATTTTACTTTATTAAATTATAATCTATGTAAATAGAGCGTGTTTCATTAAAAAAAAGTAAGGAAAATGAGTGCCTAGTATATTACTTGCAGAAGATGATAGTACAATGCGAAGCTTTTTAGGAAGGTCGTTAGAAAAAGCAGGCTATGATGTGGTATCTGTCGAAAATGGTTCTGACGCATTACCTCTTTTAGCAAGTGGTCATTTTAATTTATTACTGACGGATATTGTGATGCCTGGTATGGATGGGATTGAACTTGCCCGTAGGGCGACTAAAATGTATCCAGATTTAAAAGTGATGTTTATAACGGGCTTTGCAGCCTTTGCTCTTGATAAGAAAAATGGCTCGCTCCCCCATGCAAAAGTTCTTCAAAAGCCATTCCATTTAAAAGATCTTGTTGATGAAGTTTCAAGATTATTTGCGGCGTAATTAAATATAAATAACCTTATTTAAATTAAGCTCTATTATTTATAATAATTCAAGGGTAGGAAAACCTATGTTTAAAATCGATACAGCTGGGATTGCTCCAAAGGTGATTTATTTAAAAGATTATCAAAAGCCTGATTATTTTATTACCCACGCAAATTTGAATTTTGATTTAAAAGAAGATGTAACGATTGTTACCTCGCACCTTACCTTTAAAAGAGAAAAAGCAGGCGTATCTTCCATTCGTCTTGACGGCGAAGATATGATTTTAAAATCTGTTGCCATTGATGGCAAAGAAATTTCTTCTGATGGTTATGATTTAGATGAGGAGAGTTTAACGCTTCATAATCTGGCGGAGCTTTCGTCTGTTACAATTATAAATGAAATTAACCCTGCTCAAAATACAGCTCTGGAAGGGCTTTATATCTCAAACGGTATGTATTGCACCCAGTGCGAAGCGGAAGGTTTTAGGCGGATTACATATTTTCTTGACCGCCCTGATGTGATGCTTAAATTTACAGTGCGTATCGAAGCGGATAAAGCCGCGTATCCTACGCTGCTTTCTAACGGGAATATGGTTGAGGGCGGCGATCTTGCTGATGGGCGGCATTATACGCTTTGGGATGATCCTCATGCAAAGCCTTGTTATTTATTTGCTTTAGTAGCGGGAGAGCTTGCCGTTCTTGAAGATCACTTTACAACCCTGTCAGGTGAGAAAGTAACGCTTAGGATATTTGTAGAAGAAAGTGATCTTGATAAATGCCCCCATGCGATGGCATCTTTGATCCATTCTATGACGTGGGATGAAGAGAAATATGGACGTGAATATGATCTTACTATTTTTAATATTGTAGCAGTTAGTCATTTTAATATGGGGGCGATGGAAAATAAGAGCCTTAATATTTTTAACACAAAATGCGTTCTTGCCAAGGCTGAAACAGCAACGGACGCTGATTTTAGTGCGGTAGAAGCCGTGGTTGCCCATGAATATTTTCATAATTGGACAGGCAACCGTATTACATGTCGTGATTGGTTTCAGCTGAGTTTAAAAGAGGGGCTAACCGTCTACCGTGATCAAGAATTTTCGGCAGATATGGGGTCACGTGCGGTGCAGCGCATCTGTGATGTAAGAGTTTTAAGGCAGCATCAATTTGCCGAGGATAATGGTCCTATGGCGCATTCTGTGCGCCCTGATTCATATATGCAGATCAATAATTTTTATACAGTGACCATCTATGAAAAAGGGGCGGAAGTAATTCGCATGTATCATAGTCTGCTCGGAGCTAAGAATTTCCGCAAAGGCACAGACCTTTATTTTCAGCGCCATGATGGGCAGGCTGTAACATGTGATGATTTTGTCGCTGCCATGAGCGATGCGTCAGGCGTTGATCTTGAGCATTTTAAGCTTTGGTATTCACAGGCTGGCACGCCTGTTGTGACGGCGAAAACGGCTTATGATGCCGTAGAAAAACGCTTTACCCTCACTTTAAAACAAGAAATTCCAGATACAGCAGGGCAGGCGGGTAAAAAACCAATGTTAATTCCTGTGGGGTTTGGTCTGCTAGACCGAAATGGTAAAGATTTATTAGAAGAGGGGCTTATATTAAAACTTACAGAGAAAGAGCAGGTCTTTATTTTCGATCATATTGATCTGCCGCCCGTACCCTCGATTCTTAGAGGATTTTCTGCGCCTGTAAAATTAATCACTGATCTTACATTTGACGAGCTTCTTTTTCTTCTTGGCAATGATAGCGATTCTTTTAATCAGTGGGAAGCAGGGCAGGTGCTTGCAACCAAGATTATTATGGATTTAGCAGCGAATTTTTCAGAGCCTGCTTTAGAGGAAAAATATATTGCAGCTATTCGCCTCATTCTTACGTCAAAGGTTCATGAAAAACCTTTTATTGCAGAGCTACTTTCTTTGCCGTCAGAAGCTGTTCTTGGGCAATATAGAACGCCGATTGATGTGGACGCAATCCATCATGCAAGAGCTTTTGTGAAAAAAACATTAGCTTCTGCGCTTAAAGAAGAATTTCTTGCTCTTTATTCGCAAACTACAGAAAAAGAGGCTTACCAATTTAATGCAGAGGCAGCGGGTAAAAGAAAACTTAAAAATATTATTCTAAGCTACCTAATTGATTTAGAAGAGGAAAGGATTTTTACTTCTTGCGAAAAACAATATTTAACGGCGGATAATATGACCGATGAAATTGGGGCTTTATCTGCTCTTGTTAATAGCGGCTTTAACGGTAAAAAAGAAGTTTTAGAGCGTTTTTATAAGCGGTGGAATAAAGATGCGTTGGTTCTGGATAAATGGTTTAGTTTACAAGCGGCGCAGTCTCCTTGGGGTAATGAAGATGCTCTTGATATTATTCGCAATGTAGAAGCTTTATGCCTTCACCCTGATTTTGATATTAAAACGCCAAATCGTGTTCGCTCGTTAGTGAGCGTTTTTTGCGCTCTTAACCTTGTTGCATTTCATCATAAATCAGGCAAGGGTTATGAATTTCTTAAAAATATTATTATTCAGCTTGATCCTTTAAATCCACAAATAGCCTCTGGTCTTGTAAAGCCTCTGACGCGCTGGAAATTTTATGATAGCGACCGACAAATTCTTATGAAGGCGGCTTTAAATGAAATTATGAATTTAGACAATCTTTCAAAACATGTTTTTGAAATTGTGTCTAAATCTCTTAAATAATTCAAAAATGAAAAGAGACTGAGAGGGACGGCCCAGAAGAGGTCAGGCTATTGCCAAAAATTTTAAAATTATAATGAGCAGCAAGGGATATATAGCTTCTATGGCTTTCATATTTACTTTCATTAAAATAAAAATTCCCGCTTATTCCTGTGCTTAATTCATAATGGTAGCATTTATAATATTTATCGTGATTTAAGGTGAGAATGCTTTTTATTTCAGGTCTAACTATAAGATTTCTTACATAAGGCAGTGCGTAGCCTACTGCCGCTATGGCTGTAAAAGATATATCTTTTGATTTTATCCCGATTAAGGCAGCATCAAGATAGATAGAATATGCCATTTTAGGCTCATTCACATATCCCATATTATGAGCGAAGGAGTAGGATGCCCTCGCCATCCAATCATTTCGTGCAAATTCACCAATTTTAAATAACCTTTCAAATGAGATTATGAAATTATGTTTTTTAAGGGGCTTTAGAGATATTCCAAGGCTTGCTTGATAGGATTTACTCATATTATGATCTAATGATGACATCAAACGAGTGAATAATGTAATTTCAGGCTTATTGATGAAATCAGGCTTATAAGATAATCGGGTAAAACTTCCAGATGAAAGAACTTTTCTGCCAAGAATTTGTTTATGATTAGAATGGTTTCGCCATATTATATGGTGATTAAAATCCCAAATATTGTTTAAATATCTTATTTCATTTTGTAAATGAGCTTGAGGCGTTAATTGCTGGTCGATTGATTTTTTAAAATGAAAAATAGCTTCCTTTTTCTCCCCTATGGCTTGATGAGCATAGGCTTTTTGGATATGAATATTCATGTTATTTACGGTGGGCATCACCTTTAAATGAGCAGAAAATTCGGCAATGGCTCGTTTGAAGTCTTTATTTCTATAAGCATCAAATCCATTTTGAGCATGGTTTGTTATGAGGTTTTTTTTGTGAATATATTTCTTTGCAGGAGGAATAACCACTTTAGACTTTAGGGTGAGTTTTTTTTTGATCAGTTTAATTTGGCGGCGAGGAAAGAACTGTAAATTTTTATTTATTAAAACAGTTTTTTTTAATATTTTATGAGGTTTTATTGTATTTTTTGGCTCTTTAAGAGGGGGCTCGTTATAAAGGTTAGTAAGTTTTACTTTTTTAACAGGCATGGATTTTTTGGTAGATTTAAAAGATTTCTCTGGCTTTAATACTTGTTTGAAATATTGTAATTCTTGTTTTGCCCAATCGCTTTGGATGGTAAAATGTAAAGTAAAACCGACAAGAGAAATGCAGCCTATAAAAAAAGCAATGACTTTAAGTAAAATTTTACTCATTGTTTTTACTCATTGTTTTTTGAACTTTGAGAGCCTCATTAAGCTGTTCTTGTGTAATCAGGCGGTCTTGCTTTAATATGTCTCCAATAGGCAGATAAGATGTTAAATTTCTTTGGGTCTTTAGGTTTTGCTGAAGCTGGATATAATCAATAATACCTTTAGATATTAATATCTCTCCAATATGATTTTGATGAGGTTCTAAATCTTGAATATCTGGGAAAACATGGTCTGTTTTTTCCCAAGCAAGAGCCTTTTCTGTAAGCAGATGGCTGATAAAGAATTTTACCGCTCTGGCGGATGCAAAAAAATTAATAATATTTCCCCAAAATAGGCGCGGCACTACCATAAGAGCGGAAGCCAAGCCATAAAGCGAATAGCAATAGATAAATCTATTGATAATACGATTAATTAAAAAGAATAAATTTCCCCATAAAATATAAATAAGAAGCTCATCTTTTCTAATTAAAGGAGGGGGAGTAGGAAGGCCCTTAAAAATCGAAGGTAAAGCATAGAAAATGAAATAATTAAGAAGCAAGAAATAGGCGGCAACTGAAAAAAAAGCGGTTAAAATGCTTTTTCGGTCACGAAGCAGCATGTATTTTAGAGCGAGAGACCCTCGCCATTTTTGACTTTGCCAGCCCTGAAAAACAATGCCAATGATCCAGCGTGATTTTTGCTTCACGGCATCTGCAAAACAGTTTGGAAAAAACTCCCTTGTGCCGATGGTATTTCTTTTTCTAAGTTTAATGATGCTGGCTTTTTGTGTATCTTCTTTAAAATTAATGCGAACAAATGCCATTTTCATTTTAAGACTATTTAATCTTAATGCCATATGGTAATCTTCTGTTAAACTGCTGTTATCAAAAGGGTTTTGATCATCATTTTTTAGTGCTAAAATAGCTTTTCGGCTTAAAACACACCCTACGCCAGCACAAGAGACATGCTTGGTCAAAAATTCTCTAACAACTAAATCCTTACCATGACTTTCTGCAAATTCGTCTTGGTAATGACCTGCCGTTAAATTATACAAAGGTTTTTCAAGGGGAATAACGGGGAGCTGGATCATATCTTTTTGAGGAATAAGATAATTATAGAGCTTTAATTCTAAGGGATGAACGATGTCTTCTGCATCATGTAGGATAAAGCCATCAAATTTACATTGATTTTTCTTTTCATATTTTAAAATATTTTGAAATATTGAATTCAAACAGTCTGCTTTATTTGTGGGACCATCATGAGGGCAAATAGAAAGTTGAATTTTAGAGAATTTTTCTGCTAGTTTTTTAACAAGATTACTTGTTTTAGGATCATTTGGATAACAACCCACAAATATAATATATGAATTATATTGGTAGGTTTTTATAGAATTTAGAAGCATTTTTTCTATAACGCTGCTTTCTTGCCAAGCAGGTATCATGAGAGAAAAATGTTGTTCTGTATCAATAAAAAGATCACTCTGTGTGAGGCGAGGATGTTTTGTATAAATGTAATATTTACGCCATAGGCGTCTTACATAATAACAAATATCAATAAAAAAATCATCACTACTGCTGATGAATATGAAAACAGCCGTTAAATAAAAGAATATTTTTAAGCCCAAAAGGTAATATAGAAAATATTCACCAGTATTTTCCATATTACCCCCCCTATTTGTTAAAAATTTATTATTTAATGTTATTTTTTCTGCGACGTAACCTTATGATTAATCCTAGCCCAATGACCGTAATAATTATAGCATTCGGCGCAGAAGCAATCGTTATTTTTATTTCATCAATTTCAATAAGGCGTAAACTTGATGTATAAAATTTACTATCGTAACTGAATAATGTGCCATCCCAAATGACTTTAAGTAATATGGCATAAACTCCGGCAGAACTAAAAATTCCCGGATTGTTGGCAATAAGATCTGTTGGGTTTAGACCTGTCGCAATTGTTGTTCCATTTAATATCCACTCAATAGTAAAATGTTCTTTAAACACTGCTGGAAGGTCATTATTAAGATCACATAATGAAATTGATGCAATGGATGAAAGGCAAGCATTTAAATTAAAATCATTATTGAGGTAAATTTTTTGATCCACATCAGCATTAGCAACAAGGCTAGGTAAAATTGGAGTTGGAGTTGGTGTCGGAGTTGGAGTTGGTGTCGGAGTTGGAGTTGGTGTCGGAGTTGGAGTCGGAGTTGGTGTCGGAATTGGAGTTGGTGTCGGAGTTGGTGTCGGAATTGGAGTTGCTCCAACAGTGTTAAAAAATGGAGCATTTGGACCTAATGCGGGGCGTGTTCTAGAGGGACTAAAACTGTTATTGTAACTTTTTGAAGCGTAATTTCTAAATCCGTTAATTGGCGGATTAGCCCCTGCTCCAGGAGAAGTATCTTGAGAAGTTTCTGTGCCATTTGCAGGCTCAATTTTATCTAAAAAAGCAAGGTAAGCATCATTAACATTATCTGTTAAACTATCAATATTAATTGGTGAGATAATGATACCTACAATATAAGGTGATTTATTTCCTTTACCGCGAAAATTAAGATCAAAAGAGCCTTTCTTATTCACAATAATTGATGTGATCATTGACCCAACATTTAAGTGGTTTTTATTTTCACCAATATTTTTAATTTTTTTAGGGGCTGTTTTAATAAAAAACTTATCGTTCCCTTTGTCGCTTTTTATAAATACACCACCAGAGGTTAGTTCTGCTACTGTTAAAGCTGTAGAATCTGTTTTATATACGATGGGAATTTTACGATCATTAAAGGACATTTGGCTGCCAAATGGCTTGGCAATCTTTTCTTCTTCGCAATAAGAAGACGTAAGAACAAAGAGACGGTAACTTCCCTTTGGGATATTAGAAGCATGAAAAGAATCTACATTTACGATACCATCATTGAGAAAATGGCTAGCAGGTGTTTTTTCGAATGCAACAACATTAGTGCCTTTAATATCTTTACTCGCAGCACCGACGCGGCTAAATCCCCGCAGAGGTGCTTTTCCAGCAGGACCAAAATCCCAGCCAATTTCACCAGACTTTAAAGATATTTTATTGGTTTCAAGAAAAGGAATATTATAGGCTTTGCTTGCCGCTTTATAGGCTGCATCAATAATTCTTCGCCCCGCAGCCCCTAATTTGTCGGCATCAATTTTTTGCTTTTTAGAATCTGTTTTTTCAGAAGTAAGAGCCTGATTTAAACCTCCAAGTTCTTTTAATAGTTTTTGCATAAGCGTTACAATAACGGTTGGATTGCCCAGCGATATATCAAAGTATCTTTCTAAAGTTTTTTGAGAATCCTCTGTCGAATCTAAGCTACTGATGACGGCTTGCTCTACTGTAATGGCTTTTATATTTGTAGTAGGCTGTGTATTTATTGCCCAAGATGATGTGCAGGCGACAGTAGATTTTAATGTAGATTTTCGATCATCTAAACCTGTGTCTTGTGGATCATGGTCTAAACCTGAAAAATATTCATTTTTAGGGACAGGGGTTGGTAGTGGATCTACGTTTTTGACAATATTTTTTCCCGCTTCGGTGGGCGAATACATCCAAGAGGAAAAGGCAAATGTTCCAAAAACAGCCAATGCTTTTAATTTAAACTCCATCACTACTAACCCTTATTTGTCTAACTATTGGTATTTTAATGCTATAAATTTCCATATTAATTGCACTTCCTGTATTCATATATCATTATACTCTTTTATACATCAATAGAACCAATAATGCAACATAGTAGAATTAGTTTTTTATTATACTTGATTAGTTTTCATAAGAGAAATTAAAATTAGAAGAAGAGGGAGAAAAAGGCTATTTTTTGAATTATTTAATTTTTTTTTTATCAGTGTTGCTTTTTTGGTATTAAAATTAACCATAAGATGGGCGCCCCCCCTTATATCTTTTTCATATAAAGAGGATTCGTTCGTTTTTAGGGAGGATATTTATCTTTCTCTAAATGAGCCGTTTAAGGCATTATTTATTGGTTTGGCTAAATATTGAAGCAAGGTTTCTTCGCCTGTTTTAATATCAGCAACAACAGTCATGCCTGGTGCAAGTCTGTTATTTTTAGGGTTGGAGCCTAAATAATTAGTAGGTATTTTAATAATGCCTTTAAAATATGTTTCTCCTTTTTCATTGAGAAATGAAGAGGCTGACACACGGTGCAGCTTTCCTTTAATGCCGCCATATCGGTTATAGTTATAGGTGTCAATTTTAAGAATAACTTCACTGCCTAGTTTTACATGACTAATATCACGAGGTGAAATATGTACGGTTGCAATAAGAGTGCCTCCGGTAGGGACAACCACTGCGACTATTCCGCTAGGAGGGATCATCGCACCAGCAGAATAATATGTTAAACCTTTAATGTACCCATCACTAGGGGCGGTAATATCAAGACTTATAAGTTTATCTTCTAAAATCTTCACCTCTTCCATGACTTGAATGAGTTCTTTTGATAACACGCCTATTTGTTTAAAGGCTTCATCGCTTAATTTTGTATCTAATTGGATAAGACTGCCCTCAGCTTTACGGATTAATGTTCGTGCGTTAGCCATCCTAGCTTCAGTTTCTTGTAAGCTTTCAAAGGCTTTATTATGTTCCTGTTTGGCTTCTAATAAATGCAATGCTGACTTTAAGCCTTTTCTTTTTAATTTTTCACGGATTTCAAGTTGTTGCCGCGTATAAAAAACGGATATTTCATAGTTTTTAGTCTGTTTTTTTAGAATAGTGAGTTCGTTACGTTGTTCATGTATTTGTTGTTCTAAAATATAGATTTGGGCTTCTCGAGAATTATTTTGCTGTGCAAGGATATCTTTTTGATCCTGTGCAAACTCGCTATAATTTTTTTCATATTTTCCATAATCTAGATCGCTTCTCTGTGTAAAAGACTTTAAACGAATAATTTGCATATCAAGAGCCGCATATTTTGCTTTAAAACGGTTGAGTTCTGATAGCGGCATAGCAGGCATCATGCGTAAAATAACATCACCTTTTTTAACAAACTGCCCGTTGCTTACAAGGATTTCTTCTATAATGCCGCCTTTTAGGTGTTGTACCGGCTGTACGGATGAGGATGGTGATATAGAGCCTTGAGCAATAGCTGTCTCATTAAGAGGTATTATAGCAGCCGACACAATTGCCCCTAGTATAAAAATACAAATAACAATAAGGCTTTTTCGGATGATCCGAGGTGATCTTTCTTCTTTTAAAAGTACAGTACGAGATAAAATATGCGAATAATGGTCCGCAGCTTTTTTATTTATGTTCTCTCCGTTCGTAAAAGGGGTAGAAAATATACTATCTTTCTTCGCAGCTTTTTTCCTTTTAATCATGTGCCTGTTCCTTTTGGGGATTAAATATTTCGTCATAAATATACGCCATTTGGCATGCCTCGTCTAAATCTTCTTGAGATGCTATGGGGTGAGAAAGGAGCAAATTTTGTGCTATTGTTCCATGAAAAGAATCAACTTTTTTGGGGGGGTAAGCAATGAATCCTCTAATAGTAGAAGACTGCATTTGCCTGATGTCTAAATCATCAATTAAAACCTGCCCTTCTTGGGGCTTATAGAGTGCGAAAATCATTTTTAAGAGGGTGGTTTTCCCCCCAGCATATCTAAATGAGATTTCTTTAAGGGTAATTTGGCTTGCATATTTACGCTGGGTTAAATTTGTCAGATTGGGGGCTGTTTCTTCTTTTAACTGCATCGCTTGATTTTCTATGGTTTGTAAAACACCAAACCCCATGTTTTTTCTGCGCATAGGAGTAATAATAAGAGCGCCTGTTATGGTAAAAACAGCGATAAGAGTAAGGGGAAAACCTGCATTGGGAATGATGTGATTATAAGTCTGAAGCAATATCATAGGCATTGCAAGCGCAAGCATATTTAACACTAATGAGGATAGTAAAATGCCTTTTCGAAAAATGGATTTAAAATTATTTTCTAATTGGCTCATTAGTAAGTTTGAAC